>DATKDB010000133.1:0-5226 GCA_035512895.1 Binatia bacterium | reverse complement strand
GGCGTCGCCGAGCGCGGCACTCGAGGCGAGGTACCCGTCGGGGCGCACGAGCCAGGCGCGATCGTCGCCATAGACGGAGCCGGGACCGATGACGACAACGGGCACCGCTGGCTCCACGCCCAGCGGCCGCGGCGCGAGCAGCACGAAGCCCGAGCCGAGCTCGTCGCGCAGCCTCTCGCCCGCCGGCAGCGGCACGTCCGGCGCGACGGATCCGTGACGCGGCAGCGAGGCGTCCTCGGGCCCGGTCGCCGAGTACGTCGCCGGCTCGGCAAGGCGGCCCGAGTTCACCCGCCGCCGGAACCACGCCGAGCGCGGCGCCATGCGCAGCACCAGGTCGCGCCACGTCCGCCGTGGCAGGCCGTGCGGGGCCATGAACCGCATCGTGGCGTCGGTGGCGGCGAGGTTCGCGAGCGCCGCCGGCCGTCGCTCGACCTCGTACGCGTCGAGCAGTCGGTCCGGGGCTCCACGCGCGACGGCGGCGAGCCGCCAGGCGAGGTTCTCGACGTCGGCGACGCCAGAGTTGAGGCCGCGCGCGCCGAACGGTGACATGACGTGCGCCGCGTCGCCGGCGAGGATGACGCGCCCGTCGCGGAACGTCGCGGCGACGCGCTGGCTGAAGCGATAGCCGGTGACCCAGACGAGCTCGTACGCGGTCCGCTCCCCGACGACCGCCCGGATGCGGCGGTCCAGGCCGCCGCTCGCGCGTTCGGCGTCGGCATCGGTCTCGGGGGGCACCTGCCAGTCGATGCGCCAGATGCCGTCGGGCTGCGGATGGATGAGCACCTGGCGGCCCGGGTTCCAGGGCGGGTCGAAGTGGAAGTGCCGCTCGCTCGTGAACGGCAGGTCGGCGCGGATGTCCGCGATGAGGAAGCGGTCGTCGAACGTGTACCCGTCGAAGGCGATGCGGGCGGCGTGGCGCACCGAGGAATGGGCGCCGTCCGTGCCGACGAGATGGCTGAACCGGCGCGTCACCGCGCCGACATCGGTCTCGAACGTGGCGTCGACGCCGTCGGGATCCTGGGCGAGCCCCGAGAAGCGGTGCCCGCGGTGGATCCGCACGCCGAGCTCGGCCGCGCGTGCCTCGAGGAGATCCTCGACCTCGGACTGGCTGATGTTGACGAAGGGCGGGAAGTGCTCGTCATGGTCCGGCAGGCGGGTCTCGAACAGCTGACGGCCACGGAAGTACGTGCGCCCGACGCGCCAGCGGACCCCTCGTTCCGCGACGCGCTCGCCGGCGCCGAGGCGGGCCCAGATCTCGAGCGTCTCGCGCTGCATGCAGATCGCCCGCGAGCCGATGCGCTCGCGATCCGCGGTCGCCTCGAAGAGCTCGACGCGTGCGCCGTGCTGTGCCAGCCGCCCGGCCAGCGTGAGCCCGACCGCACCGGCACCGATGACGGCGACCGGCGGCTCAGTCGCTGAGGGCGTCCCAGACCTCACGGTCGCGCTCCGCGGTCCAGATGCGCGGATGGTCGATGCCGCCGAGCTCGTCCCACGTGCGCTGCACGTTGAAGGGCATGGTGTGGTCGAAGATCGGGAAGCCGGCGTACCGCGGGGCGAGCTTTGCGTGGACCTGCTCGAACGCCTCCTTCAGGGAGCCGCCGGCGTCGCGCACCGCGCGCGTGCCGTCGAGCGTCGTGCGCAGGAACGCGCGGGTGTCCTCGATGGCGGTCAGGACGTCCTCGCCGCGCACGACCGGCCCGCGGCCGCCGACGAGCTGTGTCGCCCCGAGGGCGGCCACCGCGTCGAGGGTCGTCGTCGACCAGTCGGCGACGTGGGCGTCCCCCATGTACGGCGCGGCCTGCGCCTCAACGAGGTCGCCGGCGAAGAGGATGCGCTCCTCGGGCAGCCACACGACGAGGTCACCCGAGGTGTGTCCACGGCCGAGGTGGCGCAGCTCGACCCGACGGTTGCCGAGGTCGATCGTCATCGTGTCCTCGAAGGTCTCGGTCGGCCGGGTGAGCCCGGGGATCGTCTCGGCACCGGCGAAGAGGCGCGGCATCCGGCCCTGCTCGGAGGCCCAGTCCTGCTCCCCGCGCTCCTCGATAAGCGCCGCGGTCCCCGCATGCGCGACGATCCGTCGCGCACCGAAGGCGCTGGCGCCGAGCGTCCGCACGGCGTGATAGTGGGTCAGGACGAGGTCGCCGAACGGCAGGTCGCTGACGCGGTCGCGGATAACGTCGATCCACTCCCCGGCCATGACCGGCGTGGCGCGGGCCTCGATGGCGAGGATCGCATCGGCCCCGACGATGCAGCCGACGTTCGGGTCGCCCTGCGCGGTGTAGGCGAAGACGCCGTCCGCCAGCCGATCGAGCGTGGCCTCCTTCGCGGCGAGGTCCGCGGACGAGGCGAAGGGCTTCGTGCTCACGTGAGACCGATGATAGAGCAGGCTGCGCTCGCGTCGCCGGCCTCAGCCGATCGAGGGCTGCCCATCATCTCGCCGCCCGCGGCTCGAGCCGCTCGGCAGCTCGACCAGCCTGACCTCGGCGACGCCGTCGAGCGACTGCAGGCGCGCGAGGACGTCCGCCGGGATCGGGTCGTCGACCGAGACGAACATGACGGCCTCGCCGCCGGCCGACAGGCGCGAGAGCTCGAGCGAGGAGATGTTGATGCCGGCGTCGGAGAGGATCGTCCCGACGGCGCCGACGATCCCGGGCTGGTCGTGATGGCGGGTGACGAGCATGAGCCCCTCGAGCTCGGCATCGATGGCGAACCCGTTCAGCGCGGCCAGGTGCGGCCGGCCGTGCGCCGTCGAGCCGGAAAGCGTCACCGCTGCCGGGCCGTCGGCCGGGCCGACGCTCAGCCCAACGACCGATGCCCACGGCTCCGAGGACGCGGTCCGTGTCTCACGCACCGTCAGCCCGCGCTCGCGGGCGACGAGGTCGGCGTTGACGGCATTCACCCGCTGGTCGGTCACGGCCTCGAGCAGGCCGGAAAGGGCGGCCGTGCGAATCGGGGCGCACTCGTGGGCCGAGATCTCGCCGGCGTACGTCAGGTCGACCGTGTCGAATCCCCTCGCGAGCTGGCGCGCCAGGATCGCGAGGCGCCGGCCAAGCTCCACGTACGGCCGCATCCTGGGCACGACGTCGGCGGCCACGGACGGGGCGTTCACCGCGTACGGTGGCGTGATGCCGCCGAGCGCGGCGACGAGCTGCTCGGCCATCTCGGTGCCCACCCGCTCCTGGGCCTCGGTCGTCGAGGCGCCGAGGTGCGGCGTGAGGAGGAGGTTCGGAGCGCCGCGGAGCGGGTTGTCCGGCGCCATCGGCTCCGCCGAGAACACGTCGACCGCGGCCCCGGCGAGGTGCCCGGAGCGGAGTGCCGACGCGAGCGCCTCCTCGTCCACGATGCCGCCGCGCGCCACGTTCAGGAGGTACGCCCCCGGCTTCATCGCCTCCAGCTGCGCCGATCCGATCATCCGTCGCGTCTGAGGCGTCAGCGGCGTGTGGACGGTGACGATGTCGGATCGGTGGAGGAGCTCCGGGAGCGCGACGAGCCTGGCCGACGCCTCGGTCGCCTGGTCGGCGGTCAAATACGGATCGGCAGCCAGGACACGCGCCTCGAAGGCGGCGGCGCGGCGGGCGATCGCCTTGCCGATCTTCCCCAGGCCGATGACGCCGAGCGTCTTCCCGCGCAGCTCCACGCCGATGTACCGGCTGCGAGCCCACTCGCCGGCGGTGACCGATGCATCCGCGGCGGCGAGCCGTCGCAGCATGGCGAGCATGAGGGCCATCGTGTGCTCGGCGGCCGCGATCGTGTTGCCGGTCGGGGCGTTGACGACCATGACGCCCGCCCGGGTGGCCGCGTCCAGGTCGATCCGGTCCGTGCCGACGCTCGCGACGCCGACGACGCTGAGCCGGGGCGCCCCGGCTGCAAGCAGCTCGCCGTCGACGCGCGTCTGCGAGCGGACGACGAGCGCGTCCCAGCCCCCGTCCTCGGCCAGGGCGCGCAGGACGTCGTCGCGCGGCAGGTCGAGGCGCACGTCCGTCGTGTGGCCGGCGGCGAGGATGTCGAGGCCGGCCTGCGCGACCGGCTCGACGATGAGGATGCGTGCCATCGCTCGGCCTATCCCACCTCGACGACGGGGAGGCCATCGAGGATGCGCCGCTCCTGTTCGTGGTCCAGCGAGCCGGGCTTGCCATCGGCCCCCAGCGCCTCCCGGAACGATCCCGCGACGAAGCCGGCATCGGCCGACAGCCGCGCGAGCTCATCGGTCATGAGGTCGGAGCGGACGAAGAACGCGTTGACGCCGAACGAGTTGCAGCCGACGAACTCGTATCCCTTCCTTCGGGCGAGCAGGCAGAGCGCCCGCAGCGACGCCCCGAAATAGATCCGAGAGGGATGCGCCGCGGCCCGGTCGAAGTGCGGGTCGTAGGGCACGACGACGGCCCGATCGGCTCCGAACCGGAAGTTGTACTCGACGACGACGATCGCCGGGCTGATGACGTCGATCGCCTCGAGCACCCAGTAGTCGTTGCCGTCGATGTCGATCGAGAGGAGGCCGATCTCGCCGCTCATGCCGTGCTCGAGCAGGAGCCCGTTGATGTTCTCTCGCGTCACGAACGCCTGCGCGGCCCGCACGTTCAGGCGCCAGTGGTCGGGATCGTCGCGGATGGCGCGAACGTTCTCGGGGTCCGAGTCGAGGACGAGCCCCGACCAGCCGTCATTGACGGCCAGGAAGCGCGTGTTCGCCTCGCGATAGTCCTCGACACCGAACTCGACGAAGACCCTGCGCGGAATGGCAACGCGGCGGATGAGGTGCTGGATGATCCCGTCCTCGCCGTTCTGCGAGAACACCTTGAACTCCTGGCTCGCCAGATCCGCGCCCGGCGGGTTCAGCTGCCGCGCCTCGATCCGCCCGAGGGCCAGTCGCAGGTGGTCGAGCTCGTCGAGCCGGTCGAGCTGCGCGAACGCGCCCCGGGCGCGCGCGAGCCGCGTCCGAAGCTTCAGGCCGGATCGAATCTTCACAGGCCGTGGAGTCTACCGAATGGCATCGGGCGAGATGGCCGCGTGCGTTGGATTGTCGGGTGGGGTCGCCGTGCCGTACAGTTGTGCCAGCCGACGGGGCACACGTGGGCACCTTCTTGGCGCGGAGCGCAGCAACACAGATGATTCGACGGCACCTCATGGTTCTCCGGGTGGCGCTGATGGCGGGCGACGCCGCCACGGCCATCTTCGTCTTCCTCGGCGCGTCGTTCCTGCGCTTCCGGGACGGTAACTCGTCCGAGCTGT
>DATKDB010000132.1:0-40847 GCA_035512895.1 Binatia bacterium | reverse complement strand
CACCTGCCGGCGGTGGCCGGCCTGCTGATGGAGCGCGAGGTGGATGCGCTCACGCGGCTCCTCCGGCGCCCGGCGCGGCCGTTCCACGCCGTGATCGGCGGGGCGAAGGTGTCCGGCAAGCTCGAGGTGCTCGAGGCGCTCCTGTCGCGCTGCCAGGCCGTCCTCGTTGGCGGCGGCATGGCGAACACGTTCCTCGCCGCGAAGGGCCATGCGCTCGGGGCGAGCCTCGTCGAGGAGGACCAGCTGTCGAACGCGAAGCGGATCATGGCCGAGGCGCGGCGCAAGCGCGTGCGCCTCATGCTGCCGACCGATGCGGTCGTGGCGCCACAGATCCACCACCGCGCCCGCACGGAGACCGTGAAGATCGGCGACGTTCCGCCGGACAGGATGGTCGTCGACATCGGCCCCGAGACGCTCGCGGCCTACACGGCGCACCTGAAGCGGGCGAAGACGATCTTCTGGAACGGACCGATGGGCGTCTTCGAGGTGCCCCAGATGGCCGAGGGCACGAATGGCATGGCCCGTTTCCTGGCGAAGCGCTCGGCGTCCGGCGTCGTGACGATCGTCGGCGGCGGCGACTCGGTCGCCGCTGTGGAGCAGCTGGGCCTGGCCGAGCGGATGACGCACGTCAGCACCGGCGGCGGTGCGTCGCTCGAGTTCCTCGAGGGCAAGACCCTGCCCGGGGTAGCCGCCCTGCTGCCGGCCGACGCGACGATCGAGGCGTTCGAGGAGGAGGCATGAGCACGCTGATCGAGGACATCATCGGCCGCGAGATCCTCGACTCGCGCGGCAACCCGACGGTCGAGGTCGACGTCTTCCTCGAGGACGGGGCGGTCGGCACGGCCATGGTGCCGTCCGGCGCTTCCACCGGCGCGCACGAGGCGGTCGAGCTGCGCGATGCCGACGACGGGCGCTATGGGGGCAAGGGGGTCCTGGCCGCCGTCCGCAACGTGAACGAGACCCTGCGCTCGGAGATGCTCGGCGTGGATGCGCTCGACCAGGTGAGCGTGGACCGCCTGCTCATCTCGCTCGACGGGACCGAGAACAAGTCGCGGCTCGGCGCGAACGCGCTCCTCGGGGTGAGCCTGGCCGTCGCGCACGCGGCCGCCGAGTCGGTCGGGCTGCCGCTCTACCGCTACCTCGGCGGCGCCGGCGCGCGGACCCTGCCCGTGCCGCTCGTCAACATCCTCAACGGCGGCAAGCACGCCATCGACTCGACCGACTTCCAGGAGTTCATGATCGCGCCGCTCGGCGCGCCGACCTACCGCGAGGGCCTGCGCTGGGCCGCCGAGACGTTCCATGCGCTCGGCCGCCTGCTCCACGAGGAGGGCTTCGCGACGACCGTCGGCGACGAGGGCGGCTACGCGCCGAGCCTCGCCAGCAACGAGGACGCCATCGCGGCGGTCATGAATGCGATCGAGCGCGCCGGCTACGTGGCCGGGGAGCAGATTGCAATCGCGCTCGACCCGGCCACGACCGAGCTGTACGCGGACGGCCAGTACGCCCTCGCGCGGGAGGATCGCTCGCTGAGCGGCGCGGAGCTCATCGACTTCTGGGCCGACTGGGCGGATCGCTACCCGATCGTCAGCCTCGAGGATGGCCTGGCGGAGGATGACTGGGCGGGGTGGGCGCAGCTCACCGAGCGCCTCGGCGATCGGATCCAGATCATGGGCGACGACCTGCTCGTGACGAACACGGACCGCTTGGCGCGCGCCATCCGCGAGCGATCCGCGAACAGCATCCTCGTCAAGCTCAACCAGATCGGGACGTTGACCGAGACGATCGAGGCGGTCGAGATGGCGCAGCGCGCCGGCTGGACCGCGGTCATCAGCCATCGGTCCGGGGAGACCGAGGACACGACGATCGCCGACCTCGTCGTCGCGCTGAACGCCGGCCAGATCAAGACGGGCTCGACGAGCCGCTCGGAACGGATCGCGAAGTACAACCGCCTCCTGCGCATCGAGGAGGAGCTGGGCGACGCCGCCGAGTACGCGGGGCCTCGTGCCTTCGTCGTCAATCGGGCGGACCCGTCGACCGTCCCGGAGTGACGCGCGCATGACCGATGGCGGGGCGTCGCGCGATCACGTCGCGCGAAATCGCGCCTTCTGGGACGACTACGCCGATACGTACCAGGCCGATCACGGCCCGCAGTTGGCGGTGCACGGCGCGGCGTGGGGCGTGTGGCAGATCCCGGAGGACGAGCTGCGCGTGCTCGGCGACGTGGCGGGCCTCGACGTGCTCGAGCTCGGCTGCGGCGCGGCCCAGTGGTCGATCGAGCTGGCCGGGCGCGGTGCGCGTGCCACCGGCCTCGACCTCTCGTCGCGCCAGCTCGACCACGCCGCGGCGCTCATCGAGGCCGCGGGTGTCGACGTGCGGCTCATCGAGGCGAGCGCCGAGGCGGTGCCGCTGCCCGATGCCAGCGTCGACGTCATCTTCTGCGACCACGGGGCGATGCTCTACGCCGACCCGTACGTCACGGTGCCGGAGTCGGCGCGGCTGCTGCGGAACGGTGGCCTGCTCGCGTTCAGCATGCACACGCCGATCGCGGAAGTCTGCTGGCCGCCGGGGGCCGACGGGCCGGTCGAGCGGCTGGCGAACGACTACTTCGGGATGCACCGCGTCGACCTCGGCGGCGCGGCCCACGCCGAGTTCCAGCTACCGTACGGCGAGTGGATCCGCCTCTTCACGCGCAGCGGGTTCGTCGTCGAGGATCTCGTCGAGCTGCGGCCCGCCGCGGATGCGACGAGCACGTACTACGAGGAGCCGGCCCGCGCGTGGGGTCGCCGCTGGCCGTTCGAGCACATCTGGAAGGCGCGCCGCCGTCGGTAGGCGGTCAGCCCTCGGACGAGCCCTGGTCCGCGTCGCTCGTCTTCGCTCGCCGGCGGGCGGCAGCCGCGTCACGGCTCGCGCGCGTCACCGCGACCTTCGCCTTGCCGGCGGCGGTGCGGGGGCGGTCCGGCGCCTTGCCGGCGGCGGCCTTGGAGGCCTTGGCGACTGCGACCTTCTTGCGCTGCGCGGTCCGGCTCGCCGTCGTTCGCTTCTTCGCGGCCGCGGCCGCCGAGGCGTCGGCGTCGGCGTCGAGCAGATGCGCGGCGTTCACCTTCGCCATGAGCCGGCTCTTCCGACGGGCGGCGTTGTTCGGGTGGATGATGCCCTTCTCGGCGGCCTTGTCGAGCGCGCTGATGGCGGCGGTCACCGCCTCGGGCCCGTTGCCGTCTCCTCGCCCGAGGGCGATATCCGACGCCTGCTGCACGAGGGTCTTCGCCTCGCTTCGCGTGCGACGGTTCACGGCGCGACGGCGGAGCGACTGGCGCACGCGCTTCAGGGCGGAAGGGGTGCGCGCGCCCTTCCAGGTGCGAGCGGTTCTTGCCACGTGGGGTCCTCGACTGCGTGATGCTTCGGCACACCGACGCACGATCACGTGGAGCGCCAGCGGAGGCGGGAGTATACCAGCCGGCAGCCGAGAGGGCTACTCGACAGATGGGCGACGAGCGGCGACAATCCGCCTGACCGCGGTCGGTGCATGTACCCTGACGCCGAGGATGGTCGACACGGAGAGACAAGCCACGCGAGGGGAGACATCCGGCGTGCCGCCGGGCGCCGCTGCGAGTTCGGCGTGCAACAATCGCGCCCGACCGAGCGTCCCTCCGAGCAACAGCCCATGACGACGATCACGCTGCCACGCCGCTTCATGCGCCCCGTGGCCACCCCGCCTGCCCGCCGATCGATGATCGTCGGCTTCATCGCCACGCTCGCCGCCGGCCTGGTCCTGCTGGCCGGCGTCTCGGCCGCGGTCGGCATTTCCGCCGGCTCGGCCGCTCTGCCTGGCGTCAGCGTCGGGGGCGTCTCGATCGCCGGGCTGGACCGGGCGTCCGCCGCGGAGCGCCTCGCCGATCGCCTGCCCTCCCTCTCGGCTGGCGAGGCGGTCATCTCCGTCGGCGACAGCGAGGAGGTCGTCGCCTTCGCCGATCTCGGCCGCGGCTACGAGATGGAGGCGATGCTCGATGCCGCGTTCGGCGTCGGCCGCGGTGCCGGCCCGATCGGTGACGGTGTCGAGCGCCTGCGCACGCTCGCGCACGCCACGAGCCTGCCGGTCATCGTCCATGCCTACGACGCCGATGCGCTGGCGAGCATCTCGATCGAGATCGCCGAGCGCGTGACGCATCACCCGGTCGAGGCCGCCGTCCTGCGCGACGGCACGTCGTTCACCGTCCGGCCGTCGGAGCCCGGGGAGGTCCTCGAGGCCTCCGCGGTCCACGCCGCGCTCGCGGCGGCGGTCGATTCGACCGACCCGTCGGACGTGCAGCTGCGCCTCACGTCGCTCAGCGTCCCGCCGATCGTCGACACGGCGGCCGCCGAGCTCGCGGCGACGGCGGCCGAAGGCATCGTCGCGGATCTCGAGCTCACGATCGCCGGGGCCGCCGAAGAGGAGGAGGCGTTCGTCATCGACGCGGAGACGATCGCCAGCTGGATCACGTTCGGTCCGCAGGGGACGATGGACTACACCGCGCGCGTAGACACGGCCGCCGTGACGTCGACCGTGCAGGCGCTCGCGCCCGACGTGGACCGCGACCCGGTCAGCGCGCGGATCGGCATCGCCGCCGGCGGCGGGCTGGGAGGCGTCATTCCCGGCCAGGACGGCCGCGAGCTGAACGTCGAGGTGAGCGTGGCGGGCCTGCTCGACGGGCTGGCCGGGCGCGCCGGCGGCTCGCGCTTCGCAACGATGGGCCTGACGCTCAACGTGATCGAGCCATCGTTCACGACGGCACAGGCCGCGGCGGCGCGGCCGCAGATGCGGATGATCTCGACCTGGACGACGTACTTCGTCCCGGGCGAGAGCAATGGCTATGGCAACAACATCGTCATCGGCGCACGCGACCTCGACGGCCGCAACCTCGAACCGGGGGAGTGGTTCAGCTTCTGGGGCGGCATCGGCCCGGTGACCTTCGAGCGCGGCTACCAGTACGGTGGCGTCATCATCGGCGGTCGCAGCGTGCCGACCGGCGCGATCGGCGGCGGCATCTGCTCCACCTCGACGACGATCTTCAACGCCGCACTGCGCGCCGGTCTCGAGATGGGCGCCCGGGCCAATCACTCGTACTACATCGATCGCTACCCGATCGGCCTGGACGCGACCGTCCTCATCTCCGGCAGCTCTGTCCAGGACATGACGTTCCGCAACGACACGGAGCACCCGATCGTCATCCGCGGCTTCGGTGGCGCCGGCTCGGTCACGTTCCAGCTGTGGAGCGTTCCGACCGGGCGCACGGTGACGATCACCGATCCGGCGACGAGCAACCACCGCGCCGCCATCGACACGACGCAGGTCGACCCGAACATGGCCCCCGGGACGGCGAAGCGCGTCGAGTTTCCGCACAACGGGTTCAACGTCACGCGGACGCGGTACGTGTACGACGCGAACGGCAACGAGATTCACCGCAACACGTACTTCAGCGCGTATCGGACCGTGAACGGGGTCACGCTCGTCGGCCCGCCCGCCCCCGCGCCCGCGGCACCCGAGCCGCCGGCCGAAGAGACGGCGACCGCCGGGACCGAACCCGCGGCCGCGCCCTAGCTCAGCCGGTCTCCGCCTCGAGGAACGCGCGCGCCCATGCTGCGACGGTGCCACGGTGCTCGTGCTCGGCGTCGGCCGGGAGGGCGTCGAAGGCCGCCGCCCAGGTCAGCGCGCGCATCAGGGGATAGACCCGCTCAACGGCGCTGATCCCCGCCTCGAGATCGCCGTTCGATCGCCCGGCCCGTCACGGCTCGAGGTACGCGTCGCGCAACCGGCGCAGCTCCGGCGCGCCATCCGGCCGCCCGAGTCGGTCCGCGATCGACGTGAGGGTCACGACGAGACTGCCGAATGGGTGCGACACGGCCGCATCTCCCCAGTCGAAAATTCGATCTCCACCGGACGCGAGGAAGACGTTGCCGTCGTGCAGGTCGTCGTGCTGGATCGAGTTACCGATGCCCGAGGCTGCGATCGCGCCGGCCCGCTCGGCGATCGGCGGCAGCTGCCGAACGAGGCGCTTGACCTCTGCGGCGGCCAGGCCGTCGCGCCGCCCGACGCGGGTCGCGGCCGGGCTCGCGAGGAACGCCTGCAGCTGATCGGCGAGCGTCGACGGTCTCCGGTCCAGGGCACCGAGCGCGAGCAGCGTGCCGTCCGTGTCGAGAGCGTCGAGCTGGAGCGTCGCGTACCGGGGCAGGAGCCGCTCCCAGTGCCGGAGCAGCGCCTCGCCCGGCAGCCCGCGCAGCCGTCGGACGCCTCTCGACATGAGCATCCACCGACACTCGGCATCGGCCGCGAGCGGTCGCAGGACGAGGTTGGGTGCCAGGTCGGCGATGTGGGACGTGATGGCCGGGTCGTTCGCGAGCGTCGGTGCCGTCGCCTTGAAGAAGATCGGTCCAGCTGACGTCCGAGTGCGCAGGACGAGCGACCACGGGCGGCGGTGCAGTGTCCGGAGCGGTCCGGTGCGAGCCAGGCCGAGCGCCGTGGCCCGCTCGTCGATCCACCGCCGGACCGATGCGCGCCAGTCCCCATCGTCCCATGGAAGGCCGCGCGCGGGGTGCATGACGGCGAGCATGGTAGCGGGCTCGGCGGCGCGGTCTCCGCTAGACTTCCGCCGGAGTGATCCCCCCGGAGCGAACCCGTAACTTCAGCATCGTCGCGCACATCGACCACGGCAAGTCGACGCTCGCCGATCGGCTGCTGGAGGCGACGCACACGATCGACAAGCGGCTCATGCAGTCGCAGGTGCTCGACTCGATGGACCTCGAGCGCGAGAAGGGGATCACGATCAAGGCCCGCGCCGTTCGGCTGCACTACGACGCCCGCGACGGCCAGACGTACGCGCTCAACCTGATCGACACGCCCGGCCACGTCGACTTCACGTACGAGGTGAGCCGCTCGCTCCAGGCGTGCGAGGGTGCGATCCTCGTCGTCGACGCGACCCAGGGGATCGAGGCGCAGACGCTCGCGAACGTGCACCTCGCGATGGCCCAGGACCTGACGATCATCCCGGTCATCAACAAGATCGACCTTCCGAGCGCGGATCCGGAGATGGTCATCGGCGAGCTCGAGGAGACGCTCGCCATCCCGCGCGAGGAGGTGCTCCTCGTCAGCGCCAAGGACGGGACCGGCGTGCCCGAGATCCTCGAGGCGATCGTCCAGCGCGTGCCGCCCCCGCCGGCCGATGCATCGGCGCCGTTGCGGGCCCTCGTCTTCGACAGCCACTACGACCAGTACAAGGGCGTCGTCGCGTACGTGCGCCTCGCGGCCGGCACGCTCCGGGATCACGAGCGCATCCGGTTCATGGCCACCGGTGCCGAGTCGGAGATCCTCGAGCTCGGCTACTTCCGACCCCAGCCGGTCCCCACGAAGCGCCTCGTCGCCGGCGAGGTCGGCTACGTCGCGACTGGGCTGAAGAGCATCCGCGAGGCGCAGGTCGGCGACACGCTCACGTCGGCCGGCGACGGGGCCGAGGAGCCGCTCCCCGGCTACAAGGAGCCGCTGCCGCTCGTTTTCGCCGGCATCTACCCGTTGCGCGGTGACGACTACCCCGAGCTGCGCGATGCGCTCGACAAGCTGCACCTGAACGACGCCGGCTTCGTCTACGAGCCCGAGTCCTCGGCGGCCCTCGGCTTCGGGTTCCGATGTGGCTTCCTCGGCCTGCTCCACATGGAGATCGTGCAGGAGCGCCTCGAGCGGGAGTTCGACCTCGACCTCATCGCGTCGGCGCCGAGCGTCGAGTACCGGGTCAAGCTGCACCACCGCAGCGAGGAGCTTGTCGTCGACAACCCGGCGCAGGTGCCGGACGCCGGCGAGATCGAGCAGATCAGCGAGCCGTGGGTCTCGGTCCAGGTCATCACGCCGACCGACTACATCGGTGCCCTCATGGAGCTGGCGACCGGACGTCGCGCCGAGTTCCAGAACATGGAGTACCTCGACCCGAAGCGCGTCAACCTCCACTTCGAGATGCCCCTCGGCGAGCTCATCATCGACTTCTACGACCAGCTCAAGAGCCGCTCGAGCGGGTACGCCAGCCTCGACTACGCGTACATCGGCTATCGGCCCGGCGATCTCGTCAAGCTCGACGTGCTCGTCAGCGGCGAGCCGGTCGACGCGCTGAGCCTCATCGTCCATCGGTCCAACGCGTACCGCTCCGGCAAGGCCCTCGTCGACAAGCTGAAGGAGCTCATCCCGCGCCAGATGTTCGAAGTGCCGGTCCAGGCGGCCATCGGCTCGCATATCATCAGCCGCGAGACGATCCGGGCGATGCGGAAGAACGTGCTCGCCAAGTGCTACGGCGGCGACGTCACGCGGAAGCGCAAGCTGCTCGAGAAGCAGAAGGAAGGGAAGCAGCGGATGAAGCGGATCGGTTCGGTCGAGATTCCGCAGGAGGCCTTCCTGGCCGTGCTGCGCATGAACGAGACCGCGGGGTAGCCGGCGCCGATGAGCTTCTTCGACTCGCTGCGCCTGGCCATCGCGCTCGGCCTGTCGCTCTTCCTCGTCCTCCTGCGCTTCGACGCCGAGCGGATCACGCGCTCCGACTACTTCCGCTACCGGACGCCGTGGATGGGGCCGGTCAGCTATTACGTCCTCGTCGTCGGATTCGCCATCGGCATCGCGATCATCCTGCCCTCGGGCCGCACCCAGCTCTTTCTGACCGGCGGCCAGGCCGGCGAGATGCTGCCGATCATGCTCCTGTTCATCGCGATCGCCCTGTTCAACGGCGTGGCGCTCGCCTTCCTGCGTTATGGCGGCATCCTGCCGCTGCCGATCGAGCTGCTGCCCTCTCGCGTCCTCGGCGCGGCGGCGAACGCGATTAGCGAGGAGCTCCAGTTCCGCTCGATCGTGCTCGGCATGCTCCTCTTCGCGGGCGTGCCCGCCGGCTGGGCGATCGCGCTGCAGGCGCTCGTCTACGGGCTCGCGCACCGGCGCCTGTGGCACGACCGCGACTGGTACTTCCTCGCCGGCTCGGTGCTGCTTGGCTGGGCGGCCGGCGTCGTCACGTACGAGACGGGATCGGTGATCCCGGCCATCGTCGGGCACTTCGCGGTGACGATGGCGCTCTTTGCCTTCGCCGGGGGCCGCCTGCGCCAGCGGCCGATCTGAGACCGATGTAGGGCGTGGGGAGGCTCGTCCGCCCGGCCTGCCGGACGGAACCGGCAGGACCGGCTGCCGAACCCAACCTCGAACCGAATCGGCTCCTGAACGGTCGATGCTGCCGACCAGCGTGGTCTCCACTGGCACAACCGGCAGTGGGAGACTGGAGTTTGTGGTCGTGTCGGTCGCGACCGAAACCCCACGTCTTGATGCACACTAATGCCTTGCACGCGTCTGGGGGTCCGACGGTGGCTCGTTTCGAATTCCATTTGAGCAGTGAGGCGCCGGCCGAGGCGGTCCGTGCAGCACTACTCGACTTCACCGAACGCCGGCCCGAGCTGTGGCCCGGGCTCCCGGCGGATCAGTACGAGGTCTACGAGGTGGGCGACACGTGGGCCGAGATTCGCGAGGGCTACCGCGGGCCGATCTGGTGGCGCGAGCGCTATGACTGGTCGGTGCCCAGCACCATTCAATGGGCCGCGGTCGACAGCGGCTTCGGCGCGCCGGGCAGCTACGTCGTGTGGAGGATCGAGCCAGCGGACGACGGCGGGTCGACGCATCACATCATCTGGGACCGGCGCGGCAAGACGGTGTTCGGCAAGCTGTTCATGGGACTGATGGCGCTGACGAGGGGCTTCTTCATCCGTCAATCATTGGAAATGGGACTCGCCGCGGTAGCAGCCGGGGGAAGCAGCGGAGAGGCCGAGCGTCCCGGGCGAGCTTGAGCGTGTCGTCGCCTAGTTTGAATGGGAGGAACTAGACAGTGCCGTAAGGGACTCTGGCGACCCACATCGCGCGCGGACGGCGACTACCGGTCCGGCCGGTATGGCGCCTCTGCGTCGATGTTGCCGACGAACTGCGGCAGCCGGGTATGACCGAGCTGCTGGCGGATGGCAGCGTTCTCGCCGGTGTGGAACCAGTAGTGGTAGATCACGCGCTGGAGGAGATCGCCGTAGCGGCGCCTGAGTGCCGTGCCGCCGCTGATGACGTGACGCTCGAGATCGTCGCTGGTCAGGGTATCGAGCCACGGGTCGGCCGCCGCGGTGATTGCGCGCCAGGCATCGAGCACGCGCTGTAACGGCGGCGCGCTCGGCGGCCCGCCGGATACGAACTCGCGATCGATGTCCGGAAACGGCCGCTCTCCGCTCGGCCACGTGACGAAGTACTGCTGCTCCTGCCAGGCAAGATGGCCGATGGTCCAGCTGATCGCGTTCATCGGCTCAATCCGCCGGGGCGCATCGTCGTCCGTGATCCCCCGGATGCCACGGATGAACTCCGACCGCGTGAACCGCAGTTGGTCGACGAGCGGGTGTGGCATGTCACGATCCTCTAACCAATTGTTGGCAGCGGTTGGCAGGAATCCCGATCACTCTAGTGCTTGCACGGTAGATGGGGAGGGCAGCAGTGAATCTTGGCCTCGTCGAGATGATGCGCTACAACGCCTGGGCGAACCGGACCCTATTGGACTCCTGTCGAGAGCTGACCGACGAGCAACTCGATGCCCGCCTTCCTGTTACGTCGGGATCCACCCGTGAACTGCTGATCCACATCGTCGGCGGCCAGCAGACCTTCGCGCTACGCACGAAGGGTCGCCAGCACGAGGGGGAGCTGGATCGCGGTGGTGCCTGGCCGGGCATGGCCGAGATCACTCGGCTTGCAGGCAGCACGAGCGACGAGCTCATCTTGATCGCAGCGCAGCTCGATCCTGAGAGTGAGACCGATCTCCCGTACTTCGGCAAGGTGTATCGCTATCCCACTCTCTTCTTCCTCGTCCATGCTGCCGAGCACGGAGTCGAGCACCGCACGGAGGTGAAGCTGAACCTCGCCCACGCAGGGGTCGACACACCCGATTTGGATGGATGGGCCTACGGGGAAGCGGCCGGATACGGTGCCGAACTCTAACTGGGAGCGGCGAGCCTGACCGACCAGTAGCCCTCGGTGGGCGGTCCGGCTGTCCCCGCCGGGCATCGGGATGAACCTGACAGTGGCGCAAACGACACGGGAAGCCAGCTGAGCTGGTTTGGTGTTGGACTCTAGAGCACGTGGGAGTATCGTGAGCCGCGGTCGACGCCGCGGTCCACGAGTGGAGAGCCGACGATGCACACGACGCAGCGCATCTCGTACAACCGAGTCGCGCTCATTGGCGGGATCGGGACACTGCTGCTATTCCCCATGACCATGATCATCGGTTGGGAAGCATCACCGCTTGCCGGCAGCCCTGATCAGGAGTTCGCTCGGTACTTCTCGGCTAACCAAGCGAACGTCGTGACCATGGCCCTCATCGTTGCCTTCCACTCCCTGACAAGGCTCACCTTCGCGGCAGGCCTGTGCGGCGTTCTCCGCCAGGCTGAGGGAGGGGGCGCCACGCTCACCGGCTTGGCCTTGGCCTTCGTGGCGGTCGAGGTCGCGATCGAGATGGCCGCCTTTACGTTGCTTGCCACGGGTGGGCGGCTGGCGGAGGGCGGTGCCGATCCGGGCATCCTCGCGGCCATTGGTAGCTTGGCGCAAGACCTGATGCTCATGCACGGCATTCCACTGGCGCTATTCGCGGTGCTTGCCTCGGTCGTGATCCTCCGCACGCGCGTGCTGCCCCGTTGGATCGGGTGGTTGGGGCTGGCTTCGGGCACGCTTCTAACCGTCACCGCGCTTAACTTGTGCTTCGCGTGGACGCGCTGGACGCGCTTACGAGTGTCGGCGTATTCCTTCTTTTCACGCCTTGGATGATTGCCTCGGGCGTGATCCTATTCCGGCGCGCGCGCCGTCAGGCGGTGTGACCAAGGGCGCAGGTCGCTTCCCCCTCCGGCGTAGGGGGTGGCAGCTCGCGCTAGAGCGAGTGGGAGAAACTTGACACTGGCGCAACGGGCACTGGATCACCGGAAGAGTCGGGTCCTGACCGGCGTGCGGGGGCGGTGTAGAGTCGGTGGAGCAAGAGGCAGCGATGAGCGTCGGCAACGCGACATGACTGACCGAGAACCGACCGCGGAGCTGAGCTCAACCTTCAGCAGCGCGAATGCGACCGCCACGTTGTGGACCGAGGCGCGGAAGGAGCTCGAACACGCCGAGATCTTCTGGTTGGCTACGGTCCGTCCCGATGGGCGACCGCACTGCACCCCGCTGATTTCAGTATGGCTGGACGGGGCGTGCTGGTTCGTGACCGGACCGACCGAGCGCAAGGCAATGAACCTCGACGCGAACCCGCGTTGCGTCCTCATGACGGGCTGCAACGACCTGAACTCGGGCCTCGACGTCGTCGTCGAGGGCGAGGCGGTGCAAGTGACCGACACGGGCATTCTGGAGGGTGTCGCAGCGGCATTCCAGGCCAAGTATCCCGATCCTTTCAAGTTCACCCTCAGTGACTTCCAAGGTGGGGGCGGGGAGGCGCTGGTCTTCCGGATCTGGCCCCACCAGGCATTCGGTTTCCGCCACCTGCCGACCTCCAGCCAGACACGCTTCCGCTTCACGGACGCGGACCTGTGAGCCCTTTCTGAGTCGTCCCGGTGAGGACTTCGCGTTGGCCCCGGCTCGGTACCGGTGCGGCCAACACCGAGATCCTCACTTCTGACGGCGGTGGCTCCTTCCGGGAGTCACACCGACGACGTGGGTGAAACCTGACAGTGACGCAAGCGATACTGGTCGCCGGAGTCGGTTGGCGCTACCGAGCGGCTGCGGTCGTAGACTTCGGTGATGGAGACGGCACCGCACCACCTGTACGTCCACGTGCCCTTCTGCCGGCTCGTGTGCGCGTACTGCGACTTCGTGACCGTTGGCGGGCGGGCGGACGACATCCCGCGCTACGCCGGTGCGCTCCTCGCCGAGATGGCGGCTCGACCGGCGCCGGGCGAGCTGCGCACGATCTACTTCGGCGGCGGCACGCCGTCGGTGCTCGACGCGAGCGACGTCGGGCGGATCGTCGATGCGGCGCGCGGCCGGTGGGGGGCCGTCGCGCTCGAGGAGGTCACGCTCGAGGCGAATCCCAGCCGGCGGGAGACCCCCGACTGGGTTGGGCTGCGCGCGGCGGGAGTCACCCGGATCAGCCTCGGCGTGCAGTCGCTGCGTGACGAGGACCTCGTGGCGCTCGCCCGCGGGCATGCGGCGTCCGAGGCGCGCGAGGCGTTCGCATCGGCGCGCGAGGCCTTCGACAACGTCAGCATCGACCTCATCTATGGGATACCCGGGCAGTCGCTGGCCGGCTGGCGCGAGGGGCTGGCGGCGGCCGTCGAGCTGCGCCCCGACCACGTCAGCTGCTATGCGCTGCAGCTCGCGCTCGAGCCCGACGAGTGGGCGGCCCCACCGCGGCCCGGCGCCCTGCGCTGGCGCAGCCGAGTCGCTTCCCGCCAGGACGAGGCCCTCGCCGCCGAGCAGTACCGCGTCGCCGAGGAGCTGCTCTCGGACGCTGGCTACGAGCACTACGAGCTCAGCTCGTGGGCCCGCCCGGGCCGAGCGTCGCGGCACAACTCGGCGTACTGGGCGCGGCACGCCTACACCGGCCTCGGCGCCGGCGCCCACTCCTACGACGGTCGTGACGAGCGTTCGTGGAACATGCGTGAGCTCGATCGCTACCTGGTGGCGGTCGAGTCGGGAGCGGCTCCGGTGGCGGACCGCGAGACGCTCGACGAGCCGACGCGCGCCTTCGAGGCGATCGCCCTCGGCCTGCGCCGGATCGGCGGCATCAGCCGCAACGCCTTCGCCCTCGAGTTCGGGGCGGACCCGACCGAGCGCTTCGCCGACGCCGTCTCGGCCGCGACGCGCGACGCGCTGATCGAGATCGAGGGCGATGGCATGCGCCTCACCCGTGACGGGCGGCTGCTGGCCAGTCAGGCGCTCCTGGCCTTCGCTCCCTGACCGCGGCGCCCGAGCAGCAGCGCGTACGTGATCGAGCCGAGCGCCCCGGCCAGCAGGTCGTTGACCGTGTCCCACGTGCCACGCACGTTGCGCAGCCCGAACCAGACGTCGGAGTAGTACTCCTGCGCTTCGAGGACGATGTGGCTGAGCTGCGCCACGCCGACGGCTGAGAGCGGCGGAAGGTCGAGGAGGTCGGCCATCGCCACCGTGAATGCGCCGGTGCCGTGCGCGTGCGGAATGGCGTCGAAGTACGTGTAGCGGTCGTACAGGTCGAAGTGGTTGCCGGCGAGATCGAGCGCGAAGATGGAGAGGTACAGGTTGTCGGGTCCCACCGGGTACGGCCGGCGCCTCCGCCGCGGATGGAGCTGCGCCAGCGGAAAGAGGAGCGAGGCGGGGATCATGACGAGGCCGCGCTTGCCGATGGCCTTCCCCCTGTAGCGCGGGTCGTCTGGGCGGCGCAGCGCCTCGGCGAGAACCGCCACGATCGTTGCGCGGAGCAGGAGGTTGACCAGCCAGGCGAGGGCGCGCATCGGTCAACTGTACCGTCCCGCGCCGAGCCGTCGCCGGCCCGCGTCGTCGTGGGGGGTTCGCGTTGACACCCCCGGCGAACGAGCGGTACGATGCCCACGAGCACTCTTTGGCACTCTCGATGGGAGAGTGCCAATCGCAGCGGAGGACGAATGCCATGGCGGAGGAGCGGAACGCGCGGCAGCGCGGCGCACCGGACCCGGCGGTCGAGCTGACCGACCGGCAACGCTCGGTGCTGCGCGCCGTCGTCGAGGACTACGTGCTCACCGCCGTGCCGGTCGGATCGAAGGCGCTCGTCAATCGATATGGCCTGCGCGTCTCCCCGGCGACCGTGCGCAGCGCGATGGCCGAGCTCGAGGCGCTCGGCCTCCTCAGCCATCCGCACACGAGCGCCGGACGGGTGCCATCGGACCTCGGCTACCGGCTCTACGTCGAGTCGCTCATGCGCGAGGCGGAGCTCGACACGACCGATCGGCTGACGATCCGTCACCAGTTCAGCCAGGTCCAGCTGACGAGCAACGACTGGCTCCGGCTGGCCGCCTCGGTCCTCGCGGGCAGCACTCGCTCGGCCTCCGTCGTCACTCCCGCACGGTCGAGGCGCGCTCGCTTCGGGCACCTGCAGATCGTCGCCCTCGCCGACGGCTCTCGACTGCTCGTGCTCGTCCTCGGCGATGGCAACATCACGCAGCGGCGGCTCGATCGGTCGGCCTTGGAGCGTGCGGTGCCGGGCGACGCGCTCGACCAGTCGGCGCTCGACGCCACGGCCGGCATGCTCAACGGCGAGCTCGCCGGGCTCTCGGCTCCGCAGATGCGGCGTCGCCTGTCGAAGCTGCCGACGCTGCCGGCACGGATCGGCGAGGTCGCGGCCACGCTCGTCGAGGAGGCCGACTCCGTCGTCGTCGAGGAAGTCTTCACCGACGGCATCGTCCACGTCCTCGAGCAGCCCGAGTTCGCCGAGGGCAGCAAGCTGCGCCCGATCCTCGAGGTCCTCCAGCGCTCCGACTTCCTGGAGCAGCTCGTGCCGGTCCTGACGCGCCACGGTGGCGTGCACGTCATCATCGGCCGCGAGAACACGAACGACGCGATGCACGAGGTCAGCCTCGTCTTCGCCCCGTACGGCGCCCCCGACCGGGCACTCGGCCTGCTCGGTGTGCTCGGGCCGACGCGGATGCGCTATCCGCGGGCCATCCCGACGGTGCGGTACCTCTCGACGCTCATGAACGAGCTGATCAACAGCGAATACGGCGAGGCGCAATGACCGACGATTCCACGCGCGGCAGGACGAAGCCGCCGACGAAGACCCGTGGCGAGGAGCGTGCGGAGGCGATCAGGACGCCGTCGCGCCTCGAGCTGGCGGAGCGCATCGAGTCGCTCGAGCGAGAGCTGGTTGAGGCGCGCGCCAGCGGCGAGGAGCACCTGTACAACTGGCAGCGCTCGGCGGCCGACTTCGCGAACTACCGGCGCCGCACGGAGGAGGAGCGCGCGACGGTCGGCCAGTTCAGCAATGCCGTCCTCATCAACAAGCTGCTCGCCGTGCTCGACGACTTCGACCGGGCGCTCGAGAGCGTCCCCGACGACGCCCGCGACCCGTGGATCGAGGGCGTGCGGCTCGTGGAACGCAAGTTGCGCAACGTCCTCGAGACGGAGGGCGTGACGGCCATCGAGGCCGTCGGGCAGCCGTTCGATCCGAACCTCCACGAGGCGGTCGTGCACGAGCCGACCGCGGACCATCCCGATAACGAAGTAATCGGCGAGCTGCAGCGGGGCTACCGCCTGCACGACCGGGTCATCCGGCCGAGTCTCGTCCGTGTGGCGAACAACCCGAAGGAGCATTGACGAACGAATGGGCAAGATCATCGGCATCGACCTCGGCACGACGAACTCGGTGGTCGCCGTCATGGAAGGCGGCGAGCCGCAGGTCATCACGAACGCGGAGGGCGCGCGCATCACGCCATCGGTCGTCGCCTTCGCGAAGAGCGGGGAGCGGCTGGTCGGCCAGGTGGCGAAGCGCCAGGCGATCACGAACCCCGAGAACACGATCTTCAGCATCAAGCGCTTCATGGGGCGTCGCTTCGAGGACCCCGAGGTCCAGCGCTCGAAGGGGCTCGTCCCGTACGAGGTCACGAAGGATCCGAAGTCGGACGGCATCGTCGTGAATCTCGGCAACGACAAGCACTTCAGCCCCCCGGAGATCAGCGCGATGATCCTCCAGAAGCTGAAGTCCGACGCCGAGGCGTACCTCGGCGAGAAGGTGACCGATGCGGTCATCACCGTGCCGGCCTACTTCGACGACACGCAGCGCCAGGCGACGAAGGACGCTGGCCGGATCGCCGGGCTCGACGTCAAGCGCATCGTGAACGAGCCGACCGCATCGGCCCTCGCGTACGGGCTGGACAAGACGAAGGACGAGAAGATCGCCGTCTACGACCTCGGCGGCGGCACCTTCGACATCAGCATCCTCGAGCTGAGCGAGGGCGTCTTCGAGGTGCGCTCGACGAACGGCGACACGCATCTCGGCGGTGACGACTTCGACCAGCGCATCATCGACTGGCTTTCCGCGGAGTTCAAGAAGAGCGAGGGGGTCGACCTCTCGAAGGATCGGATCGCCCTCCAGCGCCTCAAGGAGGCGGCCGAGAAGGCGAAGATCGAGCTGTCGAGCACGAGCTCGACCGAGATCAACCTGCCCTTCATCAGCGCCGATGCCTCCGGTCCGAAGCACCTCGTCACGACCCTGTCACGCGCGAAGCTCGAGGACCTCGTGGCGGACCTCGTCAGCAAGACCGCCGAGCCGGTGAAGAAGGCGATCGCCGATGCCGGCATGAAGCCCGGCGACATCGACGAGGTGATCCTCGTCGGCGGCATGACCCGGATGCCGGCCGTCGTCGAGGCCGTCAAGAAGATGTTCGACGGCAAGGAGCCGCACAAGGGCGTCAATCCCGACGAGGTCGTCGCGGTCGGCGCGGCGATCCAGGCGGGTGTCCTCGGCGGCGAGGTCAAGGACGTGCTGCTCCTCGACGTCACCCCGCTCTCGCTCGGCATCGAGACGATGGGCGGCGTGGCGACGAAGATGATCAACCGCAACACGACGATCCCGACCTCGCACACGCAGGTCTTCTCGACGGCGTCGGACAACCAGCCGTCGGTCGACATCGTCGTGCTCCAGGGCGAGCGGGAGATGGCGGAGGACAACAAGAAGCTCGCCACCTTCCGCCTCGACGGCATTCCCCCGGCGCCGCGCGGCGTCCCGCAGGTCGAAGTCACGTTCGACATCGACGCGAACGGCATCCTCAACGTCACGGCCAAGGACAAGGCGACGAACAAGGAGCAGAAGGTCACGATCACCGCGAGCTCGATGCTCGCGAAGGAGGACGTCGACCAGATGGTCCGCGACGCGGCTGAGCACGCCGAGGAGGATCGGGCCCGGCGCGCGGCGACCGAGTCGCGCAACGAGGCCGACGCGCTCGTCTACCAGGGCGAGCGTCTGCTCAAGGACCTCGACGACAAGCTGTCGGACGAGGAGAAGGCGGAGGTCAACGCCCGCATCGAGGCCGTGCGCGAGGCGCTCAAGGGCGAGGACACCGGCGCCGTGGACTCGACGAAGGGGCAGTTGGCGGAAATCCTCCAGCGCATCGGAACGAAGGCGTACGAGGCCACGGGCACCCCTGGCGACGGCAACGGGACCGATGGCGCCGCCGGCGCCGCCGACGGTACGGCCGAGCCCGCGTCCGAGGACGAGGGCGAGGGCGAGACGGTCGAGGGCGAGTACAAGGAGGTCTAGCACCTCCACCCGCTGGCGCGTCCACGAACGCCAGCGGGCGACTGATCCCCGTCGCGCGAGGGTGGCGCCCGCTAGGCGGTGCCGGCCGGCCCCTGCGGCTGCGTGCACATCGGGCAGCGACGGGCGGTGACCGGTATCTCCGACGAGCATTCTGTGCAGGTCTTGGTCGTCGGCGTCTCGTCGGCACCTCGCTGTCGACGCTCCTCGAGCGCGTTCATCGGCTTGACGACGAAGAAGTAGATCGCCGCCACCACGAGCAGGAACGCGATGACCGCATTGAGGAAGACTCCGTAGCGGATCTCGGCGCTGCCGACGGCGAAGGTCAGACCGGAGAAGTCGGGTATGCCGATGAGCCCCAGCAGGGGGGTGAGGATATCGGCGACGAACGAGTTCAGCAACGCCGTGAAGGCGAGGCCGATCACCAGGGCGACCGCCAGCTCGACGACGTTCCCGCGCAAGATGAATTCCCTGAAGCCGCTCACGAGGGTGCCTCCTCTCGATGGCGACGCTCGGGTCGCTCCAGGCCGAAAGTATAGGCTCCACAATCGCCTATCCTCCGCACCGATGCGACTCGCGACCTGGAACGTCAACTCGCTGAAGGCGCGGCTCGAGCGGGTGCTGGCCTGGACGGAGCGCCACGAGCCCGACGTCCTGTGCCTGCAGGAGACGAAGCTCTCCGACGCGCAGGCGCCGCTCATGGACTTCCGTGCCCTCGGATACGAGCTCGTCCACCACGGACCCGGGCGCTGGAACGGCGTGGCGATCGCGTCACGCATCGGCATCAGCGACGTCGTCGCCGGCATCCCGACGCCCGACGGCTGGACCGATGACGGCGGCCGCTTTTTGGCGGCCACCTGCGGGCCGTTGCGCGTCGCGAGCATCTACGTCCCGAACGGGCGCGTCGTCGACTCCGAGTTCTACCTCGAGAAGCTCGAGTGGCTGGCCCGGCTATCGGTCTGGCTGAATGACAACGACCCCGCGACCGAGCTCGCCATCTGCGGCGACTACAACGTTGCTCCCGACGATGCCGACGTCTGGGACGTCAGCGCGGTGCATGGGGCGACGCACGTCTCGCCACGGGAGCGAGCGGCCGTGGCGAAGCTGCGGGAGTGGGGCATGGTCGACGTCGTGCGCCAGTTCCACCCGGAGCCCGGCTTCTTCAACTGGTGGGACTACCGTGCCGGTCACTTCCACAAGAACTTCGGCATGCGCATCGACCACGTGTACGTCTCGGCGCCGCTCGCCGCTCGCGCCGTGGCCGCCGAACGCGACCGCGAGGCCCGCAAGCCCTCGACCTACCCGGGCATTCCGTCCGATCACGCCCCGCTCATCGTCGATTTCGAGGACTTGATCCGGCGGTCAGGCGGCGGGGAGACGCCGCAGGGCTCCGGCGACGTCGCGTCCCGGGCGAGTTCGCGGCCAGGTGACCCTCGTCGCGCCGACGAAGGACCGATACGCCTCGACCGCCTCGCCGAGTGCGGCAATGAAGCGCGGGTCCTCCATCGATGAGACGGTGGGCTCGAACCAGATGCCGATGATGTTCAACGTCTTCGTCTTGCGGTTCAGTCGCGGCTCAATGCGCCCGACGAACCGGTCGCAGTACAGGATCGGCAGGACGTAGTAGCCCCACTGGCGCTTCGCCTCCGGGACGTAGACCTCCCACAGATAGGCGAAGTCCCACAGCTCGCGCAGCAGGCGGCGGTCCCAGACGAGCGGATCGAGCGGCGCGAGAAAGCTCGCCGCCGGCGGCGGCAGCGAGGCGGGATCGGCGGTCGCATCCAGCAGGCCCTCCTCGGCGGCGAGGACGTAGCGGGTGCCTTTCAGGCCCTCGACCTCGATCGGAAGCAGCACGGCGTCGTCGACGAGCCTCGCGGTCCGGCGTCGGCGCTCGGCGACCGATCCGGCGCTGTACATGACCTCGATCTGGCTCGTGCCGGCGGGCGCGGTCATGCCGGTCGCGCGGAAGCGGCTGAGCAGTCGGTGCGTCATCGCCTCCTCCTCCGGCTCGCTGCGCTTCAGGAGCTTCGGGGGGACGAGGCGCTCGATGAGGTCGTAGTAGCGCCGATTGCCGTCGCGTCGGGCGATGCCGATGCGCCCGGTGACGAAGAGCGCCTCCATGACGGCACGGCTGGCGCGCGTCGGCGCCCACCACCAGTCGACCGCGTGACTGTGCTCACCGAAGGCGGCCGTGGAGAGCGGTCCATCGGTCTTCAGGCGGCGCAGGACTGCCTCGGTAACCGGTGCCTGCTCCTTCAGGATGCCGTTGTCGACCGCGTCCCGGTTGCGCGACCAGCTGACCCGGTAGTGCGGCAGCTCGGCAACGGGGACGATGTTTAGGCTCTTGTTGTAGAGCTCGATCAGGCGCCGGTCCGGCCCGTACAGCCACCGCTCGCACCAGGCCCGCTCATAGCCCGCGACGCGCGCGTGCAGCACGAGGTCGTGGTTCCGCGCGCCGGGCACCTCGAGCGGGTCGAACTGGAGCAGGCCCAGCCGCTCGACGACCGCCAGGACCGACTCGGGCTCCGGCGCCAACGAGCGCGGGGGCGCCAGGAGATGGCGGCGCACGAGGAAGCGCCGGGCATGATCGCCGGAGATCGAGAGGCTCGTCATCGCGCCGATCCTACGGCGGAAACCCGACATCCCGTGGCAGGAATCCGACAGGCCGAGACTCAGTCGAGACGGAAGGCCGTGGCGTGGATCGTCCCGTCATCCAGGAGGCGCGCGAGTTCCATGACGTCGGGATCGGCTTGGCACTCGCTCCTGCTGAGTGCCAATTGGTATGATGCGGCCCGCCATGGCCGTCAAGCGTGATTACTACGAGGTGCTCGGCGTCGCCCGCGATGCGGACGACGCCGAGATCAAGCGCGCCTTCCGCCGGCTCGCGCAACGGCATCACCCCGACGTCGACACCGACGATGGCGCCGAGCAGCGCTTCAAGGAGCTGAACGAGGCGTACCGGGTCCTCTCCGATCGCCAGCGTCGCAGCGCGTACGACATGTTCGGCCACGCCGGCGTCGACGGGGGAGCGGCCGGCGGATTCGAGGGCTTCGGCGGAGGGTTCGGGCCGTTCGGCGACATCTTTGACGCGTTCTTCGGCGGTGCGCCGGCGGGGAGCCGGCGACGTTCGCGCGTCGTGGCGGGCGCCGACCTGCGGTACGACCTGACGATCGAGTTCGCCGAGGCCGTCTTCGGCGTGACGAAGGAGGTCGCCTTCCCGACGCTCGTCACCTGCGATCGCTGCGACGGCGTCGGCGGCGAGCCCGGCACGGAGCCGGAGACGTGCCCGGACTGCAACGGCTCGGGCGAGCAGCGCCGCGTGGCGCAGACGATCCTCGGCCAGATGGTGAACATCGTGGCCTGCGCGCGCTGCCGCGGCGAGGGCCGCATCATCGCCACGCCGTGCACGACGTGTGGAGGCGACGGGCGCGTGCGCGAGGAGCGCAAGCTGCAGGTCACGATCCCGGCGGGCATCGACGACGGCCAGCGCATCGCGCTCGAGGGCCAGGGCGAGGCCGGCCCGCGCGGCGGACCGAACGGCGACCTCTACGTGGCGGTCCGGATTCGCGAGCATCCCGAGCTCGTTCGTCACGGGACCGAGCTCTACCACGAGCTGCCGATCACCTTCCCGCAGGCGGCCCTGGGGGCGACGATGACGGTGCCGACGGTCGAGGGCAGCGAGGAGGTCGAGATCCCGGCCGGCGTTCAGTCCGGGCACGAAGTCCGCCTGCGGGGCATGGGTGTTCCCCGACTGCGCGGCGCCGGTCGCGGCGACCTGCACGTCGTCGTCAACGTTGTCGTCCCGACGAAGCTGTCGAAGCGTGAGCGGGAGCTGCTCGACGAGCTGAACGTGGTGAGCCGGCCCGCCGTCCTGCCGAAGGGTGGTCCGTCCGTCTTCGACCGCCTGCGCGGCCTGTTCGGCTGACCGCGGCATGCGCTGGCTCGAGCTGAGCGTCGAGACCGACGTCGAGGCGGTCGAGGCCGTCTCCGAGATCCTGGGCCGCATCGGCGGGGGCACCGCCGTCCATCCGACGCGCCTCATCCGCGACCCGAACGACGAGCTGGCCGTGCGCGAGGACCCCACCGCACCCGTCGTCGTGACCGCCCACCTCGCCGCGGGCCCGGATGCCGCGGGCGCGGTCGATGCCACCGAGCGCGCGCTGTGGCACCTCCAGGCCTTCGGCCTGCGACCCGTTGGCTCCCTGACCGTCCGAACCGTCGACGACGCGGACTGGGTCGACGCATGGAAGGCGCACTACGTCACGCAGCGCATCGGTCGCGTGCTCATCGTGCCGTCGTGGATCGACCACGAGCCGGAGGGGGACGAGGTGGCCATCACGCTCGACCCGGGAATGGCCTTCGGCACCGGGCTGCACCCGACGACGCGCGGCTGTCTCGAGCTCCTGCAGCGAGTCGGACCGATGCCCTCGCGCGTCCTCGACGTCGGGTGCGGGTCCGGCGTGCTGGCGCTCGCCGCGCTGCGCCTGGGTGCCGGCCACGCGATCGCGCTCGACACGGATCCGGTGGCCGTCGAGGCGACGCGCGTCAACGCGGAGCGCAACGGCCTCGGCGACCGGCTCGACGCGCGCGAGGGGACGCTGCCGGAGCGCCCCGCGGAGCGGTACGAGCTCGTGCTCGCCAACCTCGTCGCGAGCGTCCTTGTCGACCTGGCCCGGCCCCTGGCGGCCCGCCTCGCGCCGGAGGGCTCGCTGTTGGCGAGCGGGATCATCGAGGGGCGGGCGACCGAGGTGGTCGGCGCCATGGCGAGCGCCGGCCTCCGCGTGGCGGAACGGCGCGACGACGACGAGTGGGTCAGCCTGCGCCTCGTGCACGCCGCATGACGACGCACCGATTCTTCGTCGAGCCGGCCGGCATGACCGGGGAGCGCTTCGCGATCCCGACGGCGATCGAGCGCCAGGTGCGCAGCGTCCTGCGGCTCGGCGACGGCGACCGGATCGTGCTGCTCGCCGGCGACGGGACCGAGACGGTCTGCCGGCTCGAGGCCGGTGCCTGCGTCGTGGAAGGGCGGCGCGACGTCGTGAGCGAGCCGCGGCATCGGCTGACCGTCGTCCAGGCGCTGCTCAAGGGCGACGCGCTCGAGGACGTCGTCCAGCATGCGACCGAGCTCGGCGTCGCGGCCTTCCGGCTCGTCGTCACCGAGCGATGCGTCGCGCGCGAGATCTCGCCGCGCCGGCTTGATCGCCTGCGCGCGATCGCGCGGGAGTCGGCCGAGCAGTCCGAGCGCGGCGTCATCCCGACCGTCGCCGGGCCATCGCCGCTCTCGGAGGCAATGAGCGCCGGATCGGTCCTGCTCTACGAGCGCCATGCCGGCCCCGGGCTCGACGAGCTGGCGCGGCGCCAGCCGCCGGGTGCCGTGATCATCGGTCCCGAGGGCGGCTTCAGCCGTGCGGAGGTGGATGCGGCGAGCCTGGCCGGGGCCCGGGTGGCGGGGCTCGGATCGCGGATCCTGCGCTCGCAGACGGTTGCCGCCGCCGCCGCCGCCGTCATCTTGTCGCGCACCGGCGACTTCGCCTAGGCTGCGCCGATGAGCGACGACTGCCTCTTCTGCAGGATCGTGGCGGGCGAGGTCCCCGCGGATGTCGTGTTCGAGGACGCCCAGGTCCTCGTCTTCCGCGACGTCCACCCCCAGGCCCCGACCCACGTGCTCGCCATCCCGCGTCGTCACGTCGCATCGGCCGCGGAGCTGACCGACGCGGACGGCGACCTCCTGGCCGCGCTCTTCGGCGGGCTGCGCCGTGTCGCCGCCGACGATGGGCTGACCGCGTACCGGATCACCTCGAACGTCGGCGCCGAGGCGGGGCAGAGCGTCTTCCACCTGCATCTCCATCTCCTCGGTGGCCGGCCCATGGGCTGGCCACCCGGCTGAGGGCGGCCCAGCTCGATTGACCCTCCTCGTCCATCGCTGGTACCCTGCGCGGGCTTGTGTGCCTGGCGGGTGAGCCCGCCAGACCCGGCACGAATCACGAGAGCGGGAAGGAGGCGAGACGTTTGGCAGAAGTCCGCGTGGGCGAGAACGAGACGTTCGAGAGCGCGCTGCGTCGTTTCAACAAGAAGATCCAGCAGTCAGGCATCCTGGCCGAGGCGCGACGCCGCGAGCACTACGAGAAGCCCAGCGTGAAGCGCAAGCGCAAGGAAGCCAAGAAGCGGAAGGTCACCTCGCGCGCCTAGTCGCCAGACGCCAGCCTCAACCGAATCCATCCGGCGCACGGGAGGAATGACGAGACCGATGACGCCGGCAGATACCTCCGCGACCCTCCAGCAGCGGCTCGAGTCCGCCATGCGCGACGCCATGCGCGCCCGGGACGAGCAGCGCACCCAGACGCTGCGCATGGCGATGGCCGCGTCCCAGAACGAGCGCATCGCGCGGGGCCGGGACCTGACCGACGAGGAAGTCGTCGACGTCCTGGCCCGGCAGGTCAAGCAGCGCCGCGAGAGCATCGCGATGTACCGCGATGCCGGCCGCGAGGACCGCGCCGGCGCCGAGGAGGCCGAGGCCGCCATCCTCGCCGAGTTCCTGCCGGAGCCGCTCTCGTCCGAGGAGATCGAGACCTTGGCGCGTGCCGCCATCGCCGAGACGGGCGCCTCGACGCCCGCGGACCTCGGTCGGGTCATGGGCAGCCTAGCGCCGCGGACGAAGGGTCGCGCCGACGGTCGCGAGGTCAGCGAGACCGTCCGTCGCCTCCTGGCGGGGTCCTAGCCGACGATGTTCATCCCGCGCACGCTGGCGGAGTCGGGCGGACCGGGGGGCGGCGCCATCCGGCGCGCCATCATCGTCATCGCCGTCCTGGCGACGGCCCTCTTCTTCCTGCTCTCGGCGAACATCACGCTCGGCCAGGAGGATCTCGAGGTCGGCCAGATCGCGCCGCGCGACATCCGCGCGCAGCGTGACGCGACATTCGACTCGATCAGCCGAACCGAGGAGGCGCGGGACGCGGCCGCCGACGGGCTGACGCCGGTCACCGAGACGATCAAGTCGCCGGCGGACAACCAGGAGGACCAGCTCCTCGCCTTCGACACGATGTCGCGCCGGGTCGATCGCATCCTCGATCTTCGTGACGCCGGTTCCCTCGAGGCCGATGAGGTGGCCGATCGGGTCACCGTCGACGCGCCGTCGATCCCGTTTTCCGAGCGCACCGCGGTCAGCGAGCTGGGGGTCGATCGCTGGCAGGTCATCGCCGCCGCCACGCGCCAGGCGGTCGCGACGATCTTGGCCGATCCGATTCGCGAGGACGAGCTGTTCGAGACCCGGGCCGAGGTGCGCGAGCTCGTCACGACGGACCTGCAGGGTGACGAGCGTGCCCTGGCTGGCGAGCTGGCGGCCGCCTTCGTGGCACCCACCGAACTGATCGACGAGGACCTGACGGCGCAGCAGGTGGCGCAGACCCGGGCGGAGGTGCCCTCGGTCGAGATCTCCGTCCAGACCGGGCAGCGCATCGTGAACGAGGGGGATCCGATCACGGTCGAGCAATACGAGATCCTCGATGCCCTCGGGCTGGCGCAGCCGCTCGTCGAGGTCGGCACCGTCTTCGGGAACGCGCTCGTCGCGCTCCTGATCGCCTCGCTCCTCGTCGCCTACCTCTGGCGCTTCGAGCCCGCCATCTGGCACCGCAACCGATCGGTGCTCCTGTTCGTGCTGGCCCTCGTCGTCAGCGCGCTCGCGCTGCGCATCGCCGCCGACCGGACCCTGCTCGCGTTCCTCGTGCCGACGACGGCGACGGTCCTCCTCGTCGGCATTCTGCTCCAGGGCGGCACCGGCGCCGTCATGGCCGGGGCGCTCGCCGTTTTGGCCGGGATCATGAACCGGGACGCCCTCGAGCTGACCGTCTACGTCCTCGCCGGCGGACTCGCGGCGCTGCTCGCCATCACCCGTGCCGAGCGCCTGAACGCGTTCGTCCGCGTCTTCGTCGCCGTGGCGGTCACGAACGTCGTCGTCGTCATCGCCTTCAGCCTGCTCGAGCAACGCGACGTCGCCGCGATGCTCGAGCTCAGCGGCGTCGGCCTGCTGAACGCGTTCCTGTCGGTCGTCCTGGCCGCGGGCAGCTTTGCGGTCCTCGGCAACCTGTTCGGGATCATGACCCTCTTCCAGCTCCTGGAGTTGGCGAACCCGTCGAACCGCCTCCTGCGTCGGCTCCTGCTCGAGACTCCGGGCACGTATCACCACAGCGTCATGGTCGGCAACCTCGCGGAGCGCGCGGCCGAGACGATCGGCGCCGACCCGCTCCTCGCCCGCGTGGCGGCCTACTACCACGACATCGGCAAGATGCGGAACCCGCTCGCCTTCATCGAGAACCAGGCGGGCGCGCACAATATCCACGACGACCTCTCGGCCGAGACGAGCGCCCGGATCATCTCGGGGCACATCCGCGACGGGATCGATCTCGGCTACGAGCACGGCCTGCCGGTGCAGATCATCGGCTTCATCCCGCAGCACCATGGGACGAGCGTCATGACGTACTTCCACACGAAGGCGCTGCGCGACGCCCGCGGCCGCGAGGAGCTCGTCGACGAGCGCACGTACCGGTATCCGGGGCCGAAGCCGCAGAGCCGCGAGGCCGCGATCATCATGCTCGCCGACGGCGTGGAGGCCTCCGTGCGATCCCTCGACGAGAAGGACGAGGAGAGCATCCGGGGCATGGTGGATCGCATCGTCGACGGACGTGTCGAGGACGGTCAGCTCGACGAGGCGGAGCTGACCCTGCGCAACATCGCGCAGATCAAGGACGCCTTCGTCGGGCAGCTGCTCGGGATGTACCACTCGCGCATCAAGTACCCCGACAACGTCGTTCCCCAGGCAGCGACTCGCGGAGCCGAAGCGACCGAGCACCCTTGAGCCGATGGCACCCTCCCGGCTAGGATGAACATCTCATGGGTTGCACGGTCACGTACCACGACCGAATCGGTCACGATCGTATCGCGCAGGCGGTCGAGCCGCTCGATGCCGCCGACGCCCTCACGCTCATCAAGTCCGCGATCTGCGAGACGGTTCACACCGCCTTCGGCAAGGGCCCGACCGAGGTCGAGCTGACCCTCGCCGGCGACGCGGAGATGGAGCGCCTGAACTTCGATCACATGGGTGAGCGCGGCCCGACCGATGTGCTCTCGTTTCCCCTGCACGAGTGGTCGGTCAACGGGGACGGCTCACACCTGACCGATGACGACGGCGTCTCGCCGCCCGGCCCGCTTCTGCTCGGCGACGTCGTGCTCGACCTCGATCAGGCCCTGCGTCAGTCGGCCGAGGGCAACTGGGGCGTGACCGAGGAGCTCGTCCTGCTCGCCATCCACGGCACGCTCCACCTGCTCGGCCATGACCACGCCGAGATGGAGGAGGAGGAGCGCATGCGACGGCTCGAGCACCAGGTGCTCGGCGTGCTGCATCGGCGCCATCGTGACATCGACTGGCAGCCGGGCTCCCTGTTCGACCGTGCCGGTCACGCGGTGACGAGCGGGAGCTAAGAGGCGCCGCGGTCCCCGCGGGGCGGGGCTAACAACCAGGGAGACCCAGTTCCATGGTCATTTCTCCGTAGCGCGGGTCAGATCGCGCCTGAGCCCGGCTGGCTCCGTGGCTCGTTGGACGATAGCCCCGTCCCACGGGAATCCGGGGCCAGAAGCGAAGACGCTATCGGTCGAGTGCGGCCAGCGCAATCCGGGCGGCCGCCTGGGGCGCAGCCGCATCATCGGTGAGCTGTGGCTGCCCGCTCCGATCTGGAGCCAGGATCCATGCCGCAAGCAGGGCGGCGAACGTGACGAGCGCGGCGATGACCATGTCGTTGCTCCTCTAGGGCTGGTAGGCGATTTCGCCGTGCTGGGCGAGATCGAGTCCGGTCTCTTCGACATCGCCGGTGACCCGGATCGGCGTGACGAGGTTGACGAGGTAGAGGATCCCGCCGGTGGCGAGTGCCGAGTACGAGGCCACGACCACCACGCCGAACGCCTGCGTGATGAGCTGGCCGGGGTTGCCGTTCAGCAATCCGTTGGCGCCGGCCGCATTCACGGCCGTCGTGGCGAAGACGCCGGTGGCGAGCGCCCCGAAGGCACCGCCGACGCCGTGGACGGCGAAGACGTCGAGGGCGTCGTCGACGTGCGAGCGCAGCCTGAGCAGCGAGGCGCCGTAGCAGGCGGCCCCGACGCCGAAGCCGATGAGGATGGCGGCGGCGGGGGTCACGAACCCGGCGGCCGGCGTGATCGCGACGAGCCCGGCGACGGCGCCGATCGCGGCCCCGATCACCGACGGCGTGCCGCGGTGCAGCCAGCTGATCGTGACCCACGTGATGGCCGCCATGGCCGCGGCGGTGTTCGTCGTCACGAAGGCGGTCGCCGCGAGGCCGTTCGCCCCGAGGGCCGAGCCGGCATTGAAGCCGAACCAGCCGAACCAGAGCAGTGCCGCGCCGAGGACGGTCATCGGTACGTCGTGCGGCTCGGTCGCCGGCTCGATGAGGCCCGCCCGTCGGCCGATGAAGAGCGCCGCGACGAGCGCCGCCACGCCGCTCGACAGGTGCACCACGGTGCCACCGGCGAAGTCGAGGACGCCGAGGCCGAAGAGCCAGCCATCGGGGGACCAGACCCAGTGCGCGATCGGCGCGTAGACGAGCGTCGACCAGGCGATCGCGAAGAGGACGAAGGCCTTGAACCGCTTCCGCTCGGCGAAGGCGCCGGTGATGAGGGCGGGCGTGATGATCGCGAACATCATCTGGAACGCCATGAACGCGAGATGGGGGACGGTGCTCGCGTAGACGTCCGACGGCTCGCCGGTGACGCCCTCGAGCGCCAGCCACTCGAAGCCACCGATGATCCCGAATCCGGTGTCGGGACCGAAGGCCAGGGTGTAGCCCCACAGGACCCAGGTGACGCTGACGAGGCCGAGAATGAAGAAGCTGTGCATGATCGTGGAAAGCACGTTCTTGCGGCGGACGAGGCCGCCGTAGAACAGGGCGAGCCCGGGGGTCATGAGCATGACGAGGGCGGCGCTCATCAGGACCCAGGCGGTGTCTCCGGCACTGATCTCGGGCATCGAGGTCTCCTGCGACTCGTGGGGATCGGTTGTGCAGGAAGCCTAGAGACCGATACAGGAGAGCAGGCGGGCGACCGCGGTAGAGATCGACACGCGTTGATGTGCACATTGCACAGCCAGCAACTCAGAGCGGGCGGCCGGCGTCCAGCTCCGGGGGCGGTGGGCTGCCGTCGAGGATCGCGCGGGCGACGATCCCGGCCGAGGCGGGGCCGGTGCTGATGCCCCACGGACCGTGCCCGGCGCACACGAACAGCCCGTCGCCGGGTCCGACCCGCCCGATGAACGGGCGGCCGTCGACCGATTGCGGCCGGGCGCACATCCGCCGCCCGACGATCTCGGCGCGGCGGACGGCCGGCAGGAAGTCCGCGCCCCGGCGGAGGAGGACGGACTGCACGCGGGTCGCATCGGGCTCCTCGCGGAGGAACGTCGAGCCCAGGGTGCTGATGCCGCCGGCGCTGGCGAGGCTGAAGAGCGACGGCGGGTCGGCGTCCGGATCGGGCGCCTCGGCGGCTCGCGCCGTTGCTGCGGCAGACCGGTTGAGGCTGTCGACCTCGTCCTCCTCCAGGATGTGCCGCGGCGCATCGCCGTCGAGCCGCAGCTGGAGCGTCACGCCCCAGGTCGATCGGATCGGCCGCCACGCGCCGGATGGATCGACGAGCTCAGGCGACCACGGCCCCGCCGCCACGAGGACGGCGCCGGCCTCGATCGTCCTCCCGTCCTCGAGGATGACGCCCGCGGTTCGGCCATCCCGGGCGTCGGGCTGCGCCGCGGACCCGACGACGATCGTCGCTCCGCGCCCATGCGCGAGCGCCGCCCAGGCGGCGGTCGCCGAGGCCGGCGGAATGGGATAGCCGGTGGCGAGGCGCACGGCGGCCGGCCCGCGCGCGAGCGAAGGCTCGAGCACGGGGACCTCGTCAGCCGGGATGAGCTCGGGCAGGAGCTCGGGGAAGGCGTCGGCCATGCGCCGAGCCTGACGTTCCGCGGCGTCGGCGTCGCGGTTGAGGAGCAGCAGCCCGGCGGGAGAGGCGCCGATCGCGAAGCCGGCGTCGGCGTCCTCCGCCAGCGCGCGATATCGAATCAGGCTCTCGAGGTAGAGCTCGGCGAGGACCGCATCGAACGGGTGCTGCACGGCGCCCAGGTTCCGCCCGGAGGCGCCAGCGCCGATCGCGGTGCCCTCGACGAGGATGACCTCCGCACCACGGTCGGCCATGATCGCCGCCGCCGCGCAGCCGATGATCCCGCCGCCGATGACAACGACGTCCGCACCCGAAGGCAGCGGCTGCTCCGCGAACCGCGGTCGATCCATCCGCCGAGGATACCCGCGCCACGCCCCGCCGGAGCGCGCCCGACCGGCGCGGACGGGTAGCATCGGTCGCGCATGAAGGTCATCTGCGGGCTCGGCAACCCGGGCGAGCGCTACCGGCTCACGCGGCACAACGTCGGCTTTCGGGTCGTCGACCTCCTGGCAGACCGATGGGGGCTGACCGGCGAGGGGCGCGTGCGGGATGGCGCCGCGGTGCTCGAGGCCGTCCGGCCGGAGCCGGCCGGACGCGTCCTCCTCGTGAAGCCGATGAAGTACATGAACCTCTCCGGCGGGCCGCTTCGCGCCGCGCTGCGCCAGACGGACGTCGAGGTCGCGTCGGACCTGATCGTCATCGCGGACGACATCGACTTGCCGCTCGGGCGGATCCGGCTGCGCCGGTCCGGCTCGGCGGGTGGCCACAACGGGCTGCGCGACATCATCGGCTCGTTCGGCACCGACGAGTTCAACCGGCTGCGGCTCGGCGTCGGCCGGGCGGGCGAGGCGGTCGACCATGTCCTCGCCACGTTCAGGCCCGACGAGCGGGAGCTGGCCGACGAGATGGTCCAGGTCGGGGCCGATGCGGCGGAGCGCTGGCTGCGCGACGGGATCGACGAGACGATGAACGCCTTCAACGGCCTCGAGCCGGACGCGAGCCCGTGATCGGACCGCTACCATGCTGCGGTTCATGTCCCCATCGCGCGGCGGTGATCGCCGCGTTGCCGCGCTCGTCGACGCCCTCCGGCCGCATCTGCCGGATCCGGGCGTCCTTCGCGTGCCCGCGGCCGCGAGGGCGGGGCACCTCGCCGCGCGCCGCGCCGAGCTGGCGGCGGCGCGGCCGATCGTCGTCGTGGCGCGCACGGACGAGGAGGCCCACCGCCTGGCCGATGACCTCGCGGCGTGGATCGGTGCCGCCCACGTCCGCACCCTCGTCGAGCGCGCCGCGCTCCCGCTCGAGCGCGCCCATCCCGAGCACGAGGAATCCGCCGAGCGCCTCTCCGTACTCGCCGAGCTCGGTTCCCGGAGCAGCCGGCTCGTCGTCGTCACGTCGCTCCTCGCGCTCGTCCAGCGGACGCTGTCGCCGGACCAGCTGACGGCGTCGCGGACATCGGTTCGCGGCGGCGAGCGGATCGGCCAGCGGAGCCTGCTCGAGCGACTCGTCGCCGGCGGCTACGAGCCGGCGGTCGAGGTCACCGGCATCGGCGAGTTCGCGCATCGTGGGGGGCTCGTCGACGTGTGGCCGCCCGGCACCGAGGACCCGGTGCGCATCGAGCTCTTCGGCGACGAGGTGGAGTCGATCCGCAGCTTCGACGCGATGACGCAGGGGTCGCGCCGGCGGCTGAACGAGATCGACCTCGTGCCGGCCTCCGAGTTCCTGCCGCTCGAGGGATGGGAGCGGGTCGTGGAGCGCGCATCAGCGACGACGGATCTCCTGCGCGATGACGCGGTACGTCTCGGGCAGGGAGACCTCGGCGAGGCGGCCGAGACCTGGGCGGCGCACCTGACCGCCGGGCCGGCGGCGGACCACGTTCCGCCGGCCGCGCACGTCGTCCTGACCGACCTCGACGAGCTGCGGCGGCTCGCCGCCGACCTCGATACCCAGGCCGTCGATCGCAAGGACGGCCTTGTTCGCGCGGGGGAGCTGCCGCGCGACTGGCCGCTGCCGTACGACGCCGGCACGACGCTCGAGCGTCTCCTCGCCCGGGACCCGGAACGGCTCGACGAGCAGGCCGACGACGAGGCCGGCTACGCCCCGGCCCCGCCGCTGCCCGGCCGGGCCGACCGGGCCGGGTCCTGGCTGCTCGAGCTGGCGGGCGGCGGGCGGGCGGTCGTCGTCTCGACCGACCAGGCGAGCCGCGTCGGGGAGCTGCTCGAGGAGGCGGGAACGCCGGGCGCGCCGGTCGCCGAGCTGCGGGGGGCCCCGGCGTCGGGCCAGGTCGCGGTCGTGCACGGGTCGCTGTCGGCGGGCTTCGCGCATGGGCCCAGCGGCCTGCTCGTGCTGACCGACCGTGAGCTGTTCGGGGCGACGCGCATCCGGCGGCTGACCTCGGCCAAGCGTGTCGTGACCCGCGACCTCATCGGCAAGCTGCAGCCGGGCGACCACGTCGTGCACGTCGACCACGGCATCGCGCGCTACGTCGGCATGACGCAGAGAACGTTCGGCGACGACGTGAAGGAGTACCTGCAGCTGGACTTCGCCGGGAGCGACAAGATCTTCCTGCCGGCGGACCAGATCGGCCGCATCAACCGTTACTCCGGCGGGCCGGCTCCCGCGCTGTCGAAGCTCAGCGGCACGGAGTGGGAGCGGACGAAGACCCGCGTGCGGCGTGCCGTCGGCGACCTCGCGCGCGAGCTGATCGAGATCTACGCCGCTCGCGAGTCCGCCCCGGGATACGCGTTCAGCGGCGACACGACCTGGCAGCGTGAGCTGGAGGAGAGTTTTCCGTACACGGAGACGCCGGACCAGGCGCGGAGCATCGAGGAGGTCAAGGCCGACATGCTACGCCGCCGGCCGATGGACCGCCTCGTCGTCGGTGACGTCGGCTACGGCAAGACGGAGGTCGCGCTGCGCGCGGCGTTCAAGGCGGTCCAGGATGGGAAGCAGGTCGCGGTGCTCGTGCCGACGACGGTCCTCGCGCAGCAGCACCTGCACACGTTCGAGCGCCGCCTCGGCGCGTTCCCGCTCCGCGTCGCGATGCTCAGCCGCTTCGTCTCGAAGAAGGAGCAGGAGCGGATCGTCGAGAGCGTCGCCGACGGACGCGTCGACATCCTCATCGGCACGCATCGGATCCTGTCGAAGGACATCGCCTTCGCCGATCTGGGGCTCCTCGTCGTCGACGAGGAGCAGCGCTTCGGCGTGAGCCACAAGGAGCGGATCAAGGCGATGCGCCGCGAGGTGGACGTCCTCACGCTGTCCGCGACGCCGATCCCGCGCACGCTGCACCTGTCCCTCGTGGGCATCCGTGACCTGTCGGTCATCGAGACGCCGCCGGAGGCGCGCCTGCCGATCCAGACGCGCATCGCCGAGGACGACGATGGCCTCGTGCGCGACGCGATCGTCCGCGAGATCGACCGCGGCGGGCAGGTGTTCTACGTCCACAACCGCGTCGAGACGATCGAGGCGGCGGCGGAGCGCGTGCGCCGGCTCGTGCCCGGCGCGCGGGTCGCCATCGGTCACGGCCAGATGGCCGAGGGGATGCTCGAGCGGGTCATGCTCGACTTCTCCGACGGCCGCTTCGACGTGCTCGTGTGCACGACGATCATCGAGTCCGGCCTCGACATCCCGAACACGAACACGATCATCATCGTGCGCGCCGACACGTTCGGGCTGGCCCAGCTCTACCAGTTGCGCGGACGGGTAGGCCGGTCCGACCGTCGGGCGCACGCGTACCTGCTCCACCGGCGCGGGATGCCCCTGTCACCGATCGCCCGCAAGCGGCTGCACGCGATCTTCAGCGCCTCCGACCTCGGCGCCGGCTACCAGATCGCCCTGTCGGACCTCGAGATCCGCGGCGCCGGGAACATCCTCGGCGCCGAGCAGCACGGCTTCATGGCCGCGGTCGGGTTCGAGATGTACACGCGCCTGCTGGCCGAGGCGGTGGATACCCTCGCCGGTCGCCGTCCGCCGCCCGAGCCGTCACCGGTGCGTCTCGACCTGCCGGGCTCCGCCTACCTGCCCGACGACTACATCGAGGACTCCGGCGCGAAGCTGGAGGCGTACCGTCGCTTCGCGAAGGTCCGCTCGGAGGCCGATGCCGAGGCCCTGCGCGCGGACCTGCGCGACCGGTTCGGTCCCGTGCCGCCTCCGGTCGAGGGCCTCTTCACGGCGGTCCGCGTCCGGCTCGCCGCCGAGGCGGCCGGCGTCCCGGAGGTTCGCGCGGAGGAGCGGCAGGTGACGTTCAAGTGGACGCGCTTGCCGGACCGGCGCGAGGTGAGCCTCGCGCTCCAGGTCGCGGGCTTCCGGCCGGACAGCGGCTCGAACCAGGTCCGCATCCCCGTGGCGGTCGGCCGCGACACGGTCGACGTCGCGCTGCGGGCGCTCGAGGCGCTCAACGCGACGGTAGGCGCGTAGCCCGATGGAACGCGCCGCGTCACTCGGCCGTCCTGTGCGAATGGGTCAGATCGGGCTCCTGCTCGCCTTGCTGCTCCTTGCCGCGTGCTCGATCGGCCCGACCCCGACCGCGATCGGACCGCCCGACGCGGCCGGTCCGTCCGTGCCCGAGCTCGCCGCAGGGACGGTGACCGAGGACGGCATCACGCTGAGCGTGACCGCCGAGCCCGCCGTGGTGAGCGCCGGTGCGCCGATCCAGGTCGAGGCGGTCCTCGAGCACGACCGTCCCGACCCGCTCATCGTGTCCGGCTCTGGCTCCGGGATCATCTCGTTCAGCGTGACGCGCCTGGAGGACGGGCTCACCTCGGGCCTGCCGGCCATGACGTCCGACTGCGCCCGGCACGAGCTCCCGCCCGGCGTGCCGCTCGTCGTGCCGTTCTCGAAGAGCGGGGGATACAGCCCGGACGACCCGAACGCCGACTTCCTCGAGCTCTACTTCGCGGACCCTGCCCTCACGTTGCCCGCGGGCGCGTGGCGGATCGACGTGGCGACGCACGGCCTGCTCGGCGAGGGCTGCGACGGCCCGCCGCTCCAGCTCGAGGTGGCGCTCGTCGTGACGGTCACCGACTAGCGGAGCCCGCGATGGCGGACCGGCGACCGCCGATCCACCATCCAAAAATTGGAGCGAGGTCAGCCGCCGAAGTCGAAGACCGAGTGGCACTCCACCGTCGCGTCTATCGCCGCGCCGTCGCTCGTCTCGCCCTCGATCGTGATCGTGGCCGAGTCGCCGCGATCGTCGATCGAGACCGTTCCGCTGCCGTTGCTCTCGGGCGGCTCGATGTCGATCGTCGTCCCGCTCAGCAGGTCGCCGAACGTCAGCGAGGTCATGAAGTCGTCGGTCTCGCCGCTCGCCGCGGCGCCGGCGTCGTTCACGATGAGCTGCAGGCTGCTCAGCTCGACCTCCTCGTCGGTGCTGTACTGCAGCCCGAACGTGTTCTCGCCGGTCGCGCCGCGGCTGCAGCCGCCGTCCGGGACGCTGCCCGAGTACGTGCCCGCGAACGCACCGCCGGAGACCGTGACGTCGACGCTGGCGGCCGTATCTCCGCCGTGGCCGGCCGATCCGTTGCCGTCGGTCGTGCCGTCGTCGGTGGCGGCGGCCGTCGGGTCGCCGTCGGTGCCGGGGTCGGACTCGTCGGTCGACGCCGTGCCGCCGCCGCAGGCGGCGAGGATGAAGGCGAGGACCACGGCCGGGGCCACGGTCGATCGGAACAGTCGCATCGGTTCCCCTCCTGGTGCGTGTGTGCGTGCTTGCCTGAAGCAGCCCAGGGGTATGCACGATGCGGGCCGGGCGGCGCCGGTCGCGAGGGCCGCCTCGGGGCGCGATATACTGGAGGTCCTGACTCGACCCGCGACGGGCGCACCCGTCCGGCGCCGATCTTCGACCGATGCCGCGCTCCGCGCGGCGACGAAAGGAGGCGACCGTGACGTCCCAGCCACCCGTTGACCCGGCAGCCGCCCGCGACACCCTGCGCGTCGGCGACCGGTCCTACGCCTACTACCGGCTCGACGCGGCCGGTGCGTCCGATCTCGAGCACCTGCCGTACACGGTCAAGGTCCTGCTCGAGAACATGCTGCGCGGCGCGGACACGCAGCCCGGCCTCGTCTCCGCGGCCGACGTCCGCTCGCTCGCGAGCTGGGACCCGAAGCAGCCGGCCGAGGCGGAGCTGCCCTTCATGCCGGCACGCGTCATCCTCCAGGACTTCACCGGCGTGCCGTGCGTCGTCGACCTCGCCGCGATGCGCGACGCCGTGGCCGCGATGGGCGGCGATCCCTCCAGGGTGAACCCGCTCGTGCCGGCCGACCTCGTCATCGACCACAGCGTGCAGGTCGACCAGTTCGGCACCGATGCGGCCTTCCTCATCAACGTCGACCGCGAGTACGAGCGCAACGGCGAGCGCTACGCGCTCCTGCGCTGGGCGCAGCAGGCCTTCGCCGACTTCCGCGTCGTCCCGCCCGGGACGGGGATCGTGCACCAGGTGAACCTCGAGTACCTCGCCGACGTCGTCAGCGAGCGCGACGGCGTCCTGCTGCCCGACACGCTCGTCGGCACCGACTCGCACACGACGATGATCAACGGCCTCGGCGTCGTCGGATGGGGCGTCGGCGGCATCGAGGCCGAGGCTGCGCTCCTCGGCCAGCCGCTCTACCAGCCGATGCCGATCGTCGTGGGCTTCCGGCTCGATGGCGAGCTGCCGTCCGGCGCGACCGCGACGGATCTCGTGCTGTACGTGACCGAGATGCTCCGGGCGCACGGCGTCGTCGGCAAGTTCGTCGAGTTCTACGGTCCCGGGCTCTCGCGCCTCGGCCTGGCCGACCGCGCTACGATCAGCAACATGTCGCCCGAGTTCGGCGCGACCGCCACGCTCTTCCCCGTCGACGACGAGACGCTGCGCTACCTGCGTATGACCGGTCGCTCGGACGAGGTGGTCGAGCGTGTCGAGGCCTACGCCAGGGCGCAGGGCCTGTTCCGCACCGATGCGTCGCCGGAGCCGATCTTCAGCGAGTCGCTCAGCCTCGACCTGACGACGGTCGTCCCGTCGCTCGCGGGACCGAAGCGTCCGCAGGACCGCGTCGCGCTGACCGACATGCGCGACTCGTTTCGCGCAGCATTCCCGAACGGCCTGCACAGCCACGCGGACGGGACGACCCACGAGCACCGCGGGTCGGGCATCCACGGCCCGCGCGGCACCGTCGACGAGGCGAGCGACGAGTCGTTCCCGGCCTCCGACCCGCCGTCCTACACGCGCGATCCTGAGGCCGGCGAGAACGCGGAGCCCGCACCCGCCCGGCACGAGCCGCAGGCGCTGCCGGCCGGCGCGCATTACCGGGCGGCCGAGGTCACGCTGGACGGCGAGGTGGTGAAGCTTCGCACCGGCTCGGTCGTGATCGCCGCGATCACCTCCTGCACGAACACGAGCAATCCGTCGGTCATGGTCGCGGCCGGCCTGCTGGCGCGCAACGCGGTCGAGCGCGGGCTGACGACGAAGCCGTGGGTGAAGACCTCGCTCGCGCCCGGCTCACGCGCCGTGACCGACTACCTCGAGGCGGCGGGGCTCATGGACCCGCTCGAGGCGCTTCGCTTCCACCTCGTCGGGTACGGCTGCACGACCTGCATCGGGAACTCCGGACCGCTGGCCGACCCCGTGGCCGAGGCGATCGAGGCGAACGACATCGCCGCGGTCGCCGTCCTCTCCGGCAATCGTAACTTCGAGGGGCGGATCCACCCGCTGGCTCGGGCCAGCTACCTCGCCTCGCCGCCGCTCGTCGTCGCGTTCGCGCTGGCCGGGCGGATCGACACCGACCTCACGACCGAGCCGCTCGGCACGGATCGCGACGGCAGGCCGGTCATGCTGTCCGAGATCTGGCCCGGCGCGGAGGAGATCGCCAGCGTCGTCCTCGGCGCGGTGAGCGGCGAGATCTTCACGCGTAACTACGCATCGGTCTTCGACGGCGACGACCGATGGCGGAGCCTTCCGGTACCGGAGGGAGATCGCTATGTTTGGGACCCTGCGTCGACGTACGTCGCGAAGCCGCCCTTCTTCGAGGGCCTCGCGCCGGATCCGGTCGATCCGGCCGACATCGGTGGCGCGCGCGTCCTCGCGATGCTCGGCGACAGCGTGACGACCGATCACATCTCGCCGGCGGGCTCGATCGCGCGGACCTCGCCGGCGGGCGAGTGGCTCGTCGCCCACGACGTCGAGCCACGCGACTTCAACTCGTACGGGTCGCGACGCGGTCACCACGACGTGATGATGCGCGGCACGTTCGCCAACCTGCGGCTGCGCAACCTGCTCACGCCGGACGCGGAGGGCAACGTCACCGAGCATGTGCCCTCCGGCGAGCGGATGAGCATCTTCGACGCCGCGATGCGCTATGCCGAGGAGGGGACGCCGCTCATCGTCCTCGCCGGCCGGGAGTACGGCTCCGGTTCGTCACGCGACTGGGCCGCCAAGGGTCCGATGCTCCAGGGCGTGCGCGCTGTCATCGCCGAGTCGTATGAGCGCATCCATCGCTCGAATCTCGTCGGCATGGGCGTCCTGCCGCTCCAGTACCTGCCCGGGGAGAGCGCGTCCTCGCTCGGGCTGACCGGGCGCGAGACGTTCGACATCGTCGGCATCTCCGGCGGCCTGGAGCCCCGGATGGAGGTCGCCGTCGTCGCGCGCGGTGCGGACGGGCGGGAGGTGCGGTTCCGGGTCGTCGCGCGTCTCGACGGCGAGATCGACGTGACGTACCTGCGCAACGGGGGCGTGCTCCAGACCGTCCTGCGCCGTCTCGCCGCGCCGGCCTGAGTGGATACCGCGGCGCTGAGCCGTTCGGTCCATTGCCGGCGGCGGGGCCATCGGTCTAGACTCACCGGGCGCCGAGCGCGACGAGCCCCTGCCTGGAGTGCCACATCGCCGTGACCGTCTCCTCCGTGGACGACCTGCGAAGCCTCATTCGCGAGGTGCCCGACTTCCCGAAGCCGGGCATCCTCTTCTACGACATCACGACCCTCCTGAAGCAGCCCGATGCCTTCCGCCAGGTGATCGACCGCATGGCGGACCAGGTGGGCGAGACGAAGGTCGATCTCGTCGTGGGCATGGAGTCGCGCGGGTTCATCTTCTCGGCGCCGCTCGCCTACAAGCTCGGCGCCGGCTTCGTGCCGGTCCGCAAGCTCGGCAAGCTGCCGGCGGAGACGATCGAGGTCGAGTACGAGCTCGAGTACGGGACCGCAACGCTCGAGATCCACTCGGACGCGATCGAGAAGGGCCAGCGCGTCCTCATCGTCGACGACCTGCTCGCGACCGGCGGGACAGTGCTCGGGACGATCGAGCTCGTGCGTCGCCTGGGCGGCGAGATCGCGGGGCTCTCCTTCATGGTCGAGCTCACCGCGCTCAAGGGCCGGGACCATCTCGACGAGTTCGAGATTCACACCCTGCTGAGCTACTGACCGGCGAGGTCGGATAGCCATGGCGGTTGCGACATCCACCCGACCCCGCCCCCGTGCCAGGGCGATCAGCGACCGCGACGAGATCGCGAGCTTCCTGCGCGCCGATCGCCTGTACGCGGCCTATGCCCTCGGCGACCTCGACGGTCCGAACCGGAAGCGCGTCGCCTGGGGCATGGCCCATGACGCGACCGGGCAGCCGACGGCGCTCGTCATGCACCACGAGGGCCTCGTCCCCCAGCCGCTCTTCCTCATGGGCGAGCCGGACGGCTGCCGCGCCGTCCTCGAGCAGGTCCTGAAGCCGCGCGACGCGTTCCTCCAGGCCACCGCGCTCCACGAGGCGGCGCTGCGTGACCTCTACGACCTCGATGCGCCGATCGAGATGCTGCGCATGGTCGTCGATCGAGAGACGCTCCGACCGTTCGCCGGCCCGGCCGAGCGGCTGACCGCGCTCGACGTCGACGACCTGAACCGCCTCTACCAGCTCGGCTTCCGCGCCGGCTTTCCCGCCTCGGTCATCGAGGACGGCGTCTACTACGGCATTCGGGTGCGGGGCCGGCTCGTGAGCGCGGCCGGCACGCATGCGATCAACCCGCGCGAGGGGATCGCCGTCGTCGGGAACGTCATGACCCACGTCGACTTCCGCGGCCACGACTTCGCGAAGATGGTGACGAGCGCGGTGGCCTCCGAGCTTCTCGCCCGCGTGCCGGACGTTGCGCTGAACGTGCACGCCGACAACGAGCCGGCGGTCGCGGCGTACCTCCGTCTCGGCTACCGTACGCACTGCCGGATGGTCGAGCGGCTCGCCCGCAGGCGCGCCGGCGGCTGGGGACTGATGAGACCGATACGAGAGGCAATGCGAATTCCGTGGCAACGCGAACCGAAGTGAAGCACGACGTCGCCGACATCGGCCTGGCCGATGCCGGACGGCTCAAGATCGAGTGGGCGGACCGGCAGATGCCGGTCCTCGCCGGTATCCGGGAGCGATTCGCCGCCGAGCGGCCGCTCGCGGGCTGGCGGATCAGCGCCTGCCTGCACGTCACCGCCGAGACGGCGAACCTGATGCGCACGTTGGCCGATGGTGGCGCGGACGCCGTGCTCTGCTCGTCGAACCCGCTTTCGACGCAGGACGACGTCGCCGCCGCGCTCGTGGCGCACTACGGCATCCCGACGTACGCGATCAAGGGCGAGGATCGCGACTCGTACTACTCGCACATCGGCGTCGCGCT
>DATKDB010000131.1:0-7311 GCA_035512895.1 Binatia bacterium | reverse complement strand
CCCCTCATCGGTCAGGACGCGTCGGTCGCTGCCGTCGGGACGCTGGTGGACGAGGCGCCGGCCGTCGGCGAGCACGAGCGAGCTGCCGTCGGGGGCGACCGCGTAGTCGAGCACCGGCGTCAGCTCGCTGCTCAGCTGCCGCTTCCCGCTGCCGTCCGGGTTCATCGACCAGACGTTCGTGATCCCGCCGCGGTCGGAGAGGAACGTGACCTGGTTCGAGACGCTCGTCACCGGCGCCCCGGTCGTGAAGGTCCACGCGCTCGGGCTGGCGAGCACGCCACCACCGGTGCTCGTGATGCCGGGAGCCAGCTCCACCTCGTACGTCGTGTTCGGAGCGAGGTCGCCGGACGGCGCGAAGCGCAGCATACTGCCCGCCCCGGCGTCGGTCGCCGGATCGTCCGGCAGCTGGACGACGTCGAGCGCCCCGGCCACGTCCGGCGTGATCGTCAGCAGGTCGTCGGACACGGAGCCCGGATCGATCGGCCGGTCGAAGATGACCGCGATCGAGGTCGTGAGGGCGACCCCGTCGATCCCGTCGGCGGGGACGCTCACCTCGACGACGAGCCCCGGCTCGACCGTGCGGAAGCGCAGCACGATGCGCTCGCCGAGGGCGACGCCGGCCACGTCGACGGCGTCACCCTGCACGCTCAGCTCGTAGTCGAGCCCGGGGCGCAGCGGCTCGTCGGGCACGATCTCGACACGCTCACCGCTCCAGTGCAGCTCGTGCGCGAAGCCGGGTCGCAACCGGAGCGCCGCTTCGACCGACGCGGTGTCCATGAGCGTCGAGAACGTCAGCGCCAGCGGCGCGTCGAGCGGGACGTCGACGGCGCCGTCCTCGGGCGCCGCCTCGACGAGCGAGGGGCGCCCGGTCGTCTCGAACTCGAAAACCGGTGGCGGCTCGGTCATCTCGTTGCCGGCCAGGTCGAGCACGCCGGCGGCGACGCTCACCGCGTACGAGGTCTCGAGCTCGAGCGGGCTGTTCGGCGTGAAGATCAGCGTGCTGCCGCTCCAGCTGACCGCGCCGTCGACGGCTGGATCGAGGCGGAGCGCCTTGCGAGCGCTCTCCTGGTCGACCGGTTCGCTGAAGACGACCTCGAGGCTCGTCGTGATGAGCGCCCGCTCCGGGTCGTCGGTGAGCGGCTGGGTCAGCGCGATCCCGAGCACCTCCGGCGGTCGCGCGTCGACGGTGCTCGCGACGTACAGGACGCCCGCGAGGACGAGGCCGCCGACCCCGATGACGGCGAGGCTGCGCAGGATGATCGACCGCATCGGCGGCCGTTCAGCGATGCCGGAGTCGAGCCGGGAGGATCTGCAGCTCGTCGCGGTACTTCGCGACGGTGCGCCGGGCGAGCGCGATCCCGTCTTCGGCCAGGGCGTCGGCAATCTCCTGGTCGGAGAGGGGGTGCGTGGCGTCCTCGCTGTCGATCATGCGCTTGATCTGGTCCTTCACGCCGAGCGACGCGGTGAAGAAGTGGCTGAACGGCACGACCTCGCCGGACGGGAGCATCACGTACTTCTCGGCGGTGGCGCGGCTGACGGTCGACTCGTGCATGCCGATCAGCTCCCCCACCTCGGCGCGCGTGAGCGGCACGAGGTGCTGCACCCCGTGAACGAGATAGTCGCGCTGGCGATCGACGAGCGACTCGGCGATGCGATGGATCGTCGCGCGGCGGCGGTTGATGTTGTCGATAAAGAACTTCGCCCGTCCGACGTACTGGCGCACGTGCTGCTTCTCATCCTCGGTCGTCTCGTTGCTCCGCAGCTTCGAGCTGAGGCTCGAGTAGATCGGGGCGACGCGCAGGCTGAACCGGCGCGACTCGACGACCTCGACGGTGAGCTCGCCGTCGATGTCCCGGATGAGCACGTCGGGGCGGATGATCGTGCGCGAGGAGTCGCCGCTCACCGCGGCCGTGAAGGCGGCGGTCGGGTAGGGATTGAGGTTCGCCTTCACGAACTCCCAGACCGCGACGACCTCGCGCTGCGTCGCGCCCAGCGCGGCGGCGACCTCGCGGAAGCGTCGCTCGCCGATATCGGCGAGGTGGTCCCCGACGACCGCCTCCGCGTGCGGCGGGATCTCGACCGTGCCCTGCTCACGGAGGTACTCGATCTGGGCGAGCAGCGACTCGGTGATCGAGCGCGAGCCGATGCCGATCGGCTCGAGGCCCTTCATCGCGCCGAGGACCTGCTCGACGTCGGTGACCTGGACACCGGTGCTGTCGGCGATCTCCGCATCGGTCTCGGTCAGGAAGCCATTCGAGTCGAGGGCGCCGATGACGTGGTCGGCGACCGGATGGAGTCGCGACGGCAGCAGAGCGTGGAGGTTCCAGGTGAGGTGGTCCTCGAGCGTGAAGTCGGCCTCGGCGCGCGCGACCGGGTCGAACTCGTCGGCCTCGTCACGAAGCCGCGTCGCGCCGTCGCCGGGGAGATCGTCGGCGTTGACCTGCTGCGACCCGTCCTCGCCCTCGGTCTTGCGCGGCATGCAGTCGGTGCAGTAGTTGCCGGTCACCGGGGTCCCGCAGATCGGGCACGAGGGGAGCTCCTCGATCTCGAGCGCCGGGTTCTCGTCGAGCTCCTGCGAGATCGCCTCCTGCAGCTCGACCGAGCTCATCTGGAGGATGTAGTTCGCCGCGATCTGCTTCGGGGTCACCTTGACACTCATGACCGGCTGAAGCTGCTGGCTGACCTCGACCGACAAGAGCACCTCGCGAACGTGTGTGGGCCCCGAACCGTGTGGGACCGATGATTATAGGGATGATCGGCTGCAGCGGCCGCCGGGCGATCAGGCCGGGGCGGCGTTCACGCGCCGGATCACCGGTGCCTCGCCCCCGAATCCGATGAGGCTGTAGCCCGCGGGGTCCTGCGTCAGCCGGTCGCGATACTCGCGCATCGGCCACCCGAGGAGGCGGCAGAGACGCAGGCGATTGACATGGTTGTGGGCCACGACGATCGCGCAGCGCGCGCGGTCCTCGGCGAGCCACGCGTCAACCGGGTCGAGCACGGCCGACGAGCGCCGCGCGACGTCCGCCCCGCTCTCGCCGCCGGGGCAGCGGGTCTCGAACGGGTCCGCCTCCCACGCGCGCCGTCGCTCCGGATCCCGAGCCAGGCACTCCTCGGCGGTCAGGCCGTCCCAGTCGCCGTAGTCGATCTCGAGCAGGCCGTCGGCGATCTCCACCGCTCCGGCATCGACCCCGACGGCCGCGGCGACGATCCCGGCGGTCTGGCGGCATCGCCGGGCCGGGCTGCTCATGACGCGCAGGGCATCGTGCGGCAGTTCCGCGAGCTCGACGACGAGCGTGGCGCCCAGGCGCTCGGCCAGCGCCACCCCGTCCGCCGCGAGCGGCGGGTCCGTGTGCTGGCCCAGGTTTCGGCCCGCGGCGGACGCGGCGGTGATCGAGTGCCGGACGATGATGAGGCTGCCCATGGGGTCGTGCGAGTCTAGACCAGCGGGTGCGCTATCCTGTCGCGGCCCCCCGCCGCAGCCCAGGGTCCATGACGTACATCCCCGAAGACACCGATCCTTCCGGCGCGCCCGCAGCGAGCGAGCGCGCCGGTTCGCGGCGCGCCCTCGGATGCGCGTTCGAGATCGTCGAGACCCTCGTCCTGACGCTGCTCATCTACCTCGTCATCCACAACTTCGTGGCGCAGCCGTTCGAGGTGCAGCAGAGCTCGATGGTGCCGACGATCGTCCACGGCGAGTACATCCTCATCGACAAGCTGACGGTCCGCTTCGACGAGTACCAGTACGGCGACGTCGTCGTCTTCGACCCGCCGTCGGGCTCGGGCCTGGCGACCGATGGCGTGCCGTTCATCAAGCGCATCATCGGTCTGCCCGGCGACACCGTCACGCTCGAGAACGGGCGCGTCTTCGTGACCCGGCCCGGTGAGAGCCCGGTGCGCATCGAGGAGCCGTACGTGCGCCGGGAGGAGGGCGGCTCGACCGCGGCGACGACCTGCCCGCGGCCGGACTGCCCGCTCACCTGGATCGTCGGCGACGAGGAGTACTTCGTGATGGGCGACAACCGGCCCTCGAGCCAGGATTCGCGCGTCTTCGGGCCGGTCGACGCGGACCTCATCCTCGGGCGCGCGTGGCTGCGCTACTTCCCGCTCGAGCGGATCGGGATCATCGAGCGCCCCTCCTACCCGTCGCTCGTCGCGACGCAGTAGCCCGGCCGATCAGGTCCGGGCCGGCTCCTCGACGACGATCCAGGCGTCGATCTCACGGTCGTAGCCGACGAGCGCGTCGATCCCGAACCACAACGCCAGCTCCGACTCGGCCGTGTCGGGCGCGTCGGACGCGTGGATGAGGTTGCGCAGCCCGCTGACACCGAGGTCGCCGCGAATCGTCCCGGGCTCCGCCTCGTTCGGCATCGTCTTCCCGACCATCTTCCGGACGACGGCGATCGCGTCAGGGCCCTCGAGGGCGATCGCCGCGACCGGCCCGGAGGTGATGAACTCGACGAGCCCCGCGTAGAAGTGCTTCCCGGCGTGGACGGCGTAGTGCTCCTCGGCCAGCTCGCGCGAGACGGCGAGCAGCCGCAGCCCGACGACCTTGAGCCCCTTGCGCTCGAAGCGACCGATGATCTCGCCGATGAGGCCGCGCTGCACGGCGTCGGGCTTGGCAAGGACGAGGGTGCGCTGCATGACGAAGGGGTCTCCTGGTGTCGGTGGTCAGCCCGGGCGGTCCGCGGCGCGGTCGTAGGCCCGGTTCGACTCGACCTCGCGTCCGGCGGCGCGGAGCAGGTCGCCGTAGAGTAGCAGACGCTCGGCCGGCGGCTGCCCGCCGAGGGTGGGCTCGAGGATCGCGACGCCGTCGCCCGCGAGCGCCGGATCGAGGCGAACGGCGATCGACATCTCGGCGTCGCCGCGCGCCAGGTCGCCGGACACGAACGCGACCCGCGCCTCCTCCATCCTGACGCGCCCCGCAGCAATCCGCTCGTCGTCGGCCGTCGTGCTCGAGCCGGGCTCATCGGGGCCGCTCGACGACCACGGCGGCCGGGGCTCGGGCGCCACCTCGGGGCGCAGGCCGGACGGCAGCGGCCAGGCGAGCCGGCCGGGGCTGCCACCGCGGAGGTCGAACGCATCGTCGACGCCGATCGCCGCGAGCAGCCGCTCCTGCGCGCCGATGGCACGATCCGCCTCGCCGGCCGCGGCGAGCGTCTCCGCGTCGACGAGCAGGGCGATCGGGAGCCGTCGCTGCGGGCTCGTCGGACGCACCGCATCGAGCGCGACGCGCGCCGCCACCGAGCGCCCCTGGCGCCAGAGCGCCTCGGCCAGAAGAACGCGCAGCGCATCGGTCTCGTCGTCCGCCCCGACGCCGTCCGCCTCGAGGCGGGCCAGCCGCCGCCGCACCGTGCCCTCGGCGAGGCCCGGCTGCGCCGAGTCGAGCTGCGCGCGCGCCAGGCCGAGCTCGTCCGGCACGAAGTCGATGACCTGGACCTCGTCGCTCGCGTCGGTCATGCGTGCAGGGCGCGCTCGATGCGAGCGCGCGACCGGAACGGGCCGAGCACCGCCAGCCGTACCTTCCTCGGGGCGAGGTGGCGACGCGCGACGCGCAGGAGGTCCTCGACGGTCACCGCCTCGAGGTGCTCGATGACCTCGCCGACGGTCATGATCCGCGGCAGGAGCGACTCCCCCGTCCCGATCCAGCCGGCCACGGCCCCCGAATCCTCCATGCGAAGCTCGAGCCGGCCACGCGTGTAGGCGCGCGCGCGGTCGAGCTCCGCGGGGCGCACCGGGTCTGTCGTGACGCGGTCGAGCTGTTCCACGATCGCCCGGATGACGCGCTCCGCGTCCTCGGGGTCGAAGCCGGCGTGGACCCCGAACGTGCCGGTGTCGACGTACATGGCGCTGAACGTCGAGATGTCGTAGACGAGCGAGCGACGCTCGCGCAGCTCCATGAAGAGCCGGCTGCCCATGCCGTCGCCGAGGATCGCGCCGAGCAGGTCGAGCGTCCAGCGATCCGGGTCGTCGCGGGCGACGCCCGGCATGCCGAGGCACAGGTTGCCCTGGCTCAGGCGCCGATGGGAGACGCGCAGGGCACCGGGCGGCGCGGGCTTCGGAGCGACCGCGGCGACGGGCGGCCGGAGCGTGACCTCGTCGTCGCCGGGCGGGCCGGCGGCATGCCACTCGGACGCCGCGCGCAGCACCTCGTCGTGCTCGATCGCACCGGCCACGGCGAGCACGAGGCCGGATGGCCGGTACCCGGCGCGCCAGTGGCCGACGACGCCCGCATGCGTCGCCCGACGGACCGATCCGATCGTGCCGGCGATCTCGCGACCGAGGGGGTGACGGCCGTAGAGCAGCTCGTCGAAGATCGTGAAGATGTGGTCCGATGGCGAGTCGACGTACATCCTGATCTCGTCCACGATCACCGGCTTCTCGGCGACGAGGTCCGTGCGACGCAGCAACGGGTGGAGGGCGAGCTCGCTCACGGCATGGAGCGCGACGTCGCTCCGCTCCGCGGGCACCTTGGCGGAGAAGACCGTCAGCTCGCGATCGGTGCTCGCGTTCAGGCTGCCGCCGACCCCCTCGACGAGCTGAGAGAGCTCCCCGGCCTCGGGGTGGTCGCGCGTCCCCTTGAAGACGAGGTGCTCGAGGAAGTGCGACAGGCCGGCATGCGCCTCGTCCTCGTGCCGCGAGCCGACCGGGACGAAGATGGCGACCGTCGCCGAGCGGGCGCCGGGCATCGCCTGTGTCACGACCCGCAGGCCGCTCGGGAGCACGGTGCGCCGGTGCTCCGGCGCGGCGGTCGGCGCCGGCCGGGTCGGTGCCGGGCTCGCCGTCACGCTCCGTCCTCGTCCTCGTCCGCGTCGGCCGACATGAGCAGCTCCATCTGGATGAAGCGCAGGTCGCGGGCAAGCTCGTCCGCGTTCCGCGGGAGCGGGCGGCCGGGCGCGGGCGTCGCCACCGACTCGCCGTCGGGCTCGGTCCCGAGGCGAGGCAGCCCGCTCGCCGCGAACTCGAGGACGACGCGCTCGCTGCCGATCGTCAGCGTGTACACGAGGAGCTGCTCGCTCGTCGTGTCGAACTGCAGGTAGTCGAACGAGTCGAGGTTGAGGCAGATGGCGAGCGGCGTGAAGTAGGAGGCGATGTCGGGGTGGTCGACGACGATGCGCTCGACCCAGCCGGTGCCGGTCGACTCGACCTTCGCGCCGCGGTAGTACGCGTAGCTGACCGTCTGCTTCAGCAGCGGGCGCAGGATGTTGTAGATGTCGCTCTTGGCGGTGACGACACCGGTGTTGATGTAGAGCTTGGCACGCGGCTCGGTCATCTACCCATCGTACGCGGATCGTCGGCGAGTCTAGCACCGCA
>DATKDB010000130.1:0-6076 GCA_035512895.1 Binatia bacterium | reverse complement strand
TTCGCCGACGGCACCGATCCCGAGCGCGTCGTCGAAGTGCTCGACCGCGCGTTCTCGACCCTCGACGCGCTCGCCGAGGCGCACGGCGTCGAGAAGATCAAGACGCTCGGCGACGGCTATCTCGTCGCGGCCGGCGTCACCGAGCCACGAGCGGACCACGCCGTCGCGGTGCTGGAGATGGCGCTCGCAAGCCGGGACGAGCTGCGGGCCTGCCTCGCCGGCGACTGGCCCGAGGTCGACGTCCGGGTCGGGATCGCCAGCGGTCCGGTGGTGGCGGGCGTGATCGGTGAGCTGCGCATCGGCTTCGACCTGTGGGGCGACACGGTGAACATGGCGTCACGGATGGCGACCCACGCGGATCCCGGCACGGTGCAGGTCACGGAGGCCACGCTCGAGGAGCTGCCGCCCACGTACCGGGTCGTCCCGCGCGGCGACGTCGACGTGAAGGGCAAGGGCCGCATGCCAACCTACCTGCTGGCGCGCAGGGACGGCTGAGCGCGACAGGTTCCGTGGAGCGAGACTAGTAAACACGCCGTGTGAACTCGCCGGCGTCAGCCCCTCCACTCATCGACGCCGGCGGCTCGAGGCTTCCACGGCTCATCCCCGCGGGCCTCGCGCTCGGCGGCGAGCCGGCGGTCGAGCCGCTCGGTCCGACGCGTCTCGTGGCGCATCCAGAGCACGACCACCACGGCCATCCCGGCCAGGAAGGCGAGGTCACCGACGACCCACATGATCACGCCGCCGAGCTGCTGATCCTCGAGCGGCGTGAGGCCCCAGTCGCGAACGTTCGTGACGTAGTGCGGGTAGAGCACCGTCCCCGCCGACATGAGCGCCACGCCGAGGAACGAGTTCTGGGGCATCGCCATGAACAGGTAGAGCAGCCGAACCGGGTGCGGCAGGCGCCAGGGCGACGGATCGGCGCCGACGGCCGGCCACCAGAAGAGGAGGGCCGCCCCGAGGAAGGTCGCGTGCTGGAAGTAGTGCAGCGCCTCGTTCTCGAGCGCCTGGTCGTACAGCACGCTGAAGTGCCAGCCCCAGTTCACGCCGGCAAAGAGGACCCAGGCGATGACCGGGAACGACACGACGTGCACGATCCGGCTCTGGAGCACGGCCAGCAGGCGTCGCCGGACCGATGGACGTGCGACGCGCAGGGCGAGGGTGATCGGCGCCCCCGCCAGGAGCAGGGGAGCGGCAACGAGCTGGAGGAGCATGTGCTGCACCATGTGGACGCTGAAGAGGACGCCCTCGTACGCCTCGATCGGCGAGAGGAGCGCCAGTCCGATCGCGACCAGCCCGCCGCCGAAGAGCCAGGACCGATGCCGCGGGTGCGGGTTGCCCGGGTGCTCCCGGCTGACGCGTCGCACGGCCCAGGCGTAGGCGGCGGCTGCCACGAGGAGCATGCCGATGGCGAGCGGGTCGAACCGCCAGGCGAGCAGGACGTCGGGGAAGGCGGGGGCTGGCGCATCGGTGCCGTGCGCCAGCGCCCGGGCGGGCGCGACGACGGCCAATCCGAGCACGAGGAGCGGGATGAGGCGGCGCATCGGTCCCATTCTCGCCCGAACGCGGCGGAACCGCCGGGCGGTCACCGGCGTCCATCCGGCCATGAAGCGAACCGCCGCGGGCCTGCTCGCCGTGTCCGTCGTCCTCGCAGCCTGCGCGGGGGCCGCGGGGCCGGGCGCGACCCGGTCGCCCGGAGCGTCCGGGGAGGAGGGCGGGATCGAGCGTCCGAGCGGCGACGCGCCGATCCTGACCGTCCGTCACGAGGGCGGCATGCTCCCGGTCCAGTTGCAGGTCGCCGAGCTGCCGACCTTCGTGCTCCTCGGTGATGGCCGCGTGATCATGCACGGCATGCAGACCCTCGAGTTCCCCGGACCGGCACTCCCGGCGCTCATCGAGCGCGCCCTCACGCCCGCGGGAGTCGAGCTCGTGCTCGACGCGATCGGCGGCACCGGCCTATTCACGACGGACCTCGACACGCGCGGCGCGCAGAATTTCGTCGCCGACGGGTTGGACACCGTGTTCACGCTCGACGCCGGAGGTGACGTCGTCACCGTGCGGGTCTACGGCCTCGGCACGCTCGATCCGACCGCGGGCGCGCCGCCCGGCATGGATTCCGGCGAGTGGGAGGCCTACCGAACCCTGTACGAGCTGAACGACGCGCTGACGATGCTCGAGACGTGGCTTCCGGCCGATGCGTGGGAGGCCGAGGGCTGGCAGCCCTTAGAGCCGGAGGCGTTCCGGCTCTACGTGCGGGACGTGACCGGCGAGCCGGTCGAGGGCGGCGACCTGCCGGAGCAGGTTCGGGAGTGGCCGACCGGCGACGACCCGGCCGGGTTCGGGGAGGCGGCGGCCGGGTTCGACGACGGCACGCGTTGCGGCGCAGTGGAAAACGACCTCGCCGCCACCTGGCTGGCCGAGCTGCATGCGGCGAACCAGATGACGCTCTGGACCGATGACGGCGAGCGCCGCTTCATGGTCCGCGCGCGCCCGTTGCTGCCCGGCGAGGCGGCGACCTGCCCGGAGCTGCCCGGCTCCTGACGGCCGCGGCCGAGTCGGTCACACCGGTTCGGCGCCCTTCGCTACAATGCGCTGCGTGCCGCCGTCAGCCCGGACTGAGCGCGCGTGCCTGACACCCACGTGACGGTTGAACCAGGGAGCTTCGAGAACGAGCTGATGCAACGGATGGCGCCCCGGAACAGGTTGCGAACGCTGCTGCGCATCGGCGTGCCGCTTCTGCTCATCGGCCTCCTCGCCGGCTGCATGCTACCGCCGGAGCCGAAGACCGAGGTCGGCCGGGACGTCTTCAACCTGTATCTCATCGTTCTCGGGCTGGCGCTCATCGTCTTCGTTGGCGTCGAGGGCTTCCTCCTGTACGCCGTCTTCCGCTACCGGCGCAAGCCCGGCGACGAGGTCCTGCCGCCGCAGCTGCACGGCAACAACACCGTCGAGATCATCTGGACCGCGATCCCCTCGGTCATCGTCTTCATCCTCTTCGGCTTCAGCATGGCCACCCTGGGCGAGGTCGAGGCCCGGTCCGACAACCCGGGCGTGATCATCGAGGTCGAGGGCTTCCAGTGGACCTGGACCTTCATCTATCCCGATGGCACCGCGATCACGGGGAGCGCGGCGGAGCCGCCGGTGATGCCGGTCCCCGTCGGCGAGCCAGTGCGCCTCGTCATGCGCTCGATCGACGTGAACCACTCGTTCTACGTGCCGCAGTTCCTCATCAAGCGCGATCTCATCAACATGGGGGAGAACGGCACGCCGAACGAGCTCGAGTTCACGATCACCGAGGTCGGCACGTACGCCGGCCAGTGCGCCGAGTTCTGCGGCCTCCAACACGCCGACATGACGTTCGAGGTGGACGCGATGGAGCGTGCCGACTACGACGCGCACATGGCCGCCCTCGCCGCCGGTGAGGAGCCACCGTCGCCCGGGAGCGAGGACTGTGGCACGCCGATCCAGGTCGCCGCCGTCGAGACGATCCGCTTCGACACGGACAGCATCGAGGTGCCGGCCGGCGAGGACTTCTGCATCGAGTTCACGAACAACGACACGGTGCTGCACGACATCGGCATCGTCGAGATTGGCTTCGACGGCGACGACATCGGCGCCGGGGAGTCGATCACGTACGTCATCCCGGCCATGGAGGCCGGCGAGTACACCTTCATCTGCACGCTCCACGCCCAGGCGATGGTGGGCGACCTGACCGTGACCGAGTAGAGCGGAGCCCGAAGAGCCAATGGCAACGACCACCCTCGAACCCCGCGCCAGCGCGTATCGCCGCTCGTGGGTGCTCGACTGGCTGACGACGGTCGATCACAAGAAGATCGGGATCCTGTACATCGTCAACAGCTTCCTGTTCTTCTTCGCGGCCGGCGTCCTGGCGCTCGTCATCCGCGCCGAGCTGGCCGTGCCGGGCCTGCAGTTCGTGGACGAGAGCACGTACAACCAGGCCTTCACGATGCACGGGACGATCATGCTCTTCCTGTTCATCATTCCGGCGCTGTCCGGCTTCGGCAACTACATCGTGCCGCTTCAGCTCGGAGCGCCGGACATGGCCTTCCCGCGCATCAACGCGCTCAGCTTCTGGCTCCTGCCGCTCGGCGGGCTGCTCATCCTCAGCGGCTACCTCTTCGGCGGTGCCGCGGCCGAGGGCTGGACCGGCTATGCGCCGCTGACCGACGACCGGTACGCCACGGGCGTCGGCACCGACCTGTGGATCATCGGCCTCACGCTCGTCGGCACGGCGTCGATCCTCGGTGCCATAAACTTCATCGCCACGATCTTCAAGATGCGCGCGCCCGGGATGACCCTGTTCCGGATGCCGATCTTCGTGTGGACCGTCCTCGTCACCGCGGTGCTCATCCTGCTGGCGACGCCGGTGCTCGCCGCCGGTCTCATCGCCCTCTTCATTGACCGCAACTACGGCGGGTCCTTCTTCGACCCGTCCGTCGGCGGGAACCCGATCCTGTGGCAGCACATCTTCTGGTTCTTCGGCCATCCCGAGGTGTACATCGTCATCCTGCCGGCCATGGGCGTCGTGAGCGAGGTGCTGCCGGTCTTCAGCCGCCGGCCGCTCTTCGGCTACAAGGCGTTCGTCTTCGCCACGATCGCCATCGGCCTGCTCAGCTTCAGCGTCTGGGCGCACCACATGTTCACGACCGGTGCCGTGTTCCTGCCCTTCTTCAGCTTCATGACGGCGCTCATCGCCATCCCGACCGGGATCAAGATGTTCAACTGGCTCGGAACGCTGTGGCGCGGCAAGATCACGCTCGCCACGCCGATGCTCTTCGCGCTCGGCTTCATCAGCATGTTCCTCATCGGCGGCATCAGCGGCGTCATGCTCGCCTCGCCGCCGATCGACTTCCACGTCCAGGACACGTACTTCGTCGTCGCGCACCTGCACTACGTCTTCTTCGGCGGGTCGGTCTTCGGCGTCTTCGCTGCGAGCTACTACTGGTTCCCGAAGATGTTCGGCCGCAGGCTGAACGAGCCGCTCGGCAAGGTCCACTTCTGGATGCACTTCATCGGCTTCAACCTCGCCTTCTTCCCGATGCACCAGCTGGGTCTCGACGGCATGCCGCGACGCATCGGCGACTACAGCCCCGACGCGGGCTGGACGATCCTCAATTTCGTGTCGACCATCGGCGCCTTCCTAATCGCGGCGAGCATCATTCCATTCCTCATCAACGTGATCGCCACGTTCATCAACGGTGAGCCGGCAGGCGACGACCCGTGGGAGGGGAACACGCTGGAGTGGGCGACCTCCTCGCCGCCACCGCCGTACAACTTCGACCGGCTGCCGCCCATCCACTCGGAGCGTCCGCTCTTCTTCCTCACCCACGGCCACGGGCACGCCGCCGAGCGTCCCGAGGATCTCGAGGAGGAGCCGATCGGGGAGTCGAAGCACGGCGACGCCGAGCGGCGGCCGGAGGACCTGGTATGAGCGCGCGCACGATGCAGGCGCACCCGGCCGGGGAGCACGAGGCGGCCGCGGCGATCCACCACGGAGGGTCGGGCATGCCCACCGCCCTGGTGGGGATGCTGCTCTTCATCGCCAGCGAGGTGATGTTCTTCGGCGGGCTCTTCGCCACGTACTTCAACGCCCGCGCCTCGGTTGGTACCGAGGAATGGGGCCCACCGCCGGGCGGTCACCTCGACCTGCCCCTGGCCGCCGTGCTGACCGCGATCCTCGTGGCCTCCAGCTTCACGATGCAGTTCGGCGTCTGGGCCATCCGCCGCGGCGACATCGGCAAGCTGAAGCTGTGGACCGGGATCACGCTGGCTCTCGGCATCCTGTTCCTGGCCGGCCAGCTGTACGACTACGGCATGCTCGGCTTCGGGATCGCCGACGGCGTCTACGGGACCGTCTTCTACACCCTGACCGGGTTCCACGGAGCCCACGTCTTCGGCGGGACCGTCGGCCTGACCATCGTGCTGGCGCGTGCCATGCGCGGCCAGTTCAGCGCGCGCAACCACGTGGCGGTCGAGGCGGTCAGCATGTACTGGCACTTCGTCGACGTCGTCTGGATCGGCGTCTTCAGCACCATCTACCTGCTGGGCTAGGGAGCAC
>DATKDB010000129.1:0-12484 GCA_035512895.1 Binatia bacterium | reverse complement strand
GCGATGCGGGTCAGGGCGCGACGCACGTCGTCGGCGTCGAGGATGCGGCGTTCGCTCATGCGTTCCTCTCCTTGGCGGCCTCTCGGGACCGCGTTAAAGGGCTCGCTCGCGAGTATACCGAGCCGCTACGGCGTCTCGGCCTCGGTCAGCGCGTCGAAGGCCGCCGGCCCGAACCAGCCCTCGGTCGTGTTCATCCTGAACACCTCGTCGGCCACGTCGCCGGTGTTGCGCCGGATGAGCAGGAGGTCCGCCACCGGGGCATCCAGCACCCCGGCCCGTGGCTGCGCCACGCTGATGACGAGATGGTGACCGGTCGGCGCGACCTTGACGTCGATCGCGCGCCAGCCCTCGGGGATGTCATCCTCGTCGATGGCATGCAGGCGCGTCAGCCCGCGCGGGTCGGCGGCGTGGCCGAAGTAGACGCGCCCCTCGTCGGGGTAGAGGACGCCGTCGGGCCCCTGCGACGTGCCGGTCCACTGCACGCGCCACACGGCGTACGCGTCGCTGTCCGGTCCCCAGCCGATCGCGGCGGACGCGAACGCGCTGCGCCCGATCAACAGGTCGCTGAAGAGCGGACGCTCGCTGCGGGCCTCGAAGCTCTCCTCACCGTCGTACCGGTGCTCGCCGAGGTAGGGGGCGGCGCCCTCGCCGAAGAGCCACTCGGCGCCGGACTGCTCCATGCGGCCCCTCCAGTAGATGACGAGGCTCCCGTTCGGGCTGACGAGCGGCTGGAACGCCCTCGGCCACGAGGCCAGCGCATCCGCGGAGGGGTCGATCGGCGCCATGTCGGCACCGCCGGCGGAGTCGTGGAAGTAGAGAAGGTGGCTGGCCGGCTCAGGCCCGGCCACGCTGACCCAGAGGAGCGAGGAGCCGGCGCTTCCGGGGATCCAGCTGGCCGCATACGCGTTGCCGCTGTCGGTCAGCTGGTACGGCTCCGCGCCGGGCTCGTACATCCAGACATCGGTGCCGCCACCCTCAGGATCGGCGAGCGTGTAGGCCAGGTAGTGGCTGTTCGACGACCAGGCGAGCCGCTCGAGGAACGGTCCCCCGGCGACGCTCTCGCCGAGGATCACGGTCTCGCCGAGCGGGACGTCGGGGTCGAGCGGCGGTGGCGCCTCCGGATCGGCCGAGGGCGTACCCTCCCCGATGCGGGTCGCGCTCACGGTGTTGATGCCGCTCCCGGCGCCCTCGGTGATATAGGCGAGCCACTGCCCGTCGGGGGACAGGTCCGCCGCGATCGGGACCGCCGACGTGCCGAGCTCCATGATCGTCTCGCCGGTCGGGCCGTGACGCACGGTCATCATCTGGTTGTCGAACGGACCGGTGACCGCGAGATACACGTCCGGCTCGGGCTCGACGTCCGGTGCCGGGCTCGGCGTCTGCGCGGTGTCGGGCGTAGCGGCCGGCGTCTGCGCGGGCGAGGCGGGTGCGGGGGGCAGCGTCGGAGCGGGCGTGCCGCTGGCTGCGGCGAAGCTCATCGACGGGGATGGCGAGCTCTCGCCGACCTGGGGCTCGTTGGTCGAGCCGTTCATGATGACGAGCGCCAGGAGCGCGCCGGCGACCGCTGCGAGGCCCCCGCCGACGCCGGCGAAGACGGCCATCGGACGGCGCCACCACGGCAGGCCGACGCGCGAGCCGCCCTCGATCCCCGCTCGAACCCGGGCGCCGAGGTCACGCGGCGGCGGGACGTGACGGACCCCGGCGACCATGCGACGCTGGTCGGCGAACGCGGCCAGCGTGGCGCGGCAGGCGGCGCAGCCGTCGAGGTGCGCATCGAGACGAGCCCGCTCCTCCGTGCCGAGGTCGTCGGTCAGCGACGCGCTGACGAGCTCCTCCCAGTCGTCGTGGCGGTTCATGCTCATCGCGCGTAGCCCTCGGTGCCGAGGGCGCGGCGCATCTCGCCACGTGCCCGGCACAGGAGCGTGCGGACCGCCGCGTGCGAGAGGTTCATGACCTCGCCGATCTGCTGGGCGCTCATGTCCTCGAGATCGCTGAGCAGGAGGCACTGGCGGTGGTTCGGCCGCAGCGTCATCAGGGCGCGCTGGACGCGCTCGTCGAGGGTCGTCGCCATGACCTGCGCCTCCGGTCCGGGTCGATCGTCCGGGCGGTTGGCGAACGTCGGCTCGTCCGTGCCCATCGTCGTGACGTTGCGGCGCCGGCGCATGTCATCGATGGCGGTGTTCGTCGCGATGCGGTAGAGCCAGGATCGCGTGGAGGTCGCATCGGTCACGGTGTCGAGCTTGCGGTAGGCCTTGATGAACGTGTCCTGGGTGATGTCGGCGGCACGGTCCGCATCGGTCACCATGCGCAGGACGTAGTTGTAGATCGGGGCCGAATACTCCTCGAACAGGTGGGCGAACTCCGCCTCGCGGGCGTCGGCGTCGCGGCGCGTCATCGTGGGCACCTGCCACGAGATCGGACCGGGTACCGCCATCGACTCCACCTCGTCCTCCGCGCACACCGACTCCTGCCTGCCGCGTTGTGACGCAGAGCGGCTCGCATCTGTTACCGATGCAGGTGCTGGCGCAGCACCGCGGCGGCGTACTCCGGGGCGGCCGGGTTGACGGCCAGGGCGGTCGCTCGCTCGAGCCCGGCGATGACCCGCAGCCGGGGGTGGATCTCCCAGTGCCAGTGGAAGGTCTGGTCCAGCCGCTCGCCGGCGGGGGCGGTGTGCAGGAAGAGGTTGTACGGCGGATCGCCCAGGACGTCGAGGGCGTGCAGCGCGCGCTGCAGGGTGGCGGTCGCATCTGTGATCGCCTCGTCGTCGAGCGTCGTGAAGTCCGCGGCGTGCGCGCGCGGCACGACCATCATCTCGAACGCGGATCGGCTGGCCGCGGGGGTGAAGACGACCGCGTGATGATCGGCGAGGACGAGGCGCTCGCCGTTCTCCTCCTCTGCCTCGGCCAGGGCGCACCAGACGCAGCGCCGCGTCTTGATCACCTGGCGCGCCCCGCCGCCGATCTCCTCGGCCACCCAGTGCGGGACCTGCGGGATGGCGTACAGCTCCAGGTTCAGGTGCGGGCTGCGTGAGCCGGCCTGCATGCCGTGGCTCTGGACGATCTGGATGTAGAGCGGCTCGGGCTGCCCGTCCGCGGTCGTGTCGCGCAACTCCGAGGCCAGGGCGCGCATCGCATCCCGCGCCGACCGCAGGAGCGCGCCGGCCAGCTGTGGCGAGGCATCGGCCATGCGCTCGTGATGACCCCGCGGCCCGACAAGGATCTCCCACGAGCCGGTCGCGCGCTCGACCTCGCTCAGGCTGAGCTGTGCGGCGCTCGCCTTCGTCGAGTCGATGCGGTGAAAGGCCTGCGAGCGCAGCGCCACGCGGCGGACGAGGTGCGGTGGCTCGTCGTCGGAGGAATCGTCGCAGTGCCGGCAGTGGCTCCCCTCCACCGGCTGCGCCTGGATCTCAAAGGCGCGCTGCTCGAAGGCCCGGTCGGCGACGATGGCCGACCACCATCCGGTGACCGGGTCACGACGCAGCTCGAACACGGCCGCATCGTAGCGGATGCGCCAGCCCGCGAGCCGATCGTCGCCCTCGTGGCCGGCGTGGCGGGTCAGCGCACGCTCTCGAAGACCTCGTACGGATCGGTGCCGACGATCGGCGTGCCGTAGAGCTCCATGGCGCCGATGTCGGAGGACCGCGCGAACGGGTCGCCGCGGTCGACGATGCGCACGATCGGCGGGATCTCCTCCCAGCCCGGCGGCGCGCCAGGTGCGGCGTCGAGCGGAGGGCGCCACAGCGCGAGATTGAACGAACGGACGCCGAGGCGGTCACGGCAGGCGATGAGCGCGTGCGCCACAGCATCGGTGAAGGCGGGTTCGCGCTCGTCCATGCCGGGGCTGCCGATGACGAGCACCTCGCGCTCCTTCACCGGTGTCAGGTGGGCGAGGATCGCGACGCCACCGCCTCGATCGGCCGCCAGCCCGAGGTCCCGGTGGAGCGCGACGAGATCGAGCGCCAGGCCCGTCCCGTGGCTGCTCTCGTACGCCGTGGCGGCGCGACGGAAGCGCTCGAGGGCCGCGTAGTGCGGACCGGCGCCGAGGAAGGCCTGCGCGTGCCCGTGGACGATCGACCCGCCGGCGCGCCACAGGCAGTTCCAGGCGAGCAGGTAGTTTGCCGCCGCCGGGTCGGCCGCCCGGGCGAGCTCCGCCCACGAGCGCCCGGTGGCGAACAGGTCGGTGACGAGCTCGGCATCGAATGCGAGCGGGTCGTGCGCGTCGAAGACGAGGACGGCGTGGTGCGCATCGGCCAGTGCGGCATTCGCGCCGCTCACCATGCGTGCTCCCCTGGCTCGGCCGTACGTGTGGGCCGGCGTCTCGGTCTCCGGCGAGCAGAACGGGCCGCTCGCGGCGGCCGCGATCTCCGCGTCGAGGTCGTCGCCAGGCGGCGGACCGTCCATCGGACGCCGGGCGCGGAGCGGGGCGAACAGCGTCGCTTCGAGGGTCGCGAGGTTCGTGACCTTGATGACGGCCTGCTCGCGCACGGCATCGGCGGAGCCGAACGTCCGTTCGAGCCACGGCTCGAGCTCGCGCGGCGGATCGGTCCGGCCCGTGACGACGCGGACGTCGAGCAGGCGGTCGGCGCGGGCGCGCGCCTCCGACCCCAGTCGGCCGATGCGTGCCGGAAGCTCGAGCAGGCTCGTCAGTCGGTCTCCCCGCGGATGATCGGTCGGGGTTCGGGTAGGCTGGTCATCTGACCCGAGTCTAGCGAAGGAGATTACACCGATGGCCGCCACACGAACCGCCACCGTGACCTGGACCGGGCCGCTCGCAACCGGATCGGGAACCGTCAGCGCCGGCAGCAGCATGCAGTTCACCGATCTCCCCGTGTCGTGGTCCTCGCGCACCGAGTCACCCGATGAGCGCACCTCGCCCGAGGAGCTCCTCGCCGCCGCCCACGCGTCCTGCTTCGCGATGGCGCTGTCGGGCGCCCTGGCGCGGGCCGGCACGCCACCGGACCACATGCACGTCTCCGCCGGCGTCACTTTCGACAAGGTCGGCGACGCCTGGACGGTCACCCGCTCCGAGCTCGACGTCGTTGGTACCGTGCCCGGGATCGACGCGTCCGCCTTCGACGCGGCCGCGGCCGATGCGAAGGACAACTGCCCGATCTCGCGGGCGCTCGCCGGCAACGTCGAGCTAACGATCTCCGCCGCGCTCGAGGACGCGCACGAGTAGCCAGCCCGCGCGCCCGAGCTAGCCGCCCTCGACGATCGTGCCGCTGAGCTCCCAGACCTCGGCATACGCCCCGGAGTCGTCGCGGCCGCCGAAGAGCAGGACGCGGTCGCGATCGGTGTCGGAGATCATCTCGGCCCCGGCTCGCCCGCTCGGGCCTGCGACGTCCGCGCTGAGCGGCTCGGCGTCGATGACCCCGTCGGCGAGCAGCCACAGGTCTGCGAGGAAGCTGCTGTCCACCGCCTGGCCGCCGAAGACGAGCGTCGCCCCGTCCAGTCGCGTCCGGGCGTACAGGTTGCGATGCGGCGGCACGTCGCCCTCGACTCGCGTCCAGGCATCGCCATCGAAGGTCCAGCGGTCGCCGATCGCGGTGGCGCCGGTCGTCTGGCCCGCGTAGAGGGCGAGCTCGCCGTCATCGGTCCACCAGCAGCCATGCAGGCAGCGCTCGACCGGGCGCGCACCGGCGTCCGGCGTCTCATCGGTCCAGGCGTTCGACTCGAAGTCGAACGCAACGGTGTCGGAGAAGCGCACCTGGTCCGCGGTGAACCCGTGGCTGATCCAGAGGCGCTCGTCCGGGCCGATCGCGGCGCACGAGCCGTAGCGCGCGACCGGGAGGTCGCCGGTCGCCAGCAGCGCCCGCCACGTGCTCGAGTCGGGATCGTACGCCCACAGGTCGTTGAAGAAGGTCGGGCCGGCCTGGCCCGCGAAGATGACGAGACCGATGCCATCCACCCAGACCGCGTCGTGCCCGAAGCGCGCCGGCGGGCCGCCGGGCGGCGACAGCTGAGACCAGGCGTCGGATGCCAGGTCGTATGTCCACAGGTCGGCGAAGACGGCTGCGCCGTTGCGGCCGCCGAACAGGTAGGCGAGGCCGTCACCCAGATCGATCGTCCAGGTGTGGTCCTCGCGAGCGGCCGGCCCCGGCGCGTCGACCGGGGCCCACGCGAGGGAGACGGGCGACGGGGTCGCGCTCGGGCTGGAGGACGATGGGGTGGCGCTTGCCGCCACCGCGGGCGTCGGCGATGTCGCCTCCGCCGTGGCGCCGGCGGACGAGGACGGAGGCCCCTGCGTCGCGCAACCGGCGATGAGCAGGGCGAGCACGCCAGGGAGTGAGCGCCGCGTCACGTTCGACATCCTCCGAAGCATACGTCCTGCCTCCACTCCCATGGGTCAGCGTCGGAAGCGCTCGATGAGGGCGGCTGGTACCCGCGCCGGGCGTCCATCGGCAACGCGCACCCAGACCCAGTGCGTCAGCGCCTCGGTCATGAGCTGTCCGTCCGCCTCGCGGTGGATCTCTGTTCGGCGCGTGCCGCGCACGCCGCCGATCTCCTGCGGCAGTGTCGTGACGAGGACGACGTCGCCATATCCGACGGGCCGGTGGTACGTCACGTGATGCTCGCGAACGACCCATACCCCTCCGTGGGCGAGCGACCAGTCGCGGCCGAAGCCGAGTGCCTCGACGTGATCGATCGCGACCTGCTCCACCCAGTTCAGGTAGACGGCGTTGTTGACGTGGCCAACGACGTCGAGCTCGTACTGCCGGACGGGCCAGCGGACGGTGAAGCGCCAGGGGTCGGGCGGCGTGGGTGCCTCGGCCATGCGTACAGGATAGAGGCGGCGGATGACGTAACCGTCGCAGGACCGATGCGCCGCGGCGTTGCCCGGCGAGTGCCCGATGGCCCGGCCGGGCGGGGATCGCAGCCGAAGGCGACGGGGGTGTACGCCAACTTCCTCGAGGACGAGGGCGACGCGCGGATCCGGGCGGCCTACCCGGCGGGCGCGTATGAGCGCCTGATCGAGATCAAGCGCCGGTACGATCCCGCGAACCTCCTCCACCGCAACCAGAACATCCGGCCGGGCTGACGGCCCGGAGCGCGGGGTGGAATTGGAGCGGGAGACGAGATTCGAACTCGCGACATCCACCTTGGGAAGGTGGCGCTCTGCCAGCTGAGCTACTCCCGCCGGACGGGCCGCGATCATACATCGGGCACTTTCGCTCGGTCCACCGCCGGACAAGAGCCGACGCCGGGGGGTAGGTCCCGGCGTCGAATCGGTCGCGTGCTGCGAGGGGTGTCAGCGGATGAGGGTCGCGCCTCCGCTCCCTCCGTGGCTCGGCGACGCGGTCACGGTGCCGACGGTCCCGGCCGCGAGGGCGGCGGTGATGACGATGCTCGCCAGGCCGGCGGCGAGCCGTCGGGCGGTGATGAGCCGGTGCCCGTCGTGCGCGAACGGCCGGGACTCATCGCGGTCCTTCTGGACCATCCGGATGCGCGCGGCGTGGGCGAGGCGCTCGTCATACGCCTGGTGCGCCATGTGAGCGGTGTGGTGGTTCGGGCCAAGCATCGGATCCTCCTTTGAGCCTCGCCGGCTCTCGTCTCGTCGGTGGCGGTGTCGCTGGCCCACATGCTCGTGCCGGCGGCACGGGGGGCGTGAGCACGGCGGCGACATGCGGCACGTCAACGTGCCGATCGCCCGCCGGTCGGGTGCGTCACGGCTCGGATGTCGGGCCGCCGACACGATCAGCCCTTGACTCCGCCGGGCGAATGGGGGGAGAGTGGCCCCCTGTCTCGTTCATCGGTCCTGCGCCCAAGGGGGACCCGCAAACGTGATCGACGAATCCCTGGCGATCGACAGCCTTCGCCGATGCGCGCTCTTCGCGCACGTGGGCGACGACGGTCTGCGCACGATCGCGGGACAGATGCGCCGCCGTCGATTTCGGCGGAACGAGGTCATCTTCCACCAGGGCGACATCGGCGACTCGCTTCAGGTCGTGGCCACCGGCGGCGTGAAGATCGTCCTGCCGTCGACCGAGGGAGAGGAGGCGATCATCGCCAGCCTCAAGCCGGGGGACTTCTTCGGCGAGCTCGCGCTGTTCGACAGCTCGCCGCGCTCGACGACGGCCACCGCACTCGAGGCGACCGAGACGCTGTCCCTGCCGCGCGACGATTTCCTTCGCCTGCTCGACGAGGACCGGCGGCTGCTGCACGCGCTGCTCCACGCCCTCGCCGAGGAGCTGCGGCGCCTCACCGGTCACGTCGAGGAGCTCCACTTCCTGGATCTCGCGGGGCGGCTCTCGATGCGTCTTGTGCGGCTCGCGCGGACGGCCGACCCGGAGGCGAGCGGCCGTGCGGAGCTTGACTGGCCGTACACCCAGTCCGACCTCGCGGCGATGATCGGAGGGACGCGCCAGAGCGTGAACCGGCTGCTCAGCGGGCTCGTCGAGGACGGGCTGATCAGCATCGAACGGGACACGCTCGTCATCAACGACCTCGCCGCGCTCGAGCGCCACGGAAGCCGATGATCTGTCACGAACCCGACACCCGGCCTGTCGCACGGCTGCTTCGGCGACGGGCACGGCCCCCGTAGGATGGTGCCAGTTGCGGTCCACGCTGCCAGTTAGGAGGCGAGAGTGGCCATGGACAAGTTTCGGCGGCGACCGCCGATGGAAGGGTTCTCCCGCCCGGGCTCGCTGGGCGGCGAGGCACACGACGATGATTCAGTGGAGGGTCACATCATGGACGAAGAGCGCACCCAGGACACCGACACCGAGGGTCACGCCAAGTGGCCGCGGGCCGATGACGATGCCGAGGGGCACGTGATGCGTCGCGCCGCCGAGGGCGACGACGACGAGGCCGAGGGCCACATCAAGTTCCCACGCGCCGAGGACGATGAGGACACCGAGGGTCACGCCAAGATCCGGTAGCCACTCGCATGGCTGACGTATCGCAGGACGCCGCGATCGCCGCGCTCAGTGCGGCATCGCGGCGTTCCGCCGTGGGACGGCGACTCCAGGGCGACGTCGAGACGAAGCTCCTCCAGAGCATCGTCGACGCGACCGTCCGGCTGTTCGACGCCGAGGCGGCTTCGATCGCGCTCTTCGAGCCCGATCCGGACCGGCTCGAGTTTCGCGTCGCCGCTGGAGAGAAGGGAGCGGGAGCCGTCGGCCTCGCGGTGCCTCCCAGCCAGGGGATCGTGGGCTACGTGTACTCGACCGGCCAGCCCCTCGCCCTCTCGGACGTGGCGAACGATCCACGCTTCAACCGTAACGCCGCGGAGCAAACCGGTTACGTTCCGCGCTCCATTGCCGCGGCGCCCCTCTTCGATGAGCACGGCACGCTCGGGGTGCTGCAGGTGCTCGACAAGCACTCGTCGCCGACCTTCTCGCTGCGCGACATGGAGCTGCTCGGTGTCTTTGCCGGCCAGGCCACGGTCGCCATCGCGGCGGCGAAGGTGCAGCGGGACACCTCCCGGCTCCTGGCCCGCGTGCTGTCGGACATCGCGCCGGAGCTGAGCGCGGAGGAGGTCGATGCGGTCGTCTCGTCGGCAACGGTCGGTCTCGACACCGACGAGGAGGCGCCGTTCTGGCGCGTCGTCGACCAGGTGGCCCGCATGCGCGGCCTGAGCGATCGCGAGATGTCGCTCGTGGCCGACATCCTGGAGGTGGTGGCGAGCCACGCGCAGCGCTCGCAGCGCGGCCGCATCGGCGCATGACGTCGTCCGACCTTCCTGCCTGGTCGGAGCCCTTCGCGCAGCCACGCCGTGACCTTCGACGCAGCCTGCGCCTGCGCGGGGTGACCCGCGAGTGGGCCTGGGGCGGGGCGACCGGCGCGGGCGTGCGCGTCGCGATCATCGACTCGGGGCTCGAGAACGACCACCCGAGGCTGCTCGGCCGCGTCGTCGAGAACGTGACGGTCGAGATGGGCGAGGGCGGCCCGACCGTCATCGCCGATGGCTCCGTCGACATGTTCGGCCACGGCACCGCCTGCGGCGGGATCATCCTCTCGCTGGCGCCGGAGGTCGAGCTCGTCTCGATTCGCGTGCTCGGCGCGGACCTGCGCGGCAAGGGGACCGCCTTCGCCGCCGGCCTCGAGTGGGCGATCGAGCAGGGCCTCCACGTCTGCAACCTGAGCCTCTCGTCGAAGAGCGAGTCGCTCTACCCGATCTTCCACGACCTCGCCGACCGCGCGTACTTCCAGGCCATGGCGCTCGTCAGCGCCGCGAACAACGTCCCGGCCCCGAGTTACCCGTCGCTCTTCAGCTCGGTCTTCTCGGTGGCGGCGCATGCCGAGCCCGACCCGTGGCGCGTCTACTACAACCCGGCTCCGCCGGTGGAGTTCGGGGCCTGGGGCGTCGACGTGCCGATCGCCTGGAAGGACGGCGGCTCGACGGTCGCCACCGGGAACAGCTTCGCCGCGCCGCACATCGCCGGCCTCGTGGCGCTCATCCTGTCGAAGCACCCGGGGCTCAGCCCGTTCGAGGTGAAGGCCATCCTGGCCAGCGTTGCCGACAACCCCGGCCGGCGGCGGCCTCGGCCTCGCCGGCAGCCGATCCCGTGAGCCTCGCTCGCACGTACGTCGACCTCATGCGCCGCAGGCCGGCGCTGGCGCGGCTGCTCGCGGGCGAGTTCATCTCCGGCACCGGCGACTGGCTCTACCTCGTCGCCGTGCTCGTCGTCGTCTACGCCGACAGCAGCTCGGCCGTGCTCCTCGGGATCGTGGGGGCCGCGCGGATCCTGCCCTACGTCCTGCTCTCTGTCCCCGCCGGCATCGTCGCGGACCGATTCGACCGGCGCATGGTGTTACTCGTCACGGACGTCGCGCGCGGCGTCCTCATGCTCGGCCTCGTGGCGGCGGCCATCCTCGACGCCCCGACCCTCGTCATCGTCGCCATCTCGATCTTGGCCGCCTGTTTCTCCACCTTCTTCAACCCGGCGATCGCGGCCCTCATCCCGACGCTCGTCGACGAGCGCGACCTCGGCGTGGCGAACAGCGCCTGGGCGACGCTCGACAACCTGGCCTTCATCATCGGTCCGGCGCTCGCGGGCATCCTCCTGGCCGCCGGTGGCCTGGAGATCGCGTTCCTCCTGAACGCGATCTCCTTCGCGGTCGTGGCCGTCGTCCTGTGGCACTTGCCGGCGCAGCGCGCGGCCGCCCCCGTCGACGCACCGGAGGATGGGCCCGCCCCGTCGGCGACGGGGTGGCGCCAGCTCGTCCGCCCCCTCGCCGGACCGTTCCTGCTCGACTCGGCGAGCAGCCTCGTCGGCGGAGGCATCGGCGTCCTGACGGTCGTCATCGCCATCGACGTCCTGGGCGCCGGTGAGGCCGGCACCGGCTACCTGAACGCGGCGATCGGAGTGGGCGGCGTCGTCGCGGGCATCGCCGGCGGCGCCCTGCTCGTGCGACGCCTGAGCGTTCCGCTCCTGCTCGGGGGCATCGCCGCCGGCGCCGGGCTCGCGTGGCTCGGGCTCACCGGCGACCTGCCGACCGCCATGCTCGCCATCGGCGTCGCGATCTCCGGCATGTTCCTGCTCGACGTCGTCAGCACCACCCTCGTCCAGCGCGCGGTGCCCGACGCGCTTCGCGGCAGGGCGATCGGCACGCTCCAGACCAGCTCGTCCGTCCTCTATGCGCTCGGCGCCTTCTCGATGCCGCTGCTGGCAGCTGCCGTCGGCATCCCCGCGGTCCTCATCGGCGGCGGGATCGTGATGGTCGCCGGAGCCGTACTCGCGCTTCTGCTGAGTGAGCGGGCCGTCGACGATCCGGCCGGCGCCGATGCCGTGCGCGTCCGCCTCCTCGACCAGCCGATCTTCGCGGGCCTGCCACCGAGCCGCCTCGAGGGTGCCGCCCGCCGGCTCGTGGCCGTGCCGGTCGAGGCCGGCGAGGTCATCGTGCGCCAGGGACACGCCGCCGACCGTTTCTACGTCATCGACTCCGGGCAGGTCCGCGTGACGCAGGCGACCGACGGCGAGGAGCGAGCCCTGCGGGAGCTCGGCCCGGGCGACTTCTTCGGCGAGATCGGACTGCTGCGCGGCATCCCGCGCACGGCGACGGTGACGGCGACGACGCCCGGCGTGCTGTACGCGATCGACGCCGACGCGTTCGGCGAGCTCGTCGGGTCGGGCCCGGGCCTCGGCAGTCGCCTGCTCGACCTCTACCGCGGTGCCGCCTCACGCTGACCGGTCGGCAAGGGCGCGCAGCGCGTCACTCGCCCGAACGCGCCAAGGAGGGTAGTGGGCAAGGGCGATCGTCTCGACGTCGAGCTCGGCGAGACGGCCCAGGGTCGCCCGCGCGCGGCCGATGTCGTGGCTGAAGAACGTGCTGGCGTACGTGAGCCGGCCGCGGATGACCTGGAGCACGTCGCCGCTGAACAGGAGGCGGTGCCGGTCGGCGTACAGGCAGACGCTGCCCGGCGTGTGGCCAGGGGTATGGATCACGCGCAGGCCGCCGAGCACCGGGATGACGTCGCCATCCTCGATCGGACGGAGGCGCGCCGGCGTCGGTGTCAGGTAGTCGAGCAGGCGGTTGCGGAG
>DATKDB010000128.1:0-22308 GCA_035512895.1 Binatia bacterium | reverse complement strand
CACGCGGCGCCTCGTGCGCGACGGCAGCCGCTACTTCGGGCCGTACGCGAGCGCGAGCAGCGTCGACGAGACGCTGAAGCTCCTGCGCAAGATCTTCCCGTTCCGGACCTGCAACCTCGACATCCCGGAGGGGAAGCGGGTCCTCGAGCGCCCGTGCCTGCTCTACTTCATCAACCGATGCCAGGGCCCGTGCATCCAGGCGATCCCGAAGCCGGAGTACCGCGAGACGATCGGCCAGATCGTCGACTTCCTCGACGGCCGCCAGGAGCCGATCGCGGCGCAGCTCCGCGACGAGATGGAGTCGCACAGCGAGGCGCTCCGCTTCGAGCAGGCGGCGACGTCGCGCGACAAGCTGCGGGCCGTCGAGCGGACGATGGAGCAGCAGAAGATGGCCGCCTTCAGCCGCGCCGAGCACGACGTCGTCGGGATGGCCCGCGAGGACGACGACGCCTGCCTCCAGGTGATGCAGGTGCGCAACGGGAAGCTCATCGGTCGCGAGCACTTCATCGTCGAGGGAGCCCGCGACGTCGCCGACGCCGACGTCCTCGGCTCGTTCCTGCAGCAGTACTACGCCAGCACCGATGCGCTGCCGCGCGCGATCCTCGGCCCGGTCATGCCCGCGGACGCGGACGACCTGGCGGCCTACCTCGCCGACCGGCGGGGCCTGCGGGTCACGATCAGCGTGCCGGAGCGCGGCGAGAAGCGACGCCTCGTCGCGCTCGCCACCGGCAACGCGCTCGAGGCGCTCTCGCGCGAGCGCGCCGAGTGGCTGGCCGACACGGCGCGGCGCGACGAGGCCCTGACCGAGCTGGCCGACGCGCTCTCCCTGCCGAGGCCGCCCGAGCGGATCGAGTGCTACGACATGAGCAACATCCAGGGCGCGAGCGCCGTGGGCTCGATGGTCGTCTTCATCGACGGGCGGCCTGAGCCGAAGGAGTACCGGCGCTTCCGGATCCGCTCCGGCGACACGCCGGACGACGTCCGGATGATGGCGGAGGTTCTTCGCCGCCGGTTCAGTCGCGTCGCGAAGCTGCGCAGCGAGACCGGCGCGCTCTCGCTCGCGGCCGTCGGCGCCGACGAGGCACCCGAGGGCGACGGCGAGGACGACCTCCCGCTCGACCTCGATCCGAACGCGCGACCGGTGAGCGGCGGGGGCGGCCGCCGGCGCGAGACGGGGTGGGCCGTGCCCGACCTCGTCATTGTCGACGGCGGCAAGGGCCAGCTCTCGGCGGCGGTCGGGGTCATGGAGGCCCTCGGCATCAACGACGTGCCGCTCTCCGGCCTCGCGAAGCGGTTCGAGGAGCTGCACCTCCCCGGCCGGGCCGCGCCGGTCGTCCTGCCGCGCCGCTCGCAGGCGCTCTACCTCGTGCAGCGCATCCGCGACGAGGCGCACCGCTTCGCGATCACGTACCACCGCGACGTGCGCGGCAAGAAGGCGCTGCGCAGCGAGCTCGACGACGTCGCCGGCATCGGTCCCGGGCGCAAGAAGGCACTGCTCAAGCGCTTCGGCTCGGTTCGACGCATCCGGGAGGCATCGGTCGAGGAGGTGGCGGCCACGCCCGGAATCAGTCGCGACCTCGCCGAGCGCCTCAAGGCACAGCTCGCGCGCGACGGCATGCTCGCGTAGCGCGCTATACTGGCGCCGCCCGCCGCTGGTGAAGCGGCGTGTTTCGTGTCTGAGGCGCCTCGCGCCCGCACGCAAGCCCCGAGGACCTGAGGACCACGACCGAAGCATGACCTGGCGTCGCATCGCCCCGTGGGTGATCGGGCTCATCACCCTGCTGGCGATCTTCATCAACCTGCCGCGCACGACGCTCGGCCTCGACTGGCTGCCGCGCGAGGTCGCCGGGGTCGAGTTCCGCACCGTGCTCGGCCTGGACCTCGAGGGCGGCCTGCGCGTCACGCTCGAGGCCGAGTCGCAGAGCGACGAGGAGGTCACCGCGGAGCAGGTCGAGACGGCCCGGAACATCATCGAGCGCCGCGTGGCCGGCATCGGCGTCAGCGAGCCGCAGGTGCGGACCGAAACCGGTGGCGACGGGTCGCGACGGATCGTCGTCGAGGTTCCCGGCCTCAGCGACGAGCAGCAGGTCCGCCGGCTCGTCGGGTCGACCGGCCAGCTCCAGTTCATCGACCCGCAGGGACAGGTGCTGACCACGGGCCAGGACATCGAGCCGCTCCTCGAGAGTGGCGCCGTCCGCGAGCTCTTCACGGGCGCCGAGATCGATCCCGGCAGCGTCGCGCCGGCGGCACAGGGCAACGTCATCGGGGTCCAGTTCACGCTGAGCCCCCGCGGCAGCGACATCTGGTGCACCTTCACGACCGCCAACGTCAATCGACCCGGGCCGATTGCGCTCGACGGTGTGGTGATCACGACGCCGAACATCCAGGACCGCATCTGCGGCGGCGAGACGATCATCACCGTCGGCCCGGCGACCGAGGCGAACGAAGTCGAGCGCACGAACCTCTACAACACGCTGCGCTTCGGCGCGCTGCCGATCTCGCTCACCGAGCAGGGGGTCGAGACCGTCGATCCGACCCTCGGCGCCGACTTCCTCGTCCAGGCGCTCGTCGCCGGCGCCGTCGGCCTCTTCCTCGTCCTCCTCTTCATGGTTGCCTACTACCGGCTGCCGGGCGTGCTGGCGGCGCTCGCGCTCATCTTCTACACCCTCGTCATGTACGCGATCTTCCGCGTCATCGGCGTGACGCTCACGCTCGCCGGCGTGGCCGCATTCATCCTCTCGGTCGGCATGGCGGTCGACGCGAACATCCTCATCTTCGAACGCATGAAGGAGGAGATCCGCGCCGGCAAGTCGCTGGGCCCCGCGATCGAGGCCGGCTTCAACCGTGCCTGGTCGAGCATCCTCGACTCGAACGTCGCGAGCCTGCTCGTCGCCGGCTGGCTCTACTGGCAGGGCACGACGGTCGTCAAGGGCTTCGCCCTCGTCCTCATCATCGGCGTGCTCGTGAGCATGTTCAGCGCCGTGACGGTTACCCGCACGCTCCTGCGCTACGTCACCCGGACCGGCTGGGGCCGCCGGCTCGAGCTCTATCACGTGGAGCGCTAACCGATGTATGACATCGTCGGCAAGCGCAACCTGTGGTACGCGATCAGCGCCGTCCTCACGATCCCGGGCCTGCTCTTCATCTTCCTCGGCGGCCTCAAGCCCTCGATCGACTTCACCGGTGGGACCGAGTGGGAGGTCCGCTACGCCGATGCGCCGAGCGCGGCCGAGATGACCGACGCGCTGACGGAGCTCGGGTACGAAGAGGCCGTCGTCACCGAGCTGGGCGACGGTGTCCTGCGCATCCGCACGGAGCCGATCGACCTCATCCCGCCGGGCGGGCTGGATCCGGGGCCGTCCTCGGCCGGGCCGTCGGCGTCGGCCTCGCCCGGCGCGACCGGACCGCCGACAGCTTCGCCCTCCGCCACGGCTGAGCCGAGCCCCTCGGCCGAGCCGACGCCCGCGCCGATCGCGGAGGGGACCGAGTTCGCCGAGCTGGAAGACGAGCTGCAGGCCCGGTTCGGCGAGGGAGACCCGCAGAGCGTGCGGACCGTCGGCCCGATCATCGGCGCCGACCTCATCCGCAGCTCCGCGATCCTCATCGTCATCGGCGAGATCTTCCTCCTCGCCTACCTGTGGATGCGCTTTGGGTTCCGCTTCGGCAGCGCGGCGATCGTCGCCCTCCTCCACGACGTCATCCTCGTCGTCGGGACGTTCGCGATCCTCGGCTACTTCTTCAACGTCGAGTTCGACGCGCTCTTCGTCACGGCGCTGCTCACGATCATCGCCTTCAGCGTCCACGACACGATCGTCGTGTTCGACCGGATCCGGGAGAACAGCGTCCGTCACGCGGGGGAGTCGTTCGGCGCGATCGTCAACCACTCCCTGCTCCAGACGATGAGCCGCTCGATCATCACCTCGATCACGGTCGCCGTGACCCTCGGCGCACTCGTCCTGCTCGGGCCGCCGACGATCCGCACCTTCGGCCTGGCGCTGCTCCTCGGGGTCGTGAGCGGCACGTACTCCTCGATCTTCAACGCCAGCCAGCTGCTCGTCACCTGGAACGAGTGGAGCGCGAAGCGAAAGGCTCGCCCGGCCCGCACCTGACCGCGGTAACCGAACGGTAAGGCGCCGCGCCATCGCGCGCGACTACCATGAGCGCCGTGATCGTCCCGAGCCTCCAGTGGCTGCTGCCCGAGCCGGTGTCCGACCCGCCGGCCTTCGGCGGCTTCGGGGTCGCGGTCTCGACGCTCCTCGCCCGGCGTGGCTTTACCGGTGACGAGCCGCTCCGGCGGTTCCTGACCGCCGGAGCGGGCGCGCTGCACGACCTGTCGCGCATGGCCGATGCGCGCGTCGCGCTCGATCGCATCGACGCCGCGGTCGAGATGGGCGAGCGGATCGCGATCTGGGGCGACTACGACGCCGACGGGATGACCGCGATCGTCGTCTGGGTCATGGCGCTCCGCCGTCTCGGCGCCGATCCGGTCCGGTACGTTCCGTCGCGCCTGGCCGAGGGCTACGGCCTGTCGGAGAGCGGTCTCCGCCAGCTCGCGGCGGACGGGGTCGGCCTCGTCATCACCTGCGACTGCGGCGTGAGCAACGCCGCCGAGGTGGAGGTGGCCCGCTCGCTCGGCCTCGACGTCGTCATCACGGACCATCACCTGCCGCCCGCAACCCTGCCGCGCGCGGTGGCTGTCGTCGACCCGCACCGGCCCGACTGCCGCTATCCCGATCCCGACCTCACAGGCGCCGGCCTCTCGTACAAGCTCGCCGCTGCGCTGCTCGAGCGCCACGGCATCTCGAGCGAGGGGCTCGCGGCGGTCGCCGCGATCGGGACGATCGCCGACATGGCGCCGATGACCGGCGAGAGCCGCGCCATCGTGCGGCTCGGGCTGGAGGAGCTGGCGCGCACCGCACACCCGGGCCTGCGCGCCCTCCTCTCGCGCGGCTGCGACGCGCCCGGACAGCCGACGGCGCGCGACCTCGGCTTCGGCGTCGTGCCGCGCATCAACGCCGCGGGGCGGATCGCCGATGCCGAGCTGGCGATGGCGCTCCTGCTCGAGGAGGATGCGACGCGAGCGGAGCAGCTCGCCACCGAGCTCGAGGAGGTGCACGATCGCCGCCGCGAGATGACGAAGGTGGCGGTCGAAGCCGCCCGGCTGCTCGCCGACGCGTCGCCCGGCGCCACGCCGCTCCTCATCCGTGACGACGCGTGGTCGCCCGGGCTCATCGGCCTCGTCGCCGGCCGGCTCGCGGACGCCCTGGCGCGCCCGGTCGGCGCGGCCACCCTCGTCGGCGACGAGATCCGCGGCTCGATCCGCGCGCCGACCGATTTCCACGTTGCGGCGGCGCTCGAGGCCTGCGGGGCGCACCTCACGAAGCGCGGCGGGCACGCGGCCGCCGGGGGCTTCAGCCTCCTGCCGGAGGGCTGGCCGGCCTTCGTCGCCGCCTTTGGCGCGCTCACGCGTCCGTATCCGCCGGACGCGGCGGCCGAGGCCCAGCGCCCGGGACGGCAGGTCGTCGACCTCGTGCTGCCCGCGCGCCTCGTCGACTGGAGCCTGGCCGAGCAGCTCGAGCGCCTCGCCCCGTACGGCCCCGGGCACGTCGAGCCGGTCCTCGCGGTCACCGGCATGGTCGTCGCCGACGTCCGGCGCGTCGGCGCGAAGGCGCAGCACGTCGCGTTCCGCATGCGCCGAGGGCTTGAGACGTTCGACGCCATCGCCTTCGGCCTCGACGCGGAGCGACCGCTGCCGGCCGCCGGTGACGAGCTCGACCTCGTCGGCACGCTCGAGCGCGACGTCTTCGGCGGGATGCCGCGCCTGCGGCTGCGGCTCGCCGACTTCGCGCACTCCGCCGCGAGCCCGCTGCTCGCGCGACGGCTTCCGCCGCCCGAGCTGGCGCGCGCCGGATGACGAGCGCGCTCGACCGCCTCCGCGACCGGCGCTCCCGCATCGGGGCCCCGCTCTGCCTCGGCATCGACCCGCACCCTGACCAGCTCCCCGAGGGCCTGTCGCGCGACGTCGCTGGGATCGAGACGTTCGCCCGCGGCCTCATCGAGGCGGCGAGCGGCGAGGCGGCCGCGGTGAAGATCAACGTCGCCTTCTTCGAGGCGTTCGGCGCCGCCGGCTGGGCCGCGCTCGAGCGGGTCCGGCGCGACGTCCCGCGCGACCTCATCTGCGTCCTCGACGCGAAGCGCGGTGACATCTCCACGACGGCGGAGCGTTACGCCGCCGGGCTGCTCGGGCATCTCGGCGCCGATGGCGTCACGCTCTCGCCGTACCTCGGGGAGGACGCGATCGAGCCGTTTCTCGCGTACGAGAGCGTCATCGTCTACGTGCTCGCGCGGACGAGCAACCCGTCCGCCAGCCGGATCCAGGAGCTCGGCGTGGACGGCGATCCGGTGCACCTGCGCGTGGCGCGCTGGGTCGCCGAGCGCTGGCCCGAGGGGCGCGTCGGGCTCGTCGTCGGGGCGACCGCCCCGCAGGAGCTCGACCTCCTGCGCGCCACAGTCCCCGGACCGGGTTTCCTCGTGCCCGGCGTCGGCGCGCAGGGCGGGGACCTCGCGGCCGCGGCGTCGGCCTGCGACGGCGCATGGGCGCCCGGCCTCGTCTCGGTGTCGCGCGGGATCGCCGGCGCCTCTGCGGGCCCCGACTGGCGCGAGGCCGCGGCCTCGGCGGCATCGGCCCTCAGGCGTGACATGGCGGATGCGGTGCTACACTCAATGGCCAGCCCCGCTCACGCGGCCAGCCACGGAGGTTCGTGACAAGATGCCGATTCCCGGACCGATGGAGCTCATCCTGCTGCTGGTGATCGTGCTGATCATCTTCGGCCCCGGCAAGCTGCCCGACATCGGCAACGCGGTCGGAAAAGGGATTCGCGAGTTCCGGAAGGCGTCCAGCGAGCTCGAGGACTCGGTGCGCGGCGACTCGAACCGGTCGAGCAGCGAGGAGCGACCGACGGGCGAGAACCCGGACCGCACTCACTGATCGCCCTCGCTCCGCGAGCGTCGGCATGACCCACGACGAGGCCACGATGAGCCTCCTCGAGCACCTCGAGGAGCTGCGCGGCCGCATCATCGTCGTCGCCATGGCCATCGGCGTCGCGGCGGTCGCCGGCTTCTTCCTCGCCGATCCGATCATCGAGCTCCTGCGCGTCCCGCTCCCCGAGGACGGCGCCGAGCTCATCCAGACGACGGTGGGCGAGGCCTTCGGCGTTCGCATCCAGCTCGCCCTCATGACCGGCGTGGCGCTCGCCATGCCGGTCATTCTGTACGAGATTTGGGCCTTCGTCACGCCCGGGCTGACGCGGTCCGAGCGCCGGCTCATCTGGCCGCTGCTCATCGTCGCGGTCCTCCTTTTCGCGGCCGGCCTCGCGCTCGGCTACATGATCATCCCGCTCGCCATCAACTTCCTGCTCGACTTCTCGCTCGAGGGCGTGCGGCCGCTCCTCGGGCTCGCCGAGTACGTCGGCTTCGTCACGACCCTGATGCTCGCCTTCGGCATCGCGCTCGAGTTCCCGGTCATCCTCTACCTGCTCGCGCGGATGGGCATCCTGTCGTATGCCTTCCTGTCGCGTCGCCGGCGCTGGGTCGTCATCCTCATCGTGCTCTTCGCCATCGTCATCACGCCCGGCGACATCCTTATCGGCTCGCTCACGCTCTCGGTCGTCATGTACGGCCTCTTCGAGGCGACGCTCCAGCTCATTCGGATGATGGGCCGATAGGGGTGGCCCGGCCTGTCTGGCTCCTGACCGATGCGCTCATGGACACGCACCGCTCCGACGCACACCCCGAGCGCCCTGCGCGGCGGGAGGCGGTGGCGACCGGCGTGCGCGACGCGGCCGGCGACCGGCTCGTCGAGGCCACCTTCGAGCCCGCCACGGACGACGAGATCCTCGGCATCCACGATGACGCCTACCTCGCCCTGCTCGTCGAGGCCGATGCGCGCGGCGGCGGGTGGCTCGATTCCGACACGTACGTTGTTCCCGGGTCGCTCGCCGCGGCGCGCGCTGCCGCCGGCGCGAGCCTCCGGGCTGCGACCGCCGTCGCGAGTGGCGAGGCGGAGGTGGCGTTCGCCGTCGTTCGCCCGCCCGGGCACCATGCCGCGGCGGCCCGCGGCAGCGGCTTCTGCCTGCTGAACAACGTGGCGATCGCCGCGGCCGGCCTGCGCCGCGCCGGCCTGGCGCAGCGGATCGCGATCGTCGACTGGGACGTGCACCACGGTGACGGCACTCAGGAGCTCTTTGACGCGGACCCGGACGTGTTCTTCGCCTCCACGCACCAGTCGCCGTTCTATCCCGGCACGGGGTGGCCGGACGAGACGGGAACAGGCCTCGCGGCCGGAACGATGCACAACCGCACGCTCGCCGACGGAGAGGGCGACGAGGCCTTCCTCGCCGCCTGGCGCGACGAGCTGTTGCCCGCGATCGAGGCGTTCGCGCCGCAGGCCATCCTCGTTTCGGCGGGGTACGACGCGCATCGTGCCGATCCGCTCGCGAGCCTCCAGCTGACCGAGGATGGCTACGCCGAGGTGTCGCGAGCGCTCGGGGCGCTCAGCCGCCGGCTCGGCCTGCCGGGCGTCGCGCTGACGTTGGAGGGCGGGTACGACCTCGACGCCCTGCGTGGGGCGGCCGCGGCGACGGTGCGCGGCATCCTTGCCGGCCGGGCGACGGCCCGGGATTGAGCGAATCGGCGGCTATACTCGAAGCGGGTTCGAGCATGGAGGGGAAGGTGGCGCGCTCCACACAAACCGACGTCGCGCCTGGAAAGCGGGCGGTGCGTGCAGGCGGGGCCGCTGAGGCGCGCCCGGCACCATCGGGCACGGATCACCTGCTCGTGATCAGCGGGCTCTCGGGCGCCGGCAAGAGCCAGGCAAGCAAGCTGTTCGAGGACCTGGGCTACTCGGTCGTGGACAACCTGCCCCCGGCGCTGCTCGACGGGTACCTGGCGTTGCGGCGCGAGCAGCCGGAGCGCTATCGACGCTCGGCCCTCGTCCTCGACATCCGGGCGGGTGACCCAGCGCCCGCGATCGAGAGCGCCGCCGCGGCCGTGGAGGCGGAGGGCTCGCGCCTCGAGCTCGTCTACCTCGAGGCGAGCGACGCCAGCCTCGTGAGCCGCTTCAGCGAGACCCGTCACCGCCATCCGTTGCAGGCGTCGCGCAGCGGCGTGCAGGCCAGCATCGCCGAGGAGCGCCGTCGCCTGGCGAGGACGCGCGAGATGGCCGACCACGTCGTCGACACGAGCGGCCTTTCGATCGGCCAGCTCAAGGACCGCCTCTTCGCCCTCGTGCCCCGCGAGGTGGCGAGCGAGGACCTTCGGATCGACATCATCACGTTCGGCTTCAAGTACGGGATCCCGCTCGAGGCGGACCTCGTGTTCGACGTCCGCTTCCTGACGAACCCGTACTGGAACCCGGATCTCAAGCATCTCTCGGGCCTCGAGGATCGCGTGCGCGACTTCGTGCTCGGCCAGCCGACGGCGGCCCGCTTTCTCGATCTCGTCACCGAGCTGCTGGAGCTCACCGCCCCGGCGTACCGTGCCGAGGGCAAGGAGCAGCTGCGGGTCGCGCTCGGCTGCACCGGCGGCTATCACCGCTCGATCGCGCTGGCCGAGGAGCTCTCGCGGCGCCTCGGCCAGCTGCCGCAGACGTCGGTCAACGTCTTCCACCGGGAGCTCGAGCGATGAGGCGACCGCGGCTGCCGCGCTGGCTCTACCCTGGGATGCACCTCAAGCGCTGGCTGGTCGTCCTGTTCTTCGGCATCGCGATCCTCGGCCTCGGCGCGGCCATCTTCATCCGCGACCTGTATCGCACGAACGCCGCCGACGAGATCGCCGTCGTCTACTGGCTCACCGGCGCCTGGATGGAGCCGCAGGTCCGCGCCGCGGTCGTCGCGGGGATCGGGGTCCTCCTCACCGTCGTCGGCATGTGGGGCCTCATGCGCTCGGTCATCTCCCCGTTCATCGCGCGCGGCGACAGCGTGATGGAGGTGCTCTACACGAAGCGCTACCTGGCTCGCGGCCCGCGGATCGTCGCCATCGGTGGGGGAACCGGGCTCTCGACGCTCCTGCGCGGGCTGAAGGGCTACAGCGGGAACATCACCGCCGTCGTGGCGGTCGCCGACGACGGTGGGAGCAGCGGCCAGCTGCGGCAGCAGCTCGGGATCGTGCCGCCCGGCGACATCCGCAACTGCATCGCGGCGCTCGCCGACGCAGAGCCGCTCATGAGCCAGCTCATGCAGTACCGCTTCCCCGCGGGCTCGGGCCTCGACAATCACGCCTTCGGCAACCTGTTCATCGCCGCGATGACGGCGGTGACCGGCGACTTCGAGGAGGCGGTACGCGAGTCGAACCGCGTCCTTGCCGTGCGTGGCCAAGTGCTGCCGGCCACGAGCGTGCCGCTCAACCTGTCGGCGCAGCTCGAGTCCGGCCGGCACCTCTACGGCCAGGTCGCCATCGCCAATGCCGAGGAGCGCATCGCGCGGGTCTTCATCGAGCCCGCCGACGTCCGCGCGACGAGCGAGGCGCTCGAGCGCATCCTCGAGGCCGAGATGATCGTCATCGGTCCCGGGAGCCTCTTCTCCAGCGTTCTCCCGAACCTGCTCATCAGCGATGTTCGCGACGCGCTCGCCGCGGCGCAGGGGATGAAGGTGTACGTCTGCAACGTCGCGACGCAGCCGGGCGAGACGCCGAAGCTGACGGCGTCGGAGCACCTGCGCGCCCTGTTCGACCATATCGGCGAGGACACGATCGACTACGTCATCGTCAACCGCAGCACCGATGCGCGCCGCCCGGAGGGCTGGCTGGCCGAGCCGGTCGAGGTCGATACGCGCCGCCTCGAGGAGCTGCCGGTCGTCATCATCGAGGAGGACGTCATCGACCCGTCGAACGCGCACCGGCACGACCCGGCGAAGCTGGCCACGGCGCTCATGCGTCTGCAGCAGGAGGACCGCGTCGACCGGCCGCGTCAGCGACGGGTGGGCCGCCCGGCCGCCCACGCCTCCTGAGCGCCGCGGTGCTCCTGGCGGGTGAGGTCAAGGGGGAGCTGGCACGCATCCAGCCGGCGCGGGCGTGTGACCGCCGTGCCGAGCTCATCGGCCTCCTCCACGGCGCCGGCGGCGGCCCGCTGCGAACGCTCGATCACGCGATCGCGCGCACGGCCGTGCACCTCGCCTCGACGCTCGGCATGCCGGTCGACGCGCCGCGGGTCGGCGCGATCGAGCGGGTCCGTGCGGGAGGCAGGCACCACCTCGTCGTCGAGTTGGACCGAGCGGCGCTCGGGGCCTGGTCCTGGGCCGGCGCACCGGCCTGCGATCGTCGCGCCTTCCTGCGCGGCGTGCTTCTCGGCAGCGGCTCGATCTCGTTCAGCGCCTCCGGTCCGCACGTCGAGTTCGTCCTCGCCGACCTGCCCGCGGCGGAGGAGCTGCAGTCCTCGCTCGCCTCGCTCGAGGTGCGGGCCCTGCGGGCCGAACGGCGCGGCCGGCAGGTCGTCTACCTGAAGGGGCAGGAGGAGATCGCCGTGCTCTTCCGCCTCGTGGGCGCGAATCGCGGCGTCCTCGAGCTGGAGACGCTGCGGGTCGGTCGTGACGTGCAGGCACGCCTGAATCGCATGCTGAACGCCGAGCAGGCCAACCTCGGCCGCACGGTTCGAGCCGCCGACCGGCAGCTGTCCGCCATCGCGCGGCTGGAGGCGGACGGCTCGCTCGACCGGTTGGCCCCGCCGCTGCGCGAGACGGCGGCGGCGCGACGCCGCATGCCGGACGCCGACCTCGATACGCTGGCAACGGCGCTCGGCGTCAGCCGGTCCGCCGTGAACCACCGGCTGCGCCGGCTCGTCGAGCTCGGCAGCGAGAAGGAGGAGTGATGCGACGTCCGGTGATCGCCGGCAACTGGAAGATGCACCCGGCAACCCTGGGCGAGGCGGCGGCGCTGGCGGGCGACGTCGCGCGGTCCGCACGCGAGCATCCGGCCATCACGACGGTCATCTGCCCGCCAGCGATCTGGCTGGCCGAGGTCGCCCGCGTCGTCGGGGAGGGCGTCGAGATCGGAGCCCAGACGATGCACTTCGAGGAGCTCGGCGCGTACACCGGCGAGACGAGCCCGCTCATGCTGGCCGGACTGGCGAGCTTCGTCATCGTCGGTCACTCCGAGCGACGGCAGTACGACGGCGAGACGGACGAGAAGGTCGGCCGCAAGGTGGCGAGCGCCGTCGCGCACGGGCTGCGGCCGATCGCGGCAGTCGGGGAGCGCGCCGAGGAACGCCGGGACGGTGAGACGCAGCGCGTCATCGACCGGCAGGTGCGGGCGGCCGTCTCGGGCCTCCAACGCCTGGTGGGCAGCGGGCTCGTCGTCGCGTACGAGCCGGTCTGGGCCATCGGCACCGGCGACGCGGCGAGCGGGGACGACGCGCAGGCCGTCGCGGCCCAGATCCGCTCGATCCTCCGCGAGCTCGATCCCGACGGGGCGGACGAGATCCCGATCCAGTACGGCGGCAGCGTGACCGATACGAACGCATCCGAGTTCTTCGGTCAGACCGACATCGACGGCGCGCTCGTCGGCGGTGCCTCGCTGAAGCCCGACACGTTTGCCGCCATCCTGCGGGCCGCCGAGGAGGCGGCGTGACGGTCCTCCTCGTCGTCCTCGACGGGTTCGGCCTGAGCGACGATCCATCTCGCAACGCGCTGCTCTCGGCGTCGATGCCGAACTGGAACCGGCTGCTCGATGAGTGGCCGCACTGCCGGCTCGAGGCCTCGGGCGAGGCCGTCGGGCTGCCGGCCGGCCAGATGGGCAACAGCGAGGTCGGCCACCTGAACATCGGCGCCGGCTTCCGGGTGCTGCAGGACCTTCCGCGCATCAGCGCCGCCATCGCCGACGGCGGCTTCTTCGAGAACGAGACGCTCATTTCCGCCTGCCGCACGGTCGTTGAGCGCGGGACGCGGCTCCACCTCGCCGGGCTCGTCGGTCCGGGCGGCGTCCATGCCGTCGACGAGCACATCGTCGCCATGGTCGAGCTTGCCAGCCGGGCCGGGCTGCCGGCGGACCGGGTCGTGTTCCACGTGTTCACCGACGGCCGCGACACGCCGCCACGCTCGGCCGCCGGCTTCGTCGCCGAGCTGGAGGCGCAATTCGCCGGGCGGGCGCGGGTCGCGACGGTCAGCGGCCGGTACTACGCGATGGATCGCGACCTGCGCTGGGAGCGGACCCGGCTCGCCTTCGACGCGATCGTCCACGGCAGCGGGCTGCATGCCGCCACCGCCACCGATGCCGTCGCCGCCGCCTACGCCCGCGGGGAGAGCGACGAGTTCATCGTGCCGACAGTCGTCGACGCCGCCCCGCCACTCGCGACGGGCGACGCGTTCGTCCACCTCAACTTTCGCGCCGATCGGGCCCGGCAGCTGACCCGGGCGCTGGCCATCGACGCGTTCGACGCGTTCGACCGCGGGGCCCGTCCCGAGCCCCTCGACGTCGTGACGCTCACCGAGTACCAGGCGGCGGACGAGCTGCCGGTACGCGTCGCCTTCCCGTCGCCGACGATCGACTCGCTCGCGGCCCTGCTCTCCCGGCGCGACATGCGCCAGCTCCACGTTGCGGAGACGGAGAAGTACGCCCACGTCACGTACTTCTTCAACGGTGGCGTGGAGGAGGCATTCGACGGTGAGGATCGGATCCTCGTCCCGTCGAACCGCGCCGTGCCGACGTACGACCTCGCGCCCGAGATGAGCGCCGGGCCGATCACCGACCACCTCGTCGATGCCCTCGAGCGGCGCGAGCACGACTTCATCGTTGCGAACTACGCGAACCCGGACATGGTCGGACACACCGGGGTGTGGTCGGCCGCGGTGTCGGCGGCGGAGTTCGTCGACGGCTGCCTCGGCCGTCTCGTGCGCGCGGCGCTCGGCACCGATGCGCCCCTCGTCATCACCGCCGACCACGGCAACATCGAGGAGATGCGCGACGCGGCCGGCAATCCGCAGACGAAGCACACGACCTCGCCGGTGCCGTTCGTGCTCGTCAGTGGGGCGCACCGAGGGGTTGCCCTTCGCGACGGCTCGCTCGTCGACGTCGCGCCGACCGTGTGCGAGCTGCTCGGCATCCCACCGGGTCCCGACATGACGGGCCGCTCGCTCATCGCCGGCCCGGAGGGCTGAGCGCACCTCTGGTACACTGCGCCGCCTATGCAGACCCCCCTTCTTCTCGCCCAGATGATCCTCGCCATCGCGCTCATCGCCTCGATCCTGCTCCAACAGCGCGGGACCGGTCTCGGCGGGGCGTTCGGCGGCGAGGTGACCGCCTATCGCAGCCGGCGCGGCATCGAGCGCACGCTCTTCCGCCTGACGGTCGTGCTCGCCATCCTCATGGTGGCGTTCAGCCTGCTCAACCTCCTGCCGCAGGCTGCCTGACCGGGGCCTGTGCTAAGATCGGCCCCGCCGAATCGGGAACGTCCCGTGACCCGTGCCGAGGTGGCGGAATAGGCAGACGCGCTAGGTTCAGGACCTAGTGGCCGCAAGGTCGTGTGGGTTCAAGTCCCTCCCTCGGTACCACCCCGATGCCCAGGTGGCGGAATTGGTATACGCGTACGTTTGAGGGGCGTATGAGGCAACTCATCCGGGTTCAAGTCCCGGCCTGGGCACCAATTCCACATTCGCTCGACCGATGCGCCGCTCGCCACCGCGAGCGGCGTTTCGCGGTCCCGGCGCCGCGCGGACGGCGCGTGCTACCCTCGCCCGGGGCGGTTAGCTCAGCCGGTCAGAGCGCCTCGTTTACACCGAGGAGGTCGGGGGTTCGAGCCCCTCACCGCCCACTCTTACACCATCACGAATCGAACCGATGTTCACCTGCTCCGGCAGGACGAGCGCCAGGCCATGCTTCTCGGCCACATCGGTCAGAGTGACCCCCACGAATGCCGGTCCTGCTACCTCGATGCGCCGGTAGACGGAGTGCACTAGATCCGCGCGCTCCTGCTCGTCAGCATCGGCCCACGTCTCCGCGAGGGTTAGCAGGTACCGCACCGCTTGGTCAGATGTGATCTCGGACGTGACAGGCGCGCCGTTGAGGGCTTCCGCTTGTCCGGCGAGCCTCTGACCCTCGGCTATTAGCTCGGCCTCGGTAATGGAGCCTCGGCCGTAGCGCTGCGCGAGCTCGCGGCACTCTCGCTCGATACGCTTCCTCCCGACCTCATCGGGGAGCGCTGGCGGATTGGCTAGAGCTTGGGGCACACGAGCGAGCGCGCGGGGCGATAGGTCGATCTGAGCCAGCTGCGCCCGGATGGGTATTTCCCAGGTCGACGCTAGTCGTCGCTCGGGGTCGCCCCAGCGGTCGCAGGAGTACCGATGCCGTTTGCGCTGATCGTTACCCTTCCATCCCTCGCTCCATAGTTTCTGACCGCAGGCGCAGTACAGCAGCCCATTGAGTAGGTCGACCCTATCGGTGCGTCGCGGGCCACCGCCGCGCGACTTTGCCTCGCGCACGGCCACACAGCGCTCCCATAGGTCGTCGGACACGGGTGGCCGGTCGCGCCATGCCGCCGGCATCCAGTCCCCGTAGCGCTGTACCCATCCGTTGTAGATGCGATTGCGGAGCATCGGCTTGATCCGCTCGACGTGCAGCTTGCTCACCTGCGCCAGTCGCTCTGTGCTCCACGTCCCGAGAGCGAAGCGCTCAAAGACAGTGACCACCTGACCGATGCTGTCGGGGTCAATCTCCAGGACCGAAGGTGTGCCACCTGAGCGCCGGAAGCCGAGAGGGCCATGCCGCCCGGATCGGTGTGCGTGCGGAATTTGGTCTTGTAGGTCCGCCGCATCGTCCGCTGGAGGTTGCGCGAGTAGTGCTCAGCCTCCACCAGTAGGTCAATCCACCGCTTCCAGTCGTCCTCGTCCGACAGCAGGATGCGTTCATCGCAAAAGTAGATGGTCGCGCCGGAGAGCAGCGTCATCGTTGGCGTTGCTGCTCTCCCAGCCGTACTCCTCGCGGTAGCGCGTCTCCTGCTCCGCACGCCACTGACGATCCTCGGCGGCGAAGTCGTCATCACCGACAGGCGGCTGCTCGATGGATCGAATGATGGACCGCAGGGCTTCGCGGAGTAGGGCGTACTCGTCCTTGCCGGCGTTCTGCTTGAGCCCGCCGACCTCGCGCACACGCTTGTCGATCAATGCTTCGAGCTCCTCATCGGTCGAGTCACCGAGCGGGCGATATGGCTTAGCTCGGGGCATGTGCTGCCTCCGGCTGGCCGCCGTTCAGCGCGACAATCTCCTCCCCGGTGAGCGGCGGAAGCTTTGCCAAGTGCCGCATCCACTCTGTCCAGAGTGAGGGCGTGTTGCACATGAGGTAGTAGAGTTCTGCGTCAGTGGGTTCGGGTCGATCCGTGACCATGTGATTCTCCATGTGGGTTCCTTCCTATCGGTAGTTACTCGTCGCTACCGAGGCTGGACCGCTGCATCTTCGCGAGTGCCAGGAGCGAGGCAGCGATCGAGTTTATGGCTGCGTTCGTCGCATCCGGCGCAGCGGTGTACAGCAAGCACTTTTCGGCTTCCGCGATGAGCTCGTCGATTGTTTCCATGGGGTTCCTTCCTTTATTCGTCGGCGGATCATCCGGGGGAACGCTCTCTCACTAGCCGGGAGTAGAGTCCTGCGATTCGGTCGACAAGGGCTCGCAACGTCGCCCGATCCTCGGGACTCGTGTCCAACTTGTGGTCGAGCGCTCGTCGGTGGAGCTTGTTCAGCCGGTCGATCTCGTCTTGGGTGCTCATCGGGGTCTGCGCAGGCTGCGCAGCGACGAGTGCCTTCTTGGGCTTTGGCGCGTGGACGCGCGTTGCTTTCGCCTTGGGCTCTTTCATCGCGGCGATTTCCGCGCGGACTTCCTTGCGCAGGGACGCACCCTCAGCGCGAGAATCCGCGACGATGTGGCCGGATTCGTCCCGCCAGATGATCGCTGCGTTGTCGATTGGGATGTCAATCGGTTGCAAGATGTACCTCGTTTAGGTTGTTGTAGTTGCGCTCGCCCAGTCACTTCAGTCGAGCGCCGCAATCGCCTTGACGGAAGGAGGAGCAACCCCCCGAGAGGGGATTGACCGAATCGCCTAGCGATGCCTCGCGCCACCCACGCATGGGTGGTCGTTCTCAATGGGACAATGAGTTGCGCCCTGCCATGACTTGCTTGACGTAGCGTGCCCAGGCACTACCCCAGCGCAGGGGCGCCTCGCTGTCGCCCTTGGTGCGCATCCCGGCCTTGAATCCGGCTGCAAAGCCGCGCTGCATCGCCTTGAACTCGTGGCGGGCCATCTCGTCGGCTCTGTTCATTCGGACTTACCTCCTTGGTGGTGCCTCGGTGCCCGCCCCGGTATGAGCGGCGGTGCGGGTCCGTATGAAATTCGGGGCTAGCCATTGATGCCGCGAGCAGTCCTGAAGTCGTCTGACCGACTAGTGGCTGCGCCGGCGAGACGGTCGATGGCAGCGAGGAACGCGGCATGGCGTACACGGGCGGCCTCCAGTTCGCTGTCGGCGTAATGCCGGCCGATGGCACCTCGGGGTAGCTCGGAGACGCGCCGAGGGGGCGAGATGAACTCGCGGCCGGTGTCAAGGGCTCGCTTGGTCGAGGAGTCCACGAGACGCGGCAGGAGCGCGGCGTGGGCGTCAACAATCGCACGCAGAGCATCGTCTGCGGCGGACGGTGCAAGTGACTCCGCCTCAGCCTTGGCCGCCTCACGCAGGGCGGTGAGCTCTTGGTCGAATTTGTACTGGAGACTGACATAGTTGGGCTCGGCGCCGGGGGGAGCCGTGGCGCGAAGCTCGGCGAGCCGCGCCCGATAGCGCTCGTTCAGTTCCTCCTCTTGGCGCTCAGGATCGCGGAGTCGCACCGCTTCCGATCGCAGTTGTGCGTCGGTGCGATTCGGGCGATCAATGGCCTCGAAGCCAGCCGACGTATTCGCTAGACCGCTTGCAACTCGCTTCCGGCCAGCAGCGCGCTCCTTATCACTGCCCTTCGCCTCATCAGCGATCTGGACGAGTCGTTCCTCTTGCTCGCGCTCTTTCGCTTCTGCAAGGCGCGTCTGGACCAGCGCCAGGGCCGACGCGAGGGACGCTGCAACATTCTCGGCCTCGGTGAGCGATGTATTCGCTTGGGCGAGTTCTTCCTCATCGACCTCGCCGAGCACGCGAGCGCCAGCGGCGGTGTTCCGAAACTCGCGGAGCTCGTGGGCGCGCTCCAGCGCGTGCTCGTGCCGCATGCGCAAATCGTCGACCTGGGCACGTAGCTCCTCGCTGGATGTGGTGGTGGTGGTGGTGGTGGTCGTCAATGTTTCTCCTTGCGAAAGGGTGGCGGTCGTCATAGGACTTCGACTGTGACGGTGCGGGCATCGCCGTTGAGTGGCGCGTACCCGATCGCGTCGGCGTCGGCCAACTGATCGAGCAGGGCACTAATTCGCACCGGGGAGATGTCAGTCAGTTGGGCCAACTCGAAGATCGAGCGGGTAAACGGCTGGCCGTCGACCTCGTTAGCTTCCGCGTGCAAGGGCATCAGCAGCGGCCAGGCGAGCGCACTGGTGAGGGTGGCGCGCAGCGGCGCGAGTTCGCTAACGCGTGGAATGGCCGCTACGTGACTAGTCGGAGGCTGCTATACCCCCTCCCCATTACTATGCCGGTCAGAGGCCGCAACGCAGGGGTTCCAACTCGATGGATCGTGACGATCCTGCCTATCGGGGCCAGAGCGAATACACCAGGTCTTTCCTCAGGGTGTACGACGCCGTCATCCTCGGCTTCTTCTTGAGGTTCGTTTGGCGCTGTCCTACGTCTCGACTGGTCGAGGGGTACCGGCAGCACATCCGCAACCGACACCTGGATGTGGGTCCGGGCACCGGCTACTTCATCGAACGGTCGGGCCTTCCCAATGGGAGCCAGGTAACTATCCTCGACCCGAATCAGAACGTCCTGGATTACGCCACACGCCGCCTCCCTCGCCTGGAAGTCACCGCAGTGCAGGCCGATGTCTTGAAACCCCTTCCGGTCGATGGACTCTTCAACTCCGCTGCACTGCACGGGGTGATCCACTGCCTCCCCGGACCACTCGCCCGGAAGGCGGCGGCTGTGACCAACGTCGCCGCTGTGCTGGCGCCCGATGGCGTGCTCTTCGGTATGTCAGTCCTCGGATCGTCCGGACCGCAGACCTGGCTGTCCCGGCTCATGCTCGACACCCTCAATCGACGCGGCACATTCGACAACCTCACCGACACGGGGGAGGGCCTCAACGAGATCCTCGCGGCGTCGTTCGAGCGGGTAGAACTCGAAACCGTAGGCTCTGTCGCGATCTTCGTTGCGACGAATCCGCGCAGGGCCGGCCCCCACACCTCGGCCTCCCACTCCCTCGGGACTCCGGGAGCATAGGGCTTCGTCGGGGCGGTCCAGAACTCGCCGCGCTGGCTTCACTACGTAATAGCTGGCCAAGGCAAGCCGGCCTTCGTAGGTGATGACGTAATAACTGGACAAGGTCGCGCATCGCCATCCCGAGCGGGTTCCTTCGCGCGACGGTTCGCCAAGGCAATCGCGTCATTGAGTCCCGCGTGCAATTGCTTGCGGAGTGAGGGCAATACCGGCCCGCCGTTATAGCCGCTGTAGTGCACTCGCACGGTGCCCTCGGCAGCACCATCGAGGATGAGGATTAGGGGGAGTTTAGACATGGATGGTCTCCGGGCTATGGAGGGGTCGCGGTCCGTATCGACCACCGAGCCGCGTTGCCCCTACACCTTCTCCGCGACTATCCCCGGCTTATTGCGACATGTGAGCGTGAGATGAGCTCCCAGGCGTGAAGTTGTCATCGGCCTCGATGGCACGGCGAATGTCAGCGCGCCATCGTTCGACCGTGCGCTTGCTCACTCCCCATCCCTCGGCGAGCTCGACCGATCTGTGCGTGAATGACAGGTCGTACAGGAAACGCTTTGTGGCGTCAGACTGCCGCGCAGCCCATCGCTCCATGTCGAGGGCGTCCAGGTGGCGATCGCTGGCAAGGGAGAGCGCGCCGGCTTTGGTGTCGTGGGCTCGGGACGGAGCCAAGAGACGGCTCACCGTGTAGAGGTACATGGCGAGGACCCCTTTGGCATCCCCATCGGTCGGGGCACCCTCATCATCGGCCACCAGCACCCCTGCGTCCTCGCCATCGGTCGCCGTGACCACTGCTCCAAAGGCAGCGATTTCGGCTTCCCACTTCCGGTTCCGATCCCCGCGCCGGCGGGCAAGCTGCTCGACGGTGATCCCCGAGTCGGCAGCCAAGAGTGCGTCGGCCTCAGCTTCGACGGTCATGCCACGTCCTGGATCGGCGGTGGCTCTTGGATGTCGTTGACCGTGCGGATGGGACGGGGTGGCTTGCGGTATTCGCGTACAGCTTCGATCGGGTCGCGTTTCTGTGGGCGAGCTGCATCCATAACCGCAGATGCTTCTACGGCGGATAGTCCCTTCCTCGAAGCCAACGCTCGCGCAAGCTGCACCTGACCGTCCTTGAGGCGGCGGCCGAATGCACGAACGAGGGCATCGCGAATCGGATCACCCGTATCCGACGGTAGAGATACGACGGTAGAAATCGACGGTAGCTCTTCACCGCTCACGCTCAGCCTGAGCGTGGATTGGCCGAGCTTCGCGTCGTCCGTCCTTACCTCTCCGCGTCGTGGGCTCTTACCTTTGGCGTCGTGCGCTCTTACCTCTGCGTCGTCCGTCTTTACCTCTTCCCGCGAGGCTTCCAGACGCCACATTCCCGGCTCCGGTGACTTGACGATACGGAGTTGGTAGCGAGAATCCACCTGCTCAATGACGCCAGCCGCCCGCCTGATTCGAGCGACCGTATCTCTCCGGCGTTCCGCTCGAAGCCAGAGCAGATCAGCGAGCGCCGGCATGTCGCGTTGACGAGCGATGCCCTTTGCATCCTCCGCAAAGAGGCTGTATCGCCAGCTTCCCTTGCCTGGACCAGCATCGGCCTCTAGGTAGCTCCACAGTCGGGCGGCAACATCGTCTCGCGCGAGCAGGGTATCGAGCGTTGGATGATCCAGATACGTGAGCTCTCCGAGTCGCGCCAGGATCGCGAGAGGGGCGGTGAGTTCTACCCAGCCTCGTCCCTCGCCTCGCGTTGACGTTCGGTACTGGCCGATCAGTCCGTAGCCCAGCGTCTCCTCGTGACGCTTACCGCGATCGCCGAATCTCACTACGGTGCGACGTATGCGAACGCTGACAAGCCGATCGAGTGCATCCTTGACGGCCTCTCTCTGTCGTCCTCCTTCGCGGTATCCGAGGACGCGGGCGGCGTCACCAAGGGTGAATGGCACGATGCGATGCTCGGGGCAGTCGGCGCGGACGTAGGCGTCGACCAATTCCACCAAGAGCCGGAAGTCGGGCATCTTGGCATGGCCTTTCACCACGCATTCGCTGCCGTACACGGGCCCGAGGTCGACGTCCGACATCGACAGCTGCAACGCTCGGACCGGAGCCCAGATCGGGATGCGCAGCGTGTTCGTCTCCATGCCCCGAGTCGTCGTGCCCAGGCTGCGCAACTTGTGGGCTGCCTTTGGTGGTCGTTCCCATCCGCCCGATGCCAACACGGCCTGATAGAGCGCCGAGCCGCTTACGACCGTTGCGATATCCGGAACAACGGCGATGACGGACGGATCGGTCATGTTTCCCTGTGTGTCACGGTTCTAAGGTAGCAACAATTTCGTCAGTAGAATGCGGCGCCCACCAGCGGTCGCCAGTACATCATCACCGCCGCGAATCGCCCGCGATTTCGGTCCTCGGGCCGCTCTCGCGCTGGCGTGGCGGCCGGGTTCAGCGGCCGAGACGCCGGCCCGTCTCGACCCACCATTCGTACAGCTCCCGCGTCTGGGCCCCTCGACGACTCGCGACGGCGTAGATGCCCGGCCCGTCGAAGGTCCACTGCATCGTCGCGTCGCCGTCGGCGCTGACGTAGCAGATGACGTAGCCCGAGTGCAGTCCGGCATCCCACGCCTGGTACACGCGGCTCGCCGTCTGGCAGCTCCCCTCCGTGAGCGAGAGGCGGATGACGATGCCGAACAAGAGATCCGCCGCCGTCGCCCCGACGCCGCTCGTCAGGTCCCCGGAATCGCTTTGCTGCCAGTAGTGCACCCGCACGCCGTCTTTGAGGCAGCTCACGCCCGCGCGGATCGGGAGCTGGCCCGGGCGGTCGTCGAGGTCCGCTCGGTCGCACGCGTCGGCGAGCGCCGCCGGCAGCCGGTCGAGCAACACCTGCTCGGCATCGTTCGGGAACTCACCGACGTCGGTGAACCGCGAGAGATCGTGCGTCTCCGCTGTCGAGGGAGCGGC
>DATKDB010000127.1:0-4081 GCA_035512895.1 Binatia bacterium | reverse complement strand
GCACGCCGAGCCGCTCACCGGCATCACGCCCGTGCCGGAGTCGCCGTTTGCCGGCCGCGACAACACGCTCAGCGCGGCCGAGATCGAGGTCGTCGTCCACGGCACCGCCTTCCTCGACGCGTACACGAAGGGCGACAACCGCCTCGTCGTCGCCACCGACACGATGAAGAACTTCATCCACGCCGTCTCGCTCGGCGCCCGTGCTCGCGCCCTCGAGGAATGGCTCCTCGAGGTCGGGACCGCGTTCCTCGACACGTACCCGCACATGGAGCGCCTCACGATGCACGGGCGCGACCTGCTCTTCCCCGCCGCCATCGTCCCGGGAACGGACGGCTTCGAGGCCTCCGACCGGCTCTTCGCGCGCGATCGATCCGACTTCGGCACCGCGCGCCTCGAGCTCTCGCGCGACGCGGACGGCACGGTCGAGATCACCGACCACGAATCGGGGCGGCGCGAGCTCCAGCTCATCAAGCTCACCGGCTCCGCGTTCGCCGACTTTGCCCGCGACAAGCACACGACCCTGCCCGAGCGCCGGGACCGGCCGCTCTACATCTGGTGCGACATCGGGTGGCGCTACACCGATGCCGCGGACGCGGTCCTCTCCGATCCGGCGCGCTACGTCGCCGCAGAGCAGGTCGCCGACGTCGCAAACGCCGTCTTCCACGAGTTCGTCAGCCTCTCGATCCAGCACCTCGTCAACGAGATCGGCCTGCGCATGCTCGACCGCTGGCCACAGCTGGCCGAGGTCAGCTTCGACGCGCAGAACCGGCTCTGGGATGTCGTGGCGGAGTCGCCGGACGACGATCGCGTCCGAACGTACGCCGACCCACGCCCGCCGTACGGGCACATCGGCCTCGTCCTCCGCCGCGACTGAGGCGATCCGGCCGTTCAGGCGCGCCGAGCCCCGATCATCGCGGGGTGGTCGATCGCCGGGCACCGATTCATGACGACCTCCAGGCCGGCGTCGGCCGCACGTCTCGCGGCATCCTCGTTCCAGACCTCGAGCTGCATCCAGATCGCCTTCGCGCCGATGGCGATCGCCTCTTCGACGTGAGGCATGACGAGGTCGGAGCGACGAAAGATGTCGACGACCTCGATCGGCGCGCGCGGGTCGACCGGCACCGAGACGAGGTCGGGATAGGCCGGCTTGCCGTGGACGAGCTCCTCGTTCGGGTTGACCGGCACGACGCCGTAGCCCTGGCTGAGCAGGTAGCGCGAGACCCCGAAGGACGCCCGCCACGGGTGCGACGAGCATCCGACGACGGCCCACACGCGGTACGTGCGAAGGATGTGCTCGGCGACCTGTGGGTCGCTCCAGTCGCGCTCGCTCACCGCCGCTGCGCCAGCTCCTGCAGGGCGGCCTTGATGCGGGCGTCGAGCTCGCCGCTCGTTCCCGCCACCGCGCCCGCGGCCCGCCGCGCCTCCTGGACCGAGTAGCCCAGCGACTCCAGGGCGGCCACGACGTCCGAGTCGGTCGAACCGGCACCACCCGCGGCAATGCCGGCGGCGTGGACCTTCTCCTTGAGCTCGAGGATGATCCGCTGTGCCGTCTTGCGCCCGACGCCCGAAACCGAGGTGAAGATGTCGACGTCGTCGGTGACGATCGCCAGCTGCAGCCTCGTCACCGGATGCGCCGCGGTGATGGCGAGGGCGAGGCGCGGGCCGACCTGCGAGACGGTCATGAGGAGCTCGAAGAAGGCGAGCTCCTCGGTCGTCGCGAAGCCGAAGAGCGCCTGCTGGTCCTCGCGCACGAGGTGATGGGTGTACACCGATGCCTCGGTCCCGCTGCGCAGCTTCGCGAGCAGGGCAGGCCCGGCGACGACGCGATAGCCGATGCCTCCGACCTCGATGAGCGCGAAGTCGAGGCCGATGTGCGCGACGACGCCGCGCAACGAGCCGATCAACCGATCACCGCCTTCGGCTCCGAGGCGGCCCGGTACGCGCAGCCGATGGCGATGGCCAGGGCGTCGGTCGCATCGTCGGGGACGCCCGCCAGGCTCACGCCGAGGAGCCGCTCGACCATCGCCGCGACCTGCCGCTTGTCGGCGGAGCCGTTGCCACAAATCGTCTGCTTCACCTCGTTCGGCGTCGGCTCGTCGATCGGCAGCCGGGCCTCCGCGGCGGCGAGGAGCGCGATCCCGCGCGCCTGGCCGACGGCCATGGCGGTCTGGACGTTGCGCTGGAAGAAGAGCCGCTCGACCCCGACGCGCTGCGGCCGGTGCTCGGCGAGGAGCGCGCGGAGCGCGGCGTGCAGCTGCTGCAGCCGGTTCGCATCGGTCTCGTCGGCCGGCGTTCGAATGCAGCCCGCATCGATGAGGCGCAGCGATCCCCCGTCCAGCGACACGACTCCGAAACCGCACACGGCCGTCCCCGGATCGATGCCCAGCGTGATCACGCGAGCATGGTAGGCGAAATTGCTCGTACGGCGGGGTTGACACCGTACGAAATGTGCCGTACGCTACTGCTACGTCCGAAACATATCGGACACGAACTCCCTGGTCGGACGAAGGAACGGTGACGAGAAGAATGATGATCATGCCGAACCCCGGCGTCCTGGACGACCTGATCCGGGAGCGCCAGGCACACCTCCACGCGGGGCCACGGCACGCCCGCCCCGGCCTGCGCATTCGGGTCGGCCACGCCCTGATCGTGGCCGGCAGCGCCCTGAGTGGCGAGCGGGTCGAGCTGCCCGCTCGCCATTCCTCGCTCCATTTCCCCGCCTGACTCACCCGTACCGCACGAGGTCCGTCTCATGGCACCGACCCGTCGACCCGGCACCGCTCCGACACTGACCGTGGACGTGTCGCCGGCCTACGAGCTGCTGCAGAGCATCGTCGTCGTGACCGGTACGGACGAGGCCGATACGTACGAGATCGGGCGGGACTGGATCGCCGACGCCCGCGCCCGCGCCGGCGACGAGCTGCTCGGCCGCGCAGACGCCGTCGCTCACGGGGACGCGGACTCCTTCCTCAACCTCGCCGGGCTCGTCTACGACTCGCCCGCGCCGCGCGACGTCGACGCCTTCCTCGACCACCTGCGTGCGACCGATCCCGACGAGCTGCGCCTCCACCTCGTGGGGTTCTACGCGCGCGACACGCGCCGCATGACGCCGACCGCTGTCATTCGGGCCGCGATCGCCGGCGATCCCGAGGCGAAGCGCGAGTTCCTGCGCACCTCGCACCCCGAATGGGAGCCGTGGACCGACTACCTGGGCCGCATCCTCGACACGGACGGCGAGGCACTGAAGGCCGATCTCATCGCGCTCCTCGCCGAGTGGTCGGAGCGCGTCTGGAAGCCCGAGTCGCTCACGATCATGCCGATCGTCGAGCGTGACGCCGAGACGAAGCGAGAGCTGCAGCGCGAGCTGCCGATCGACCAGTTCGTCACGACCGCCACGAACGGCGTCGAGTTCGCGCCGCGGCCCGGCATCGACCGGGTCGTGCTCGTGCCGAGCTTCGTAAACCGCCCGCTCGTCACGTACAGCGAGTTCGGCGAGGTCCTGATCATCATCTACCCCGTCGCCGACGAGAGCGTCTCGGCGGAGACCGACAGCCCGCCGCTGCGGCTCGTCCGCCTGTCGAAGGCGCTCGGCGACGAGAAGCGGCTCCGCATCCTGCGCACCCTGTCCGAGGGCGAGAAGGGCCTCATGGAGCTGGCCGACATGTTCGGCGTGCCGAAAACGACGATGCATCACCACATGATCGTCCTGCGCTCCGCCGGTCTCGTCTCGGTCGGAGTCGGCTCGCAATGCTACCGCCTCCGGCAGGAGACCGTGCCCGACGTCGGGGCATTGCTCAGCGGGTACCTCGGCGCCGCGACCGGTCCGTCCGCGGCGTCGGGGCCGCCCGCCCCTTCCCGAAAGCGCCGGACCGGCACGACCGGCTAGGCGCTACGCGACCTGCGCCTCGAGCTGCTCCATGAGCTCGGCGGGGATGTCGAAGTTGGCGTAGACGTTCTGCACGTCGTCGAGGTCCTCGAGCGCCTCGATCAGCTGCAGCACCTGCTTGGCCTCGCCGCCGTCCACGGGGATCGTCGTGGTCGGCACCATCGAGATCTCGGCCGAGAACACGACGACCCCGGC
>DATKDB010000126.1:0-26523 GCA_035512895.1 Binatia bacterium | reverse complement strand
GGCGATGGCGTCCGCAACCCGGATCTCGTCGCGCCGGGGCGCTCGCTCCAGGGGCTTCGCGTGCCGGGCTCGCACATCGACGCGGCATTCCCCGGCGGGCGCATCTCGGACCGCTTCTTCCGCGGCAGTGGCACCTCGCAGGCCGCCGCGGTCGTCTCGGGCGCGGCCGCGCTCGTCATCCAGCAGCGCCCGCAGATCCGCCCGGATGAGCTCAAGGCGCTCTTCACCTCGACCGCGCGCGCACTGCCGGCGGCCGATGGGCGTGGGCAGGGCGCCGGGCTCCTCAGCCTCGACACCGCGCTGAAGACGCCCACGCCGCGCGCGGTCCAGACGTGGCAGCGCTCCACCGGCACCGGCTCACTCGAGCTCGCGCGGGGGAGCAGCCGTCTCATTCTCGACGGCGTCGTGCTCACCGGCGAGCGCGATATCTTCGGGGTTCCCTTCAACTCAGCCGCGATGGCGCCCGCCACCTTGGTCGGGCAGACCTGGACGGGTGGCACCTGGAATGGGTCCGCGTGGACAGGGGACGGCTGGTCCGGCAACGAGTGGTCGACGATCGAGTGGTCCGGCGTGAGCTGGTCGGGCAACGAATGGTCCACGTACAGCTGGTCCGGCAACGAATGGTCGGGCAACGAATGGTCGGGCAACGAATGGTCGGGCAACGAATGGTCGGGCAACGAATGGTCGGCGAACGAGTGGTCCGCCAACGAGTGGTCCGCCAACGAGTGGTCCGCCAGCGGATGGCAGAGCGCCGAGTGGTCGTCGGGCCGATGATGCGGCTGGACCGGGCTCTGCGTACGCTGAACCCGGTCACGCGTCGCGGCATCGCTCCCGCGGCACGGGTGTGGCTGTTCATCGGTCTCCTGGCGGCGCTCGGGGCCGCCCTCTACGTCGGGGTCGTCCAGGGGCTGCCGACGCCCGTGAGCCCGATCACCCTGCCGTTCTGGGTCGTCGCGGTCGCGTTCTACGTCATCGAGATCAAGGTCGTTCACCTTCACTTCCGCCGGGGAGCGCACTCGTTCTCCATGAGCGAGATCCCGGTCGTCATCGGTCTTTTCTTCGCGTCGCCGGGGGATGTCGTCCTGGCCCATGCCCTTGCCGGCGGCGCAGCCCTCTTTGTCCATCGCCGTCAGCCGGTGATCAAGCTCGCCTTCAACGTCGCGACGTTCGCGCTCGGGACCGGGCTTGCGGTCGTCGCCTTCCACGGACTGGCGCCGGGCGGCGGGTTCGGCCCGGTCCAGTGCGCGGCCGCGATCCTCGCTGTCCTTGTCACGAACGTGTTCGGGATGCTCAGCGTGACGACCGTCATCTCGCTCTCGGAGGGCCGGCCGCGGTACGAGAAGCTGCGGCACATCGCACTCATGAGCACGACGGTGGCCACGACGAACGGCACGCTGGCCCTGCTTGCGGTCGCCCTTGCGATCGCCGACGTGCGGGCGATCTGGCTGCTCGCCATCCCGCTCGTGGCCCTCTTCCTCGGATACCGGTCCTACCTGGCCGAGTACCAGCAGCACGAGATGCTCGCGCTCCTCTACGAGTCGAGCCGTATCATCCAGCGCTCGCCGGAGGTCGACTCGGCGCTCGTCGGGCTCCTTGAGCACACGCGCACGATGTTCCGGTCGGAGCGGGCCGAGATCCGGCTGTACTCGCCGCTCGAGGGCGGCGCCGTGCTCGCCACCTCGGTCGGTCCCGACGGCGAGGCGACGGTCATGGTGCCGCAGGACGCTCGTGGCACGGACTGGCTGCGATCGCGTCTCGAGGGCGAGGCGAAGGCGTTCATCGTGTCGCGCGACCCGGGCCGTGCAGCCGACGCGACCGGCCCGGGCCTCCAGGGCGCGATGGTGGCGCCGTTGCGCAACGACACCGGTCCGATCGGGATCATGATCGTCGCAAGCCGCCTCGGCGCCGTGACGAGCTTCACGCCCGATGACGTTCAGCTGTTCGAGACGGTGGCGAACCATGCCGCATCGGCCCTCGAGAACGGCCAGCTCGAGCGCAGCCTCGCCGAACTCTCGTCACTGAAGGAGGAGCTGCGCTACCAGGCGTATCACGACCCGCTGACCGGCCTCGCGAATCGCACGCTCTTCATCGAGCAGGTCGGCCGCGAGCTGAGTGATCGCCCCGACGAGCTCCCGGTCGTCCTGTTCGTGGATGTCGACGACTTCAAGATGGTGAACGACAGCTTCGGCCATGGGACCGGCGACGCGCTGCTCGTCGAGATCGGCCATCGGCTGCGCGGTTGCGTTCGCCTCGACGACGTGGCGGCCCGGCTCGGCGGCGACGAGTTCGGGATCCTGCTCCTCGACGATGCCAAGCTCTCGCGCGCCCAGGCGATCGCGGATCGGATCATCGCCGCGCTCCAGACTCCGTTCGAGATCGGTGGCAAGGAGCTGCGGGTCGGGGCCAGCGTCGGGATCGCGGCGAGCACCCGTGCGGTCGAGGTGCCGCAGGAGCTGCTTCGCAACGCCGACGTCGCCATGTACGTCGCGAAGTCGCGCGGCAAGGGTCAGGCCGCGCTGTTCGAGCCCGGGATGCATGCGACCGCGATCCAGCGCCACGACCTGAGCGTCGCCCTGCACCGCGCGGTGGGTGGCGACGAGTTCCTGCTCCGGTTCCAGCCGGTCGTGTCACTGGACCGGGGCGAGACGGTCGGCGCCGAGTCCCTCATCCGCTGGCGGCATCCGGTCCGAGGCATCGTCTCGCCGGCCGACTTCATCAGCGTCGCGGAGCAGAGCGACGTCATCCTGCCGATCGGTCGCTGGGTTCTCGTCGAGGCGTGCCGCGAGGCGCGCCGCTGGGATCCGGCACATGGTGCGGCGCCGTGGGTGAGCGTCAACCTCTCGACGCGCCAGGTCCAGCAGGCGTCCTTCCTCGAGGACGTGCAGACGGCCCTCGATGTCAGCGGGCTGCCGGCGGACCGCCTCATACTCGAGGTCACCGAGACGCTCATGATGGAGGACCTCGACGGCAGCGCGAAGAAGCTCGCGGCCCTGAAGCGGATGGGCGTGCGGACGGCGATCGACGACTTCGGGACGGGGTACTCGTCGCTCAGCTACCTGCGCCGGTTCCCCGTCGACATGATCAAGATCGCGCGCGACTTCGTCGATGTGGCGGACGGCGACGAGGACTGGGCGTTTGCGCACGCGATCGTCAGCCTCGGCCAGCGGCTCGGGCTGCAGATCGTGGCGGAGGGCGTCGAGCGCGCCGAGCAGGCCGATCGGCTGCGACTGATGGGATGCGACCTAGCGCAGGGCTACCTCTTCGCACGGCCGCTGCAGGCGGGGGCGATCCTGCGCCGGATCGCGGCCGAGCAGGGGATGCTGCGACCGCGCCACGTGGCGACTCCGAAGCCCCGGCTCGTCCGGCTGCCGGACGTCGCCTCCGCCTGATTCGCGGGGCGACGTCCGGGCGGTTCCGGCCTCGTCAGGCGGCGCCGATCTCCTGCCCGGCCTTCTTGAGCTCCATCATCCGGGCGCCGAGCGCCTCGAGCTCATCGGTCTCGAAGACCTGGCGAGCCTGCTTGAACATCTCGCCCTCTTCCTCTTCGATGTGGTGCTCGATGTTCTCCTTCATGACCTAGAACTTCGCGCCCCACGCCTCGTCGGTGACGTCGGTCACCTGGAGCTCGCCCATGATCTCGTCGACGACGTGGTGCTCCTCGTAGCCCTCGAGCACGATCTCTCTCGCCTTCGGGTGCGACTTGAGGGCCGGGTAGAAGATCTCCTCCTCGATCCGCTCGTGGATGAGCATCTCCTCCTTGAGCCTGGCGAACAGCTCGGTGCGCCCGACCTCGGCGCGCTCGGTCGTCTCCTCGCCGTCGGCGAGCATCTTCTTGACCTTGTCGTGGTCGGCTTTGAGCAGGGAGATGGCGTCCATCGGTCCTCCTGAGCGCTGGTACGGGGTCGAAGTCGCGGGACCCTTACGCACGTCGCGTGCCGGATCGATCAGGCCGGCTCGAGGAGGCTCGCGATCTCCTCGCGAGCGGGCATCCCGGCACGGGCACCCGCGGCACCGACCGAGCGCGCGGCCGCGGCATTCGCGGCCCGGATCGCGTCGTCGAGCGACGCGCCGTCGGCGAGCCATGCGGCCAGGACGCCACAGAACGTGTCCCCGGCGCCGGTCGTGTCGACGACCGTGGGGACCGCGTGGCCGGCGAAGCGCTCGCGGCGCTCGCCGTCGACGAGCAGAGCGCCGGCAGGCCCCTGGGTCACGATGATCGGCCCCGAGTGCCGGGCAGCCAGCTCGTCGAGGGCGGGGGCGGTCTCGTCGTTGCCGATGGCGACGATGAGCTCGTGCTCGTTCGGCGTGAGGATCGGTCCGAGCTCGAGGACCTCGGCCGAGAGGGCCCGTGCCGGCGCCGGGTTGAGAATCGCCGTCGTGCCGCCGTCGCGCGCTGCGCGGAGCGCGTCGAGGACGGTGGCCGCCGGCACCTCGTGGTTCGTGAGCAGCACGCCGGCGGCCGCGATGATGGACCGATCCTCGTCGTCGACCCGGACGAGGGCATTCGCCCCGGGGGCGACCGCGATCTGGTTCTCGCCGCGCGACCCGACGGTCACGAGCGCGACGCCGGTCGGCTCCGCGTCACTGCGGCGCACGCGCGTGATGTCGACGCCCTCCTCGGCGAGCGCCGCGAGCTCGCGCTCGCCGTGCTCGTCCATGCCGACCGCGCCGATCATCGTGACCTGCGCGCCGGCCCTCGCGGCGGCCACCGCCTGGTTGGCGCCCTTTCCGCCATGATGGACCGAGAACCGGCCGCCCAGCACCGTCTCGCCGGGCGCGGGCAGGTGGTCCGTCGTGACCACGAAGTCGACGTTGATGGAGCCGATGACGACGACGGGTGCGGGCATCGGCGCAAGTATGCGCGAGTGCACGCCGGCGCGAGCGCTGGCATCATCGTTCCGATGTCCTTCCTCAGGCGCGCGGCGGCGGGCGCGGTCATTGCGGCGGCGGTCGCCGGATGCGTGCCGCTCGGGTCGCTCGGGTCGCTCGAGCCGACGCTGGAGATCGTCGACCTGGCCGGGTTGCCCGTCGCGATGCAGAACGGCCTGCCCGTGCCGACCTTCGAGTGGCAGCCGCGGCCACGGCTCGAGCTCGACGGCGAGTGGCTCGTCGAGCGAGCATCGCTCGACGAGGCCCTGACGATGGCGGCACGCGACGCGTCGCTGCCGGCGATCGAAGACGAGGCGGCGGGGCGCGAGGAGGCCGACCACGACGACGGCGGCTGGGAGCGCCTGCCGGTGCCGGGGACGCTCAACGAGCCTCCCGACGGGGAGGAGGGCGGCGCCTGGTACCGGCACGCCTTTGCCGTCCCGCGCTCGTGGGCCCGGCACGCGGTGAGCATCCGCTTCGGCTCGGCGAACTACGTCGCCGACGTCTGGCTCAACGGGGTCTGGCTCGGCTACCACGAAGGCGGCTCGACGCCGTTCGCGTTCGACGCCGGCGAGGCGCTGCGGCCCGGGGACCGCAACGTCCTCGCCGTGCGCGTTCACACGATTCCGCTCGGCACGCGGAGCGACATCATCCCGTGGGGGATCATCGACTGGTGGAACTACGGCGGGTTGACCGGGCCGGTGTGGCTCGAGGCCGCCCCGCCGGTGCACGTCGTTCGTGCCGACGTGTTCCCACACCTCGACGCGCTCGAAATCGACGTCGTCCTCGATCACCCGGCCCGCCATGCGACGGGCGATGAACCGCCGGACGAGGACCGCCGGGCACGGCTCCGGCTGTCGATCTTTCCGGCCAGCGTCAACGAGACGAATGTGCTCGATCCCGATCCGCGGGCCCTCGTGCCGGACGTCGACGCGCCGCTCGCCGTCATCTCCGAGGAGCTGGACCTGCCCGCGGCGGGCGAGATCCACGGCCGGACCGTCTCGCTCCTGTTCGGGGAGGCGGATGCCTGGAGCCCGGCGATTCCGTCCCTGTACGTTCTCCGCGTCGAGCTCATCAGCGGCGCGCAGGCGGTGTCCTTCGACGAGCTGTGGACCACCTTCGGCATCCGCCACGTCTCGGTCGACCCGGTCAACCCGCGGATCCTCCTGAACGGCGAGGCGGTCTTCTTCCGCGGTGTCGGCCTGCATGCCGAGACGCTCACGTTCTCGGGCGGCGAGCTCGTGGGCGGCACGCCGGCGCAGTCCGCCGAGCAGATCCGCGCGGAGCTCGAGGACGCGCGTCGCGTCGGGGCCGACCTGCTGCGGACCGGGCATCTTCCGGCGGACCCGACGATGCTCATGCTCGCCGACCGGCTCGGCTTCGCCGTCTGGGAGGAGATCCCCCTGTACCACGCCACGCCGCTCATCTTCGAGCGCACGATGGAGCGGGGCCTGCCACAGCAGATGCTGCGCGAGATGGCGCTGCGCGACATGAACCACCCGTCCGTCCTGTTCCACGGGCTGGCCAACGAGTCGACCGGGTCCGAGGAACGAACCGATGCGCTGCGCGAGCTGCACGAGATCGACCGTGCCATCGATGGGACGCGGCTCACCGGCCAGGCGGCGTACGGCTGGCAGCCCGACGACCCGACGCACGAGCCGCTCGACGTCGCCGGCTTTACGCTCTACCACGGCGTCTTCTACGGCGAGGATCCGGGACCCGACACCCGGCGAGCGCTGCGCGAGGCGCACGCGGCCAACCCCGGAAAGCCGATCATGGCGCTCGAGTTCGGCCGTTGGGCCGACCTCCCGTGGGACGAGGAGCGACAGCGGGTGATCTTTGAGGAGACGTATCCGGCCCTCGCGCGCTACCGCGCCGACGAGCCGGGTGGCTTCGTGAGCGGCGCGACGTGGTGGACGCTCCACGACTTCGCCACCCAGATGGGCGGCATCGGGCTCGAGGACTTCGGCCTCTTTCGCGCCGATGGCAGCCTTCGACCGGCCGGCCTGGCCGCGCAGGGCTCGTTCGTCGCCGCGGCGGGGGAGGGGGCCGAGCTCATGCTCGACCCGGAGCTCGATCGTCCGCGGGTGCGCCCCCCGGTCGGGATCGGCGACAGGGCGCTGGCCGGATACCTCGCGTACGGGATCGCGCTGTCTCTGGGCGCCATCGGCGCCGTGCTGTTCTTCATGACCCATCGCGGTGGACGCGCGACGGGGCGGTCGCGATGAAGCTCGTCCGAGGACGGCTGGCGGCTGTGTCGGTCCGCGCCTCCTTTGGGGCCGGAGCGTGGGTCGGCATCACGATCGGCCTCGTCGTCGGCTCGGTCCTCGGGGCGCTGCTGGCATGGGCGGCGGGAGCGATCCTGAGCTGGCAGCGTGACCTCGCCTTCACGCTCGGGGTCGCGCGTACGCTCCTGCCGTTCGGCGACCAGTTCGGCGCGCTGCGCTGGGTCTCGAGCGAGTGGTACCTCGTCATTCCCGTCGTCGCGGTCGTCTTCGCCGCCCTTGCGGGCCTCGTCGGTGGCCTGCTCGGCGCGCTGCTCGCGGCCGCCTATAACCGGTCGCCGCGGCACGCGGCCGTCGTCGTCGAGCTGCTGGACGAGCACGAAGAGGCTACGGCTGCAGCCGGCGCGAGTTCCACGAGCCGTCGCCGCCGCGGCGGTACTCGACGCGGTCGTGCAGCCGGTCCGGACGGCTCTCCCAGAACTCGACGACCCGAGGGCTGAGCAGGTACCCGCCCCACGTCGGCGGCAGCGGAATCTCGCCGGGGTGCCGTGCCTCGACCTCGCGTGCGCGGGCCTCCAGCTCGTCGCGTGAGCCGATCTCCTGGCTCTGCGCGGAGGCGGTGGCGGAGACCTGGCTCCCGCGCGGCCGCGTGCGCCAGTACTCGAGCGACGCCTCCTCCGGGAGGAGGCGGATCGGGCCGGTCACCCGCACCTGCCGGTCGAGGTCGGCCCACCAGAAGGCCGCCGCCGCCCACGGGTTGACCGCGAGCTCGCGCCCCTTCCGGCTCGCGCGGCTCGTGAAGAAGCGAAGCCCCTCGGCGTCGAGGCCCTGGAGCAGGACGAAGCGGACGGACGGCACCGCGTCGCCGTCGGCGGTGGCCAGCGCGAAGGCATTCGGCAGCGGGAGGCCCGCGTCGGTGGCCTCGGCCAGCCAGCGGTCGAGCTGCCGGACGGGGTCGGAATCGAGCGAGGCGGCGTCGATCGGCATCGGCCGGTATCGTACGACCGATGGACCTCCCGACCGGGCCGCGCTGACATGCCGCTCGAGGAGTACCGCCGCAAGCGCGACTTCGGCACGACACCCGAGCCCGCCCCGGGCGACGTCGTCGAGCGCAGCGGCCGCTTCACCGTCCAGCGCCACCGCGCGACGGCGCTCCATTACGACGTCCGTCTCGAGATCGGTGGCGTCCTCGTGAGCTGGGCCGTGCCGAAGGGCCCGACGCTCGACCCGAAGCCACGCCGGCTCGCGATGCGCACCGAGGACCACCCGATTGAGTACCTGCCCTTCGAGGGCGTCATCCCCGAGAAGCAGTACGGCGCCGGCGACGTGATCGTGTGGGACTGGGGCATCTTCGAGCCGGAGCCCGAGACGCCGGACCCCGGCGCGGCGCTGCGAGCGGGCGAGATCAAGTTCGTCCTCCACGGCGAGCGGCTGCGTGGCCGGTTCACGATCGTCAGGACCGATGACGACGACGGGCGCGAGCGCTGGCTGCTCCTCAAGAAGCGAGACGAGGCCGCGGTCGCCGGCTGGGACGCCGAGGATCACCCGACGAGCGTCAGGACCGGGCGCACGAACGACGAGGTGCGTGACGGCGTCGAGCCGCGCTTCGGCGCCGAGCCGCCGCGGCAGCCGGGCGAGGTCGACCTGTCGGCGGCGCGCGAGGCGCCGATCCCGGACTTCGTCCCGCCGATGCGCGCGACGCTCGCGACCGACCCGTTCAGCGATCCCGACTGGCTGTTCGAGGTGAAGTGGGACGGCTATCGGGTCGAGGCCGTGCTGCGCGGTGGCGCCGCTCGCCTCTGGACCCGCAACCGACAGGACGCGGCCCGCTACTTCCCGGAGCTGGCCGCCGCGACCGGCTGGATCGAGGCGACCGACGCGATCGTCGACGGTGAGGTCGTCGCGCTCGACGAGTCCGGCCGCCCCCACTTCAGCCTGCTGCAGGACCGGACCGGCATCCGCACCGGGCGCGCGGCGGGCACGAAGCGGCCCGGAAGCCCGGCACCGATCGTCTACCAGGCCTTCGACCTGCTCCATCTCGACGGCCGCTCGCTGCTGCAGGTCCCGCTCGATGAGCGCAAGCGCCTCCTGCGCAGCCGGCTGCGACCGCATCCGCTCGTGCGCTATGCGGGCCACGTCGAGGCCGATGGCGAGGCGTTCTTCGAGGCGGCCCGCGCGCAGGGCCTCGAGGGCATCGTCGCGAAGCTGCGGCGCTCGCCGTACGAGCCGAATCGGCGCAGCCGCTCGTGGCTCAAGCTCAAGGTCCGCCGTGAGCAGGAGGTCGTCGTCGTCGGCTGGCTGCCCGGGCAGGGGAGCCATCGTGAGCTCGGCTCGCTCATCGTCGCCGTCCGTGCCGGTGATCGCTGGGCCCACGCGGGCCAGGTCGGCAGCGGGATCGACACCCGCACGCGCAGGGAGCTGCGCGCCCGTCTCGCGGAGCTGGAGCGTGACGAGTCGCCGCTGAGCCCGGTGCCGCGTCTGAAGCGCGCCCGCTGGGTCGAGCCGAGCCTCGTGGCCCGCGTCGAGTTCGCGGAGTGGACCGCCGACGGCCTCCTGCGCCAGGCGGCATTCAAGGGTCTCGATCCCGGCAAGGCGCCGCGCAGCGTCCGCCGCGAACGCGAGGTGCCGACCGCCACCGCCACGGCGATGGCCGAGGGCACCGTCCCGGCCAGCGACGTGCAATCACCGGCCCCGATGGCCGCAGGCGACGACGCGATCTCGGCACTCGACGCGCTCGAACGGGAGGGCACGCTCGTCGTGGAGGGGCGCGAGATTCGGGTCACGAACCTCGACAAGGTCCTCTTCACCGCGCGTGACGAGGGCGGCGAGCCGGTCACGAAGCGCGACCTGCTGCGCTACCAGCTCGCGATCGCCCCGACGTTCATCCCGTATCTCGACGGCCGCGGGCTCACCGTGCAGCGGTATCCGAACGGCATCGGCCAGAAGGGGTTCTGGCAGAAGGACCTGCCCGGCCACGCTCCGCCGTGGGTCTCGCGCTGGACGTATCACCACCGGGAGGAGGGGCCGAAGGACTACCCGGTCGTCGACTCCGCCGCCACCCTCGCCTGGCTCGCGCAGGAGGCGGCGATCGAGCTCCACCCCTGGACGAGCCGGACCGATGCCCCCGATCGGCCCTCGTACGCGCTCATCGACATCGACCCCGGCCCGGACACCTCCTGGGAAGAGCTGCTCGTCCTCGCGCGGCTGTACCGGACGGCGCTCGAGCATCTCGGCGTGCGCGGCCATCCGAAGGTGACCGGCAAGCGCGGGATCCAGGTCTGGATCGGGATCGCCCGCGGCCCGGGCTTCGATGACACGCGGGACTGGGTTGAGGGCCTGTCGCGGGCCATTGGGGGCACGGTGCCGGACCTCGTCAGCTGGGAGTGGGCGAAGCGGGCGCGCCGAGGCAAGGCTCGACTCGACTACACGCAGAACGCGATCAACAAGACGCTCGTGGCGCCATACAGCACACGTCCGGCGCCGGGAGCGCCGGTGAGCATGCCGATCGGCTGGGAGGAGCTTGACGACCCGGAGCTGCGGCCGGACCGATGGACGATCCGCGATGCCGTTGCCCGCGTCACCTCGCGAGGCGATCCGTTCCGCGCGGTGCTGACCGACGAGCAGGCGCTGCCCCCGCTCGGCTGACGTCCCGGGCGGCGTGGGCTACCATGGGACCGATGATTGACCAGCTCCTGACCGTGACCCCCGAGGCCCGCGAGAAGATCGACGGCGTCCGCACCTTCAACGACTTTCCCGAGGCGCTGTTGCGCGTGCGGGTGCTGGCCAAGGACGGGCCGCGCTTCCGCTACGAGATCGCGCTCGAGGATCCGCGCGAGCGGGCCGACGACGATCTCGTCGTCGACCTCGACGGCCTGAGCATCGCCGTCGATCCGGCTAGCGCCGCTGATCTTGCCGGCGCGAGCATCGATCTCGATCCGGCCGTGACCGGGGGCGGGCTGCGCATCGACAACCCGAACGAGGGATGGCAGGATCCGGTGGCCCGCGCGGTCCAGGAGGTCATCGACCGGCAGATCAACCCCGGCGTCGGATCGCACGGCGGCGTCGTGACGCTCGTCGACGTGAAGGACGGCACCGCCTTCCTGCGCTTCGGTGGCGGCTGCCAGGGATGCTCAGCGGTCGACGTCACCCTGAAGCAGGGCGTCGAGACCGCGATCCGCGCGGCCGTGCCCGCGATCATGGAGATCGTGGATGCCACCGACCACGAGGCAGGCGCGAACCCCTACTACCAGCACGGGCACTAGGGGTTCGGGGCGTTCAATTTCGGGCTGGCGCCCGGGTCGAGTGCGCTTTAGCGCGGGAAGTCGCCACCACCGGTGGATGCCATGACCGAGGCGACGACGCTGAGGATGCTCAGCGCGGCAGCCGTTCCGGCGACCACGAGGGATCGGACGATTCGCTTGACCTGCATCGGTCTGTGCTCCTTCTAGTCGGCGGCCGGCGTGTGCGTGTCACGCACTCCGATGGCTGCCGTCGAACACCGTCGCGCCGATGGGACCAGCGGACAATGACCCGTCGGTCCCGGAATCCCGCCGGACGGGGGTACTTTCGGTGGAGCGTCGGGTCAAGTGAGGCTTGCCATGCCGTGTACACTGCCGCCATGCCCCGGATGAGAACGAGCGCCCGCGCCACCGAGAAGGATCGCGACCTGGCGCGACGCATCGGCGCCCGCATCCGTGAGGCGCGGCATCGCGCCGGCATGACCCAGCAGCAGCTGGCGGGGGAGCGATACACGAAGGCGTACGTCAGCGCGCTCGAGACGGGGATCGCGCGACCGTCCATGGTCGCGCTCAGCTTCCTGAGCGGCCGTCTCGGCCTGCCGGCCAGCCACTTCATCGACGAGGCGCACCCGGCGTGGACCCGCCTCGAGGTCGACATGCGCCTGGCTGCCGGCGACTGGCAGGCCGCCGCGGACGGTTACCGCGCCCTGCTCGACGACGCGACCGACGATGGGTTGCGCGCCGACCTGCTGCGCGGGCTTGCGGAGGCCTCCGCCCGCATGGACCTGGGGCGCGACGCGATCACGGCCGCATCGGAGGCCGTTCGTCTGTACACGGCGGCCGGACGCGCGACCGATGCCGCGCTTGCCCGCTACTGGCTCGCGTACGGCCTCTACCAGTCCGACAACGAGCTCGACGCCCGCAGCGTGCTGACCGCCCTGCTCGAGCAGGTGCGCAACGGGCTGAACGTCGAGCCCGATTTCGAGATGCGTCTCCTTACCTCGCTCGCCGCCGTCGAGTCGCGCTCCGGCCAGGCGCCGCGCGCCCTCACGTACCTCGAGGAGGCCCGCGGGCTGGCGGCCGACCTCGACGACCGGCGCCGGGCGGCGTTCCTCTTCAACCTTGCAGTCAGCTACCGCGAGATGGGGGACTTTGAGGCGGCGATCCGGACCGGGACGCAGGGCATGGCGCTCTATCGCGCGGCCGGCGCGATCTTCGAGTCCGCACGCATCGAGAACGACCTCGCGCTCGCGTACCTGGCGACCGGCCAGGTTGAGCGGGCGCGGGAGCTCGCGACCGAAGCCCGCAGTCAGATCGAGGCGACCGGCGACGAGCGCTGGATGGCGTCCGTGGTCGACACGGAGGCGCAGGTGGCGCTCGCCAGTGGCGAGCTCGACGAGGCCCTGCGCCTCGCGGGCTCGGCGCGGGACTACGCGGCGCGGAGCGGCAACGAGTTCGGCGGCCTGATGGCGCGCCTGACCGAGGCGCGCGCGCTGCGCCGTGCCGGACGTGCCGAAGAGGCCGAGATTCGATTCGCCGAGGCCGCCGAGGCCGCTCGCACGAGCCGCGTGCCGAACCGCCTGCGCGATGTGCTGCGCGAGTGGGCGGACCTGCGCGCCGAGTCCGGGGACCACCGTGGCGCCTACGAGCTGAGCAGCGAGGCGCTGACGGTCAATTAAGTGTTGACAGGTGCGGACTGACCGCCGTACCCTTCGCATGACGAGTCGGATGGGCACGCCGACTTGCCTTCAGGGATCGGAGATGGGGCACATCTCCGATCCCTCTTCGTTGTCTCAGGGACTGGGCGACGTCGCGACGCCGGCGAGCTCGAATTCGCCGCGTGCGATCGGCTCCTCGTCGAGCGCGAGGCGGATGAGCATGCTGTACTCGCCCGGCCCGAATGCGGCGAAGAGCCGGTCCGCGGGCAGCACGAAGGCGATCACGCTCGGGTCGCTGAGCGGCGCATGGGTCGGCTCCTGGACGGCCTCGCCGCCCGTCCGACGCACCTCGACGTATGCCGCGTCGGGCACTGGGCCGTCGCCAGGGGAGACCGAGTAGGCGAACGTCTCACCGGGGCCGAACCGCTCGGTCCGGGCTGCCTCGGCCACCTCTCCACTGGCCGGGTCGAGCTCCGTCCCGAACGTGATCTCGGCCGCGTCGCCGGCCGGGGCCGATGCGGAGGCGCCGGCGCCGACCGGGGTGCCGTCGGCGTTGCCGCCGAGGATGCGGACGGCCACGGCGACGCCGACGACGAGGAGCAGGGCGATCAGCCAGCCTCCCAGGCGGGCGGCGCGCGGGGAGAGCTCGAGGCGGGGGTCGTCGCCCGCTCGACGCGCCATGCGCCGCGAGCGCATCGAACGAACGCGCTCTCGCATCGGGCTACGTCGCGGCCGCGGTGCTCATCTGCACCGGTCACTCTACCGCTCGGGCCAGCCGGTAGGATGGTGGTCATGACACGCCGCCTCTTCCTTTTCGACGACCCCGATCGCTTCGTGGCCGGCGCCGTCGGTGAGCCGGGCGAGCGAGCCTTCTATCTCCAGGCGCGAAAGGGAAGCGTCCTCGTGAGCGTCGGCCTCGAGAAGATCCAGGTGGCGGCCCTCGCGCAGCGGCTCGAGGACCTGCTCGACGCGGTCGAGGCGCCGACGGAACGCGCCGTGGCCGATGCGCACGACCTGGAGGCGCCGGTCGTCGAACTCTTCCGGGTCGGGGCGATGGCCCTGGCGTGGGACGCCGGCACCGAGGCGGTCGTCATCGAGGCGCAGACGCCGAGCGAGGACGGCGAGTACGTCGAGCTGCCCGACGACGCCGACGAGGGCCCGGACCTGCTCCGCGTGCGCCTGAGCGCGGCCGATGCGCGCGGGTTCGTCCACCGCGCCGAGGCCCTCGTGAGCGCCGGGCGGCCGGCGTGCCCGTTCTGCGGCCAGCCGCTCGAGGCGACCGGCCACTTCTGTTCTCGAGGCAACGGGGCGCTCAACTAGGTGGACGACGACGCGCTCGACCCGCCGCTGCGCGTCGACTGGGTCGACGCGGGGGAGCTCGCGGACGGCGCCGGCGGCCGTCTCGGCCTGACGTTCTTGCCCGGCAAGCACGGGGCTTCAGAGCGTTATCCGGGCCTCGTCTACCGGCGCAGCCTCGAAGCGGACCTGGACACGCTGCGCGACGGCGGGATTCACTACCTCGTCCTCCTCGTCGACGACGACGAGCTGAGACGCTGGGGTGACATGGGGATCGTGCGCCGGGCGGCCGAGCGGCAGATCACCGTCGATCGGCGCCCGGTGGCCGACGGCGAGGCGCCGCCATCCCTGGAGCACATGGACGAGACGCTCGGCCGGCTCACGCGGGCACGGCGCGGCGGTGACGTGGCCGTCGCCTGCATGGGCGGCGTCGGGCGCACCGGGACGGTGGCCGCCTGCGCGCTCGTCGCAGCGGGCTGGCCGGCCGACCGCGCCATCGATCGCATTCGTGCCCTGCGCCACCCGACCGCGGTCGAGACGGAAACACAGGTCGCCTTCGTCAGCGCGTACGAGCGTCACGTCGCGGTCGGCGCCGGTGCCCGATCAGGGCGTCGCGACCCCTGATAGCCGCTTCAGCGATCGAGGCTCGGCACCTCGCTCGCGAGCAGGTCCGCGATCTCGCGTGCGTTCGTCGTGCCGTAGTTTGCGTAGCAGTTGTTCATGAGGACGTGGATCTCGGGCACCTGCTCGGCCGCCTCCCGGATGCGCGGCACCCAGTCGCCGAGCTCGGCCTCGTCGTACAGATAGCGGAAGCGCTCGACGACCGGGATGCCCGACCGCTCCCAGGTCTCGGTGCGACGCCCGTGGAAGCGCACGATCGCGAGCTTCGGCGACGTGACGAGCGTCATCGGGGGAATCGACGACTTCGTCCCCGGCGGGGCGTCGACCATGACGAACGGGATGTCGTGCTTCAGGAAGAACTCGACGGTGCGCTCCCGGTTCTTCTCGTTGAACCAGCTGGCATGCCGCAGCTCGACCGCGAACGGCGTGTCCCCGAGGCGCTCCCTCGCGCGGACGATCTCGTCGCGTGACGCAGCCGTCGGGAAGAACCAGCGCGGATACTGGAGGAACACGGCGCCGAGCTTGCCCGACGACCGCAGTGGCTCGATCCCGTCGAGGAAGCGCGCCCAGATCTCGTCGACGACCTCGTTCGGCAGGTCGCGGGCGTACACCCGCTTCTGGTCGAGCAGCTCCGCGGGCAGGGACTCGCGCAGGTCCTTCGGCAGGCGCTTCACCTCCGACGGCTGGCCCGTCATGAGCGCGTGCGCCTTGATGTCGAAGGTGAAGTCCGGTGGCGTGCGCTCGAGCCACAGCTCGCCGGTCCGGCGTGCCGGGAGGGCGTAGTAGGTCGCGTCGACCTCCACGATCGGGAACTGGTTGGCGTAGTACACGAGCCGCTCCTCGGCCGACGTGGCGTCGGGCGGATAGAAGACGCCGGCGGCCGTCATCGTCGGATCGGTCCAGGACGCGGTGCCGATGCGGACGGTGGCGCGGCCGAGCGTGAGCGGCTCCCGGGCGGCGGTGGCGTGCGACTCGCCTCGCCGGCCGGCCGCGTCCGGGCCGGGGTCGTGTGGATTCGCCTCGCTCATCGGTGACGATTCTCGGACCGATACCCGACAGCTGCTGTCAGGAACGTCGAGTCGATCGTCAGACCTGGCCGAGGGCGCGCCGGACCGATGCGGTCGAGAGGACGAGCATGACGGCGATCGCGAGCGCGAAGCCGACGAGGTACAGCGGCGTCCACGTCGCGACGAAGATCGCCGCGCCGGTGCCGACCGCGAGCACGACCTGGAGCACGGCCGCGAGGGTCCAGGCCCACGGGCGGCGCCGGCGCGCCCCGCGCGAGGCGATGGCGGCCAGGATGGCGAACAGGAAGGTTCCGCCCGCCGCGAACCGGACCGTCTCCTCGGCCGCCCGCCCGGAGTCGCCGCCGAGGAAGTCCCGCAGGGCGGCCGCGAGCATGCTGAGAAGGATCGTCAGGACGATCGCGCCGAGCATCTCGCCCAGAAGGAGCGCGCGCAGCAGCCCGATCATCGGCGCGCGCCGCGAACGGCCTGGCAGCGGCGCGGCGGGAGAGATGCTGACGGTGCGGGCGGCGTTCATTGCGTGTGAGTCTCCCGGTCGGGTGGCGCGTCGAACAGGGCGGAGTGGCGTGGCGAGGCCCGCGTCGTTCGACCGAGACGAGGCATCGGTCGTGCATGATGAGACCAGATGGGCCGAGTGACAAGGCTGCCGCGCAGCGAGGCGGATCGCCAGCGCTCGCTGGCCGAGGTCCAGAGGTTGGCGTGGCTGCTCGACAACAGCATCCCGGTTCCGGGAACGGGCGGTCGCCGGTTCGGGATCGATGCCGTCATCGGGCTCGTTCCCGTCGTCGGCGACCTCGCCAGCGGCGGGCTTGGCCTCCTCGTCATCTGGCGAGCGTCGCGGATGGGGCTGCCCCGGATCGTCATCACGCGCATGCTCGTCAACAGCGCCGTCGACTTCGTCGTCGGCGCCATTCCGTTCGCCGGCGATGCGTTCGACTTCTGGTTCAAGGCGAGCACGCGCAACCTCGCTCTCGTGCGACGTCACCTCGAGGATCCGGGGACCTCGACTCGCGACGACTGGCTCGTCGTCGGTGTGCTGCTCGGCACCGTCGCCGCGCTCGTCCTCGTGATCGGGTGGCTTGTCGTGTCGGTCGTCTCGGTCCTCGCCGGCACGGTCATCTGACGCTCGCGTGCCTGGCGATCACGTCGTGGGCGAGCGCCACGGCACGGTCTCGCATCTCGGCGGGCTCGAGGATCTCGACCGAGCTGCCGAGCGCGACGAGGCGGCCGGGTACCTCGTCCGGCCAGTCGACCGACAGCCGTAGCCGTCGCCAGCCCTCCGGGTCGGCGCCCGCGGGCAGCTCCTCCGCGTCACGCAGGGCCCGTTCGCCGAAGAGATCCGCGAGGGACGGGATCGCGCGGGGGTGGATGCGGATCGTGACGGTCACGCGTGGTGCCTCTCGCTCGTAGGCGGCGCTCGACTCGGCCCAGTAAGACGGGAGGTCGAAGTCGGACGGCCGTGCGACGACCTCGCCGGTATCCCGGACCGAGACGACGCGGTCGGCCCGGTACGTCCGCACCTGGCCGTCGGGGACGGCGACGACGTACCAGGTGCCCGCCTTCAGGACGAGGCCGAGGGGCTCGACGATGCGCTCGACGTGGCGTTCGCCGCGCCGGTACGTGATCTCGAGCCGGTGCCCGCCCCACACCGCCTCGGCGAGGGCACCGAGCTGCGGGACCGGCTGGCCGCCCTGGAACCAGCCCGACGTGTCGAGGTGGAAGCGCTCGACCAGCCGTGACGCTCGCGTGCGCAGCTCGGTCGGCAGCGCCGCGAGGACCTTGAGCCTGGCAGCCGCGACCACCGTTCCGAGCCCGAGCTCCGCCGCAGGGCCCGGAAGGCCGGAGAGGAAGAGCGCCTCCGCCTCGTCGCCCGTGAGGCCGGTGAGCCGCGTTCGATAGCCGTCCACGAGCTGGATGCCGCCGTGCGGACCGCGCTCCGCGTAGATCGGGACGCCGGCCGCGCTCAGCGCGTCGACGTCGCGATGGATCGTGCGTTCGGAGACCTCGAGCGCGGCGGCCAGCGCCGCGGCCGTCATCCGGCCGCGGGCCTGGAGCATGAGGAGCAGCTGGACCAAACGCGAGGCTCGCATCGGTGCGGAGGATACGCCCGGATTGACGACACGGCCGGTCAGGTATTGGCACCGATGAAGGCAGCGACCTCGTCGAGTGCCGCCTCGAGGACGGGCGCGACGCCGTGGCCGACGCCGGGGAACGTCACGAGCGCCGCGCGGGGCAGTCGCGTCACCGCCTCCTGCAGGAGGTCGAGCCGCGCGAACGGGTCCGACTCGCCGGAGAGGAGGAGCGTCGGGCAGGCGATCCGCGGCCAGTGGTCCGTCCGATCGGCCCAAGCCTCGTGGCGGCCGGGCGCATGGAGCGGGTAGGCGAACAGGATGAGCGCCGCCGGCGGCGACTCGGCCGCTAGAAGCGACGCGACGCGCCCGCCGAATGACTGCCCGCCGATGACGGCGGTGGCCAGCCCGGCGCCGGCGGCCTCACGGTAGTGGGGGAGCGCACGTTCGGCTGGGCCGCGGGGCAGCGCAACGAGCTCGACCGTGAGCCCACGCGCCGCGAGACCCGACGCGTGCCGCGCGAGCTGCTCGATCCGCCCCGAGGCGCCCGGTGCAAGGAGGAGACGCTGCGCCGGCATCCGAGAAGGATACGTGCCTACTGGAGCTCCCAGAGCACGAGGCGCGGCACGCGCCCGCTGCCGGCGATGCGGGCGGCCAGGTCGCGCCCGACGTACCGGTAGTGCCACGGCTCGTAGTCATAGCAGCTCGCCTGGAACGCGCCGCGCGGGTAGCTCATGACGAAGCCGTAGCGCCAGGCGTTGGCGGCCATCCACGCCCCGGCCGGGGTCGTGGCCCAGTCGGCGTACGCCCACGGGTCGAGGCCGCCCTCGCTCGTCACGTCGATCGTCGTGCCCAGCTGGTGCTCGCTGTGGCCGGCACGCGCGCTCGTGCGGAGCGCCTGCTCGTACCCGCCGACGCCGACCCAGTAATTGAACGTCGCATGCTGCTGGGCGTGGCTGCGGTATCCGCTCACGAGCTGGATCGGCGTGCCGCGCGCGCGCGCCGCGGCGGCCATCTCGCGCAGGTCGGCGACGATCAGGCTTCGCACGAGGTATCCGGCGTTGACCCCGGCGCCGCCGCTGTCGACGAGGTCGCCCGGGGCGTAGTCGGCCGGCAGGTGGTAGATCGTGTCGAGCAGCGAGATCGGCCAGTCGCCGTAGCCGTGCCGTGGCGTCAGGATGTCGGTGTACGCGCACGCCGGCGGCCCGTCGGCGACCGGTGGTGGTGCGGTCGGTGCGGGGGTCGCCCGGGGCGTCGGAAGCGGCGTCGGCGCCGGTGACGGCGTCGGGGTCGGCGAGACGGTCGGGCTGGGCGTGCTCGTCGTCGTCGCCGGGGGCGTCGGTCGCGAGGTCGGCGTCGGCGTGGGACTCGCGGCCGGCGACGTCACCGGCTGCGCGGGTGAGGGTGGAGCCCCGCCGACGAGGTCGGCGCGGAACGATGCCAGCACGATGCTCAGGAGCAGGGTCACGGACACGGCCACGAGCACGGTGGCGCTCGGTGTGACGAGGCTGGAGCGGCGCTGGGTGGGGGACGGTAGACGAAGTGCCATGCGGTGATCGTCGGGCGCCGATGCCGCCCGCGACCATGGGCGTTCAACGCGGTCCGAGGCGGGACAAACGGCCGTCGTCTCTCGGCCGTATCGCATACGCGTTCCGCGAGGCGTACATTTAGCGCATGGCGAGCCAGAAGATCACGAAGACGGACGAGGAGTGGCGCGCCGAGCTCACGCCCGAGCAGTACCGCATCCTGCGCGAGAAGGGCACGGAGCCGGCGTTCACGGGAACGTACTGGGACGAGCACGGGTCCGGCGTCTATCGGTGCGCGGGCTGCGGCAACGAGCTGTTCGATGCCGATACGAAGTTCGAGTCGGGTTCCGGCTGGCCGTCCTTCTTCCAGCCGAGGGACCCCGAGGCCGTCGAGACCGAGACGGACCGATCGTTCTTCATGAGCCGCACCGAGGTGCATTGCGCACGATGCGGCGGCCACCTCGGGCACATCTTCGACGACGCGCGCGACCAGCCGACGGGGCTGCGCTACTGCATCAACTCGGCGGCCCTGACGCTCGACCCGAAGGACGTCGAGCCGGTCGAGCAGGTCTAGCGGCCGTCGGCCACGGCCCGCATCACCTTGGCGGCGGCACGACAGTCGTCGGCGCTCAGGCCGAGATGGGTCACGGCGCGCACGGTGCGCGGGCCGAACGCGTTGAGCAGGACCCCGCGCTCCCGGCAGCGCTCGACGAATGTCGCGGCGTCGGGAACGCCAGTGCGCTCGACGAGAGTAAAGACGACGATGTTCGTCTGGACGGTGGATCGGTCGAGCTCGACGTCGTCGCCGCGGAGGAGCTCATCGGCCAGGAGCCGTGCGTTGGCATGATCCTCCGCCAGTCGCTCGAGGTGGTGGTCGAGCGCATGGGTGCCGGCGGCGGCGAGGATGCCGGCCTTGCGCATCGCGCCGCCCGCCATGCGACGGAACCGATGCGCGCGTTCGACGAGCGCCGCCGACCCTGCGAGCAGCGAGCCGGCGGGCGCGCCGAGCCCCTGGCTGAGCGAGACGGCCACGAGGTCGAAGCCGGCCGTCAGCTCCGACGGTGGGCGGTCGGCGGCGGCCGCCGCGTTGAAGAGCCGCGCGCCGTCGAGGTATGTCGCGAGGCCGTGCTCGCGCGCGGTCGCCAGGGCCGCGCGGAGCGGCTCGGCGGGGAAGACGATGCCGCCGGCGCGGTTGTGGGTGTTCTCGGCCACGAGCAGCGTCGTGGGCGGGTGGACGATGTGGCCGGCGGGCTTGGCGGCGGCCCGCACGTCATCGGCGTCGTAGATCCCGCCAGCGCCGATTTCGGTGAACTGCACGCCGGCGTTCGCCGCGCCGGCCCCGGTCTCGTGCAGGACGAGATGCGACTGCACCGGCACGAGGACGTCGTCGCCCGGATGGGTGAGCGTGCGGAGGGCGACCTGGTTCGCCATCGTGCCGCTGGGCAGGAAGAGCGCCGCCTCCATGCCGAGCAGCTCCGCCACCTGCGCCTGGAGCCGGTTGACCGATGGGTCTTCCCCGTACTGGTCGTCGCCGACCACGGCCTCGGCGATGGCGCGGCGCATCGCGTCCGTCGGGAGCGTGACGGTGTCGGAGCGCAGGTCGATCCGATCGGGCATCTCGAAGATGATCCTAGCGCTCGCTCAGTGCGCCGCGCCGCCGCCGCGCGGTCGCCGTGGCCGGCGGCGCTGGACGATCGCGGCGAGTGGGGCCGATGCCGGTGCCCCGGCGCGCGGGCCCTCGCGCAGCCACTCGATGGCCACCTCGAGGTCCTCGATGCAGAACGGCTTGGCGAGGACGACGACCCCCGGGCTGGAGACGAGGTTGAGCGGCAGCGAGGCGAGGAGCCGACCGGTGCACACGAGCACCCTGGGCAGCGCGAGGAGCGAGCGGCGCTCGCGCGCTGGCAGCTCGAGGAGCTGGGTCCCATCGATCACGAGCCCGTCAGGCCGCTGTCCGAGCTGCAGCCGGGCCTCGAGCTCGTCCGGGGCGAGGATCTCGGCCTCGGGCAAGAGCTCACGGAAGAGGCTCCGCACGCCCGGCTCGCGGTCACTGATCCACAGCAGTCCGGCCACGCGGGTCGTAGAGCAAGCGGAGTGCCGAAACGATCCCTACGATGAGGGCGTGCAACGGTACGCGTACTGGGATCGATGGACGACGAGACGGCTGAGCCGCTGACGATCCCAACGCGCCGGCAGGCCGCGGTGGCGGGCATTGCCGCGGGTGCCGCGGCCCTCGGCGGCGCGGAGCTGCTGGCGGGGCTGCTGCCCGGCGCCGCGAGCCCGGTCATCGCGATCGGCGATTTCGTCATCGCCCTCCAGCCGCCGGGCGCTAAGCAGTTCGTCGTCGACCTGTTCGGCGAGGCCGATAAGCTCCTGCTCAACGTCGTGATCGTGGGCGTCGCGCTCGCCGCTGCCGCCGCCGGCGGGATCGTGGCGCGGAGGCGGCCGAACGCCGCGAGGGCCGGCATCGCCGCCTTCGGGCTGCTCGCACTCGCCGCCGGGCTGCGTGACCCGCTCTCCGAGCCGTTCACGACGCTCGTCGTCGTGCTCGTCGCGGCGATGATCGCCTTGTTCGCCCTGCCCTGGCTGCTGCGCCTCGCAGCCGCGCGCGGACGGCCCGCCACGGCCGAGATGCCCGCGTGGGGGCGGCGTCGCTTCCTGGGCACCTCGATCGCCCTCGTCGGCGTGGCCGCCGCCAGCGGCCTTGTCGGCCGCACGCTGCTCGTGCGTGGACGTGCCGGCGCCGTGCCGCAGGTCGGCTCGGTGCCGGGACCGCAGGCCTCGGCGCCGGAGCTGCCGGCAGGCGCGTCGCTCGACGTCGACGGCGTCAGCCCGATCGTGACGCCGAACCGTGACTTCTATCGGATCGACACCGCGTTGCTCGTCCCTCGCCCGCGGCTCGAGACGTGGCGCCTGCGGGTGAGCGGCCTCGTCGATCGGCCCTTCGAGCTAACGTACGACGAGCTCGTCGCGATGCCGCTGTACGAGCAGTACGTCACGATCGCCTGCGTCAGCAACGAGGTCGGTGGCGGGCTCGTCGGCAACGCCCTGTGGCGCGGCGTCCGGCTGAAGGAGCTGCTCCAGCGGGCCGGCGTGCAGCCGGAGGCGACGCAGGTCGTCGGCCGTGCCGTGGACGGGTTCACGGTCGGCTTCCCGACGGCCCATGCGCTCGCCGACGATCGCGAGTCGCTCGTCGCCGTGGCGATGAACGGCGAGCCGCTCCCGGCCGATCACGGGTTCCCGGCGCGCCTCATCGTGCCGGGCCTGTTCGGGTACGTGAGCGCCACGAAGTGGCTGAGCGAGATCGAGATGACGACCTGGGACGCGTTCGACGCCTACTGGGTCCCGCTCGGCTGGTCGAAGGAGGGACCGATCCTGACGCAGTCACGCATCGATGTTCCCGGCGACCGAGCCAGCCTCGCCGCCGGAGTCGTGCCGATCGCCGGGGTGGCGTGGGCCCCGGACCGGGGCGTGAGCGCCGTTGAGGTCCAGGTGGACGAGGAGGGATGGGTGCCGGCCGAGCTGAGCTCGCCGATCTCGGACGCGACCTGGGTCCAGTTCGTCCATCGTTGGGACGCGGCGCCCGGGCAGCATCTCCTCCGCGTGCGGGCGACCGATGGGGCCGGCGAGGTTCAGACCGACCGGCGCACGCCGCCCGCTCCGGACGGCTCACGCGGCCACCACACGATCACGGTGACCGTGGCCTAGGGTCGCAGGAGAGCCGGCGGCTCGGGGACGGGCGCGACCGGGGAGAGGTGCACCTCCACCTGCACGAGCCCGTCGGACAACGGCCGGTCGGTCACGAGGCGCCATGCCTCGTGCGACAGGTTCGCGACGCGCTGGTCCGGCGTCCCGACGTAGCACGGGCACGATTCGACGACCGGCAGGGTCACGCAGCGGTCGGCGCAGACGAGGACGGAGTTGGGTTCGCCCTCGGGGATGCCCCCACCGATCTCGAGCGGCAGGGCGACCGTCGCGACGCCCTCCCAGCCTACGCTCTCGGGGTAGCTCGAGGCGCGGCCGGTCACGAGGCCGTCCACGGCCGCCAGCGGCGACCCCACGGCCGCGGCCGACGAGGCGAGGGTCCCTTCGGTGCCGCTCGCGAGGCTCGCCGCCGGGTTGCCGGCGAACGCGTACCAGTAGTCGACCTTGCCCTCGAAGTACGGTGAGCGGTGCAGCCACGTCTCGGCCCCGTCCACGCTGGCGTGCGGCAGGCGGTCGACGGCCTCGGCGCTGAACCGAGGCTCGGAGGCGAAGACGTCGCCGTACGGGCGGTCGGGCTTGTCGAGGAGCGCCCCGACGAGGTGCGCGGCTCCCTCGTAGAAGTCGGTCGCGAAGTACCCCGACGCGCCAAGGTCGGCGAGCGGCGCGCGGGAGTAGGCGCTGACCCGCCCCGCGGCGGTCGCCTCGTCGGCCGCGGGATCGTGTTCCTCGGATGCGCCCGGCGCGTAGCACGCGTTCGAGTAGATCATGACCCAGCCCGCTGCCGGCCTCGCGTGCTCCGCGATCCACGCCTCGCCGTAGTAGGCGAGCGTCCCGTCGGACCAGGAGTCGGCGTGGGTCCCGACCGCGCTCGGACCGTTCAGGCCCCAGCCGTTCGTCGTCGCCGCGCTCGGTGTGTCGGTGTACGGGTTCGGCGTTCCGACGCCGTGCCCGAGGTAGACGACGATGTTCGCGTCCTCGACGGCGGCAAGCACGAGCTCGACCGTCGCATCCGGCGAGTAGGCCCGAGCCACGCTGGCGCCACGCGTCTCGGCCGCGGTCGCGGCCGCCTCGGCCAGGCCGATGTAGACCGGCGTCAGTGCCTCGCCGACCGGGCCGACGATGATCGCCACCTTCGCGGGCGTCGAGGCATGGGCGGGCGCGGCGAAGCCGAGGCTACCGAGGAGCGTCGCCACGGCGGCGGCGAGGAGGATTGGGCGCACGTGGTTCCCCCGTGGGCACAAGGGTGCGGTTCCGTGAGGCCGTAGGATCGCATCGTGGGGGGCCAGAGCGCAATGTTTTTTCGGTGCGCGGGTGCAACGTCAGGCGCCGGCAGGGTCGACGACCGCGTCGGCGGGATGGCGTCCGTGTCCGGGGTCCAGCGCCTCGACGATGACGTCGGCCCAGACCCGATAGCCGACGACGGACGGATGAAAGCGATCGCTCGAGAGCGAGTCGTGACGCCCACGAAGGCGGGACGGCACCTCGCCGGCGAGGTCCGCGTGTGCGACGCCCGCCCGCTCGGCCTCGATGCGGCTGATCGGCCGCAGGAAGCGGGAATACTGATCGGCGAGGAAGATGAGCGGCTCGATGCCGCGCAGGGCGCCCCGAAACGCCGGGATCCCGGCCAGCACGACGCGGGCGTTCGGGGCGGCGCTGCGAATTCCGGCAAGCGTCGCGCGGATGTCGGCACGGAAGCGCCAGGGCAGGGTGTTGTGCGTCGCGTCGTTCGCGCCGATGACGACCGCGACGACGTCGGCTCCCGGCAGGAACGGCTCGGTCTCCGTCTCGCGCAGCGGCTCGAGGGCGCGAGGGAGCTGGATGCGGGCCACGTCGGCGGCGCGCGCACCGGCCCAGCCATAGCTGACGACATGCACCGGCCGCGACTCCGCATCGGCGATGCGCTGAGCGATGAGATGGGGGAGCGCATCCTCCGCTCGCTCCACGCCGACCCCGGCCGTCGTCGAGTCGCCGAGCACGACGAGACGCAGGCGATCCCCGCGACGGGCCCCGTTCGCGGCCGTGACGACGTGGTTGATGTAGAAGCCCGGGTGGCTCGGCAGGAAGTCCATGCGTCGCAGGCGCATGAGCTGTACGGCCACGACACCGGCAAACGCGCCGATCGCCGTCCCGAGCAGGCGAGCCAGCCCTCGCAGAAGACGTCCCATGCCGAGCACCGTACCGTCTCCGCGCGCTTGACGCCAACCGCACAATCGGACGGGTGCCGCACCTTCCGCTCGTCATCGTCAATCCGACCGCGGGAGGCGGACGCGCGGCACGCCTCGTTCCGTGGCTGCGTGAACGGCTTGCGTCACGCCCGGAGGCCGCGCTGCACGTCACGCGGCGCGCGGGCGAGGGCGAGGAACTCGCGGCCGAGGCGCTCGGCCAGGGTCACGACCGGATCGTCGCGGTCGGCGGCGACGGGACGGTCCAGGAGGTCGTCAACGGCCTCCTCTCGACGTCCAGTGGCGTCGAGCTCGGCATCGTGCCGGTCGGGACCGGGAACGACCTCGCGCGCAGCGTCGGACTGCCCGTCGACGCGGCCGAGGCCTGGCGCGTGGCCATCGGTCGCTCGACCCGCACGATCGATGCGGCCCGCGCGCGCAACGGGGACGGGGCCGAGCGCTGGTTCGCGTCCGCCGGCGGGATCGGCTTCGACGCGCAGGTGGCCGCGGCCATGGCGGGGCGCAGGGGACGGGGCGCTGGGCGCGCGGGTTACCTGCTCACGACGCTGAGCGAGCTGCGACGGTTCGAGAACCGCCGCGTGCAGATCACCGTCGACGACGAGCGCACCACGCGCGACGTGCTCTTCGTGGCGGTCGCCAACGGCGCGTTCTACGGCGGTGGCATGCGCATCGCGCCCGATGCCCGCGTTGACGACGGCAGGCTCGACGTGTGCGTCGTGGGTGACATCTCGCGCCTGACCGTTCTGCGCGAGCTCCCGAACCTCTACCGGGGCACCCACGTTCGGCACCCGTCGGTGACGATGCTCGCCGGCCGGACGATCGAGATTGACGGAGACGGCGGCACGCGTGCGCACCTCGATGGCGAGCCGTTCGGCACGCTGCCGCTCGACGTTCGAATCGAGCCCCGATCCCTTGTGGTCGCGGCCACGACGTGAATGGCGCGCCTTACGCATCCGGCTGGCCGGCGGTGCGGACGAGCAGGTAGTCGGCGAAGACGGCATCGATCGTCCCGATGCGCCTTCGCCGCGCGTCGTACAGCCGCCGGCCCGGTCGAAGCGTCTCGTCAATCGTCATCACCCCGAGCGTAGCGCAGCCACGGGCGGGCGCG
>DATKDB010000125.1:0-6268 GCA_035512895.1 Binatia bacterium | reverse complement strand
CACCGAGGCGGAGGCGAAGGACTTCGTGATCACCCAAGCCTCCAAGTTCGTCCCGGCGAAAGCCGACCTGCTCCAGGGCGTGCTCCTCCGCGAGGAGCCGATCGCCACCGGCCCGGGGCTCGTCTCGCTGGCGTTTCTGCTCTTCGCCGGATCGCGTGCCTTCGCGGCGCTCGCGAGTGCCATCAACCGCATGTACGGTCGAACGGATCGGCTCTCCTTCTGGGACACCCAACGCAGTCGTGCCTGGCTGCTTGCGCTGTCGCTCATCCTTCTCGCATTGACCGGCGCGGCCGAGGCCGGCATCAGCGCGATCACGGGCTCGCAGGCCGGCGAGCAGGTCTGGCTCCTCGAGTGGCAGCTGCTGCCGTTCATCCTCATCGGCGTCTTCTTCTTCATCGCGTATCGCGTGCTGCCCGAGGCCGACGTGACCTGGCAGCACGCCGCGATCGGCGCGGCGATCTCGACCATCGGGGTTCGGATCTCGCAGGCGGTCATGGGCATGATGTCGGAGATGGGTACCTTCGACGGTCCCTATGGTGCGCTGGCAGGCGTCGGCCTCATGGCGACGTGGGCCTTCGTGGTCGGCGTGGCGATCCTCCTCGGCGCGAGCATCGCCGCCGTGCTGGGCGGCTACGACCGAGACGGCACTCGTACGTCGGGGGAGTGACATCGCGGTTGCCCAGCGCGAAGCGTGCGAGGACCGTGCGAGAAGGTGGAGCCGAGAGTGGGAGTCGAACCCACAACCTACTGTTTACAAAACAGTTGCTCTGCCATTGAGCTACCTCGGCGCGGCCGGCTGCCAGTCTAGCCGGAGCGCCGCTGGCGCACGACTTCGAAGAGGAGCAGTGCTCCCGCCGTCGCCGCGTTCAGGCTCGCCACACGCCCGGCCATCGGGAAGCTGACGAGCAGGTCGCAGCGGCGCTTCGTCGCCCCCGACAGGCCGCTGCCCTCGCTGCCGACGACGACCGCCAGCGAGCCGCCGAGATCGCTCTCCCAGGCCGATGCCGGCGCGTCCTGGTCGGCCGCGGCGAGGCGCAGTCCGGCCTCCTTCAGCTCGTGGATCGCCTCGCCGATCGTCGGGAGGCGGGCGATGAGGAGGTGCTCGGAGGCGCCCGCGCTCGCCTTCACGGCCGCGGTGCTGAGCGGTGCCGCGCCGCGCTCCGGGAAGACGACGCCGTCCACGCCGGCCGCCTCGGCGGAGCGCAGGAGCGTCCCGAAATTCGTCGGGTCCTGCAGGTGCTCGAGGACGAGGACGAACGGCTCGTGTCCGGCGGTCGTGGCGCGGGCGACGACCTGGCCGAGATCGGCCCAGCGACGCTCCGCGACCTCGAGCAGCACGCCCTGGTGCCCGTCGAAGCCGGCGAGCCGCGTCATCTGGTCGGCCGGCACGCGGTCGACGGGCAGGTGGATGCGGCGCGCGGCATCGGTGATCGCTCGCAGCTCCGGCGCGGGCCTCGCCGTCGCCGAGAGGAGGAGCCGTCGCGCCTCGCGCCCGGCGGAGAGCGCCTCGGCCACCGGTCGCCGGCCGCCGATCCAGTCGGTCACTCGCGGCGCTCGACGGCGGCGACCGCCCAGGCGGCGAGGCCCTCGTCCGCGGCGAACCCGAGCCCGTCGGAGGTCGTGCCCTTGATCGAGACGGCCTCGGCGCCGATGCCGAGGAGTCCGGCGATCCGATCGGCGATCTCGTCGCGCCGTGGCGCGATCATCGGCCGCGTCGCCGCCACCGCGATGTCGGCGCTCACCGGCCGCCAGCCCGCATCGTCGAGGCGTTCGACCGCCCGCGTGACGAGGTCCGCGGAGTCGGCGCCGGCCCAGGCCTCCGCGTCGGACGGGAAGAGCGAGCCGACGTCGCCGAGGCGGGCCGCCCCGAGCAGGGCGTCGATGAGCGCGTGGAGCACGGCGTCGCCGTCGGAGTGCCCCTCGAGCCCTCGCTCCTCGTCGGGAAAGTCGAGGCCGGCCAGCCGCATCGGCCTGCCCGCCACGAGGCGGTGCGCGTCGAAGCCGATACCGCAACGGGCGCCGGCCGGCAGCGCAAGGGCCTCGTCGGCGGCGGAGAGCGGCGTGACGCGCGACGCGAGCACCGCGCGCATGACGACGAGGTCACCCGGGTCGGTGAGCTTCTGGTTCGCCGGGTCGCCCGGGATGACACGGACCGTCGCGCCGGCTGCCGCGAGCGCCCCGGCGTCGTCGGTGATCGGGCGCACCCAGGCGTGCGCCTCCTCGATCGCCGCCCGGAGCGCGCCGAGGCGGGCGGCCTGCGGCGTCTGGGCCGCGGCGACCTCCTCGCGCTCGACCGGCGCGACGACCCGCTGGTTCCGCACGCGCTTGAGCGAGTCGACGACCGGGACGACCGGCACGACGGCGGAGCCGTCGGCGGCCGCGATGGCGATGTCGCGCACGAGCGCGGCGGTGAGCGCCGGACGCGCGGCGTCGTGGACGAGGACGACGGTTTCGTCGTCGTAGCCGGCCCCGGTCAGCGCCCAGATGCCGGCGATGACCGAATCGGCGCGCGCGTCCCCACCGGGGACGACGATGCAGCGGTCCCGATCGGCGGGCAGCGCATCGGTGAAGCGCTCGACCGCGTTCGCCGGGACGGCCACGGCCACTCGCTCGAGGCCGGGCACGCCGAGCAGCGTGTCGAGGCTCCAGCGCCATGCGGGGCGGCCCCAGAGGTCGACCCACAGCTTGTCGCTCCCCATCCGGCGGCTGCGGCCGGCCGCCACGAGGATGGCACAGAAGCTCGGCGGCGCCGTCACGGTCCCGGGCTCACTCCGCCGGGCCGCGCGGCTGGGCGAAGATCATCCGTCCGGCCACCGTCTGCAGGACGCGGGTCACGCTGACGACGACGGTCTGGTTCATGAGGCGCAGGCCACCCTCGACGACGATCATCGTGCCGTCGTCGAGGTAGCCGACCCCCTGGCCCGCCTCCTTGCCCTCCTGGATGATGCGCACGCGCATCTCCTCGCCGGGATGGACGACGGACTTCACCGCGTTCGCCAGCTCGTTGACATTCAGGACGCGGATGCCCTGGAGGTCGGCGACGCGGTTCAGGTTGTAGTCGTTCGTCAGGATGGCGGCGCCGGTGTCGCGGGCATAGGCCATGAGCTTCGCGTCCACCTCGGCGACCTCGGGGTACGTCGCCTCGTCGACCTCGACCGGCGAGACCGGGTCCTTCTGCAGGGCGGAGAGCATCTCGAGCCCCCGCCGGCCGCGGTTGCGGCGCAGGGCGTCGGGCGAGTCCGCGATGCCCTGCAGCTCGTCGAGCACGAAGCGCGGCACGATGAGCACGCCGAGGATGAAGCCGGTGCGAGCGATGTCGCTGATCCGCCCGTCGATGACCGCGCTCGTGTCGACGACGACGCGGTTCGTCGGCGTGCCCCGGCGGGCGCCCGGCAGAAGGCCGGCGAACGCGGGCAGCAGGACGTCGCGCTTCGACATCGTGATGACGAGCATGAGGAACGCGAGGAAGAGGGCCACGACCGGCGGACCGACGGATCCCAGCCAGCCGCCGGCCTGGGCCAGCGGCACGCCGAGCAGCAGGCCCATGATGAGGCCGATGACGATGGCCGCGACGCCCAGGGCGAACTCGCCGGCGTCGGCCTCGTCCAGCTTCTCGACGGCGCGCCGGACCGGGTAGATCGTGATGTACGGGATGGCCAGGTAGCCGAAGAGCAGGGTCGCGACGACGAACGCCGTGAGGAAGGCCGGCCGGTTCGCCGGCTGGATGAGGTCACCGGCGCGTGGGAGGAACGCGAGGCCCAGCGCGAAGCCGATCAGGGTGCCCAGCAGGGCGCCCGTGAGCTGGATGATCCGTGTCATTGGCTGATGAATCCGATGAGAAACGAGCTGGCTGAGCGTCGCCGGATGAAGGATGAATGACGCCGTCTCAGCGGGCGGTCACCTTAGCACGGCCCCATGGGCCAGTCCACGCGGCCGGGGCCGGTCAGGGCTCGAGCGCGAGGCCGATCGCTTCGCGGATGTCGCGCGCCACCACGAGGCCGGCAGCGCTGCCCGCGGGTCGCTCGCCGCGTGCCGGGCCGGTGATCAGCTGAGCGAAGCCGAGCCTCGAGGCCTCGACGAGCCGGCGCTCCGCGCGCGCCGCCTCGCGCAGACGCCCCGAGAGCGCGACCTCCCCGGCGAGGACGGTGGCGGGTCGCACGGCGCGCTCGCGCAGGCTCGACGCGAGCGCCGTGGCCACCGCGAGGTCCGCGGCCGGCTCGTCGATACGAAGGCCGCCGGCCACGTTCACGTACACGTCGTGCCCGGTGAGGTTGAGGCCGGCATGCCGGGCCAGCACGGCGATGAGCATGAGGACCCGGTTCACGTCGATGCCGGTCGTCGCGCGGCGCGGCGACCCATACGCCGCGGCGGCGGAGAGCGCTTGGATCTCGACCGCGAGCGGGCGGGAGCCCTCGAGCGCGATCGTCACCGCCGAGCCGGCGGTCGGGGTCTCGTCGAACTCCAGGAAGAATCGGCTCGCGTCGTCGACCTCGACGAGTCCCTCGCCGCGCATCTCGAGCACGCCGACCTCGTCGGTCGAGCCGAACCGGTTCTTCACGGCGCGCAGGAGGCGCGTCGTCCCAAGCCGCTCGCCCTCGAGATAGATGACCGCGTCGACGAGGTGCTCGAGCGTCCGCGGCCCGGCGACCGTCCCCTCCTTCGTCACGTGGCCGACGAGCGCGACGCAGGCCCCGGTGGCCTTCGCCGCCTCCGCCAGGCGCGCCGCGACCTCGCGGACCTGACCGACGCTGCCGGCCGGGCCGGTGAGCTCGCCGCTCGTCAGGGTCTGCACGCTGTCGACGACGGTCAGCGTCGGCGCGGCGGCCTCCATCGAGGCGAGGGCCGTCTCGAGGTCGGTCGTCGCGGCGAGCTGCAGCCCCTCGACGACGGCACCGACCCGCTCCGCGCGGCCGCGGACCTGGGCCGCAGACTCCTCGGCGCTGATGTACAGGACCGATCCCCCACCCTGCGCCACGCGGCCGGCGAGCTGGAGAAGCAGCGTCGACTTGCCGATGCCCGGGTCACCGCTGAAGAGCGCGATCGACCCGGGCACGAAGCCGCCGCCCAGGACGCGGTCGACCTCCCCGATCCCGGAGGTCACGCGGGCGGCCTCCGCGCTCTCGACCGCGCCGATCGGAGTCAGCGCGGCGACGCCGGCCATCGCCCGCGCCGCCGAGGGCGCGCGCACGGCGTTCCTCGGCGCGACGATCGTCTCGACGAGCGAGTTCCACGCGGCGCACGACGGGCACTGCCCGGCCCACTTCGGCGACGCGGCGCCGCACTGCTGGCAGAGGTAGTTCGTCTTTACGGCTGGCACGTCGACCTCGAGTCGGGTCGGGGGCGCGAGCGGCACCCGCGCGCCCATCCTGCCACGGTGCCGATGACCGGCGGCTTAGCCGCGGCTTACCGTCCGGCCTTCGCCGGCTGGCGCTTCGCCGGAGCGGCCTTGTCGATCTTCAGGCCGCCGTCCGGATCGACGTCGACGATGACGATGTCGCCGGCGGTGAAGCTGGCCTGCAGCATCCGCTCGGCCAGCGCGTCCTCGATCTGGTTCTGGATCTCGCGCCGCAACGGACGCGCGCCGTACGCCTGGTCGTAGCCCTTCGCGATGATCGCGTCCTTGGCGGCATCGGTCACCTGGAGCTCCATCTCCTGTCCGGCGAGCTGGTCCTTCACGCGTGCCAGCAGCAGGTCGACGATCTCGCGGATCTCCTCGCGCGTCAGCTGACGGAAGACGACGGTGGCGTCGATGCGGTTGAGGAACTCGGGCCGGAACGTGTTCTTCAGCTCGCCGAGCACCTTGTCCTTCATGCGGTCGTAGTCGGCGGCCGCCTGCGCCACCTCGCCGGCCGCTCCGGCGCGGAAGCCGATCGAGGTGTCGCGCTGGATCTGCTGCGCGCCGATGTTGCTCGTCATGATGATCACGGTGTTGCGGAAGTCGACGCGCCGCCCCTTCGCATCGGTCAGGTGCCCGTCCTCGAGGATCTGGAGGAGGATGTTGAAGACCTCCGGGTGCGCCTTCTCGATCTCGTCGAGGAGCACGACGCTGTAGCTCTTGCGACGGACCGCCTCGGTCAGCTGGCCGCCCTCGTCGTAGCCGACGTAGCCGGGCGGGGCGCCGACGAGCCGCGACACGTTGTGGCGCTCCATGAACTCGCTCATGTCGATCTTCACGAGCGCGTCCTCGGAGCCGAACATGAACTCGGCGAGGGCCTTCGCCAGCTCGGTCTTGCCGACGCCGGTCGGGCCCATGAAGATGAAGGAGCCG
>DATKDB010000124.1:0-16939 GCA_035512895.1 Binatia bacterium | reverse complement strand
TCCTTCAGCCCGTGGCCGGTCAGGACGCAGACGACGACCTCGTCGGGAGCGATGCGCCGCTCAGCGGCGAGTCGCCGGACGCCGGCCACGCCGGCCGCCGAGGCCGGCTCGCAGAAGACGCCCTCGAGCTGGATGATCATGCGCTGGACCTCGAGGATCTCGTCGTCGGTGACCGTCTCGATGAGGCCCCCCGACTCGTCGCGCGCCGCGATGGCGCCCTGCCATGACGCCGGGTTGCCGATCCGGATCGCCGTCGCCACCGTCTCAGGCGCCTCGACCGGCTCGCCGCGCACGATCGGCGCGGCGCCTTCGGCCTGGAAGCCAAGCATGCGCGGCAGCCCGGCCCGCGGGCTGCGGCCGGCCTCGGCGTAGCGGTTGAAGCCGCGCCAGTAGGCCGTGATGTTGCCGGCGTTGCCGACCGGCAGCGCCAGGATGTCCGGCGCTCCGCCCAGCTGGTCGACGATCTCGTAGGCCGCCGTCTCCTGCCCCTCCAGGCGGTCGGGGTTGATCGAGTTCACGACGACCGCCGCTCCCTCGTCGCCGAGGCGACGCACGGCCGCGAGCGCCGCGTCGAAGTTGCCGTCCACCATCACGAGCCGCGCGCCGGCGGCCAGCGCCTGGGCGAGCTTGCCGCGCGCCACCTTGCCGGCCGGCAGGATCACGTGGCACGGCAGGCCGGCGGCGGCTGCATACGCTGCGGCCGACGCGGAGGTGTTGCCGGTCGAGGCGCAGACGACGGCACGGGCGCCGACCGCGACGGCGCGGTTGACGGCGAGCACCATCCCGCGGTCCTTGAACGATCCGGTCGGATTCGTGCCCTCGAACTTCAGGTGGAGCCGGTTGAGCCCGATCTCCGGGCCGAGCCGCCGCGCGTGGATGAGCGGCGTGCCGCCCTCGCCGAGCGAGATCGGAAAGGCCTCGCCCTCGCGGGCGAGCAGGTCGCGGTAGCGCTCGAGGAGCGGAAGCGGTGCGTTCGTCATCGGGCCCGAGTATAGGAACGGCACATATCATCTGCGCCATGACCCGAGCCGGGGCGTTCGCCGCCCGCGTCGTCGGTTGGCGCCACGCGCCCCTGGCGCTCGAGCTGCTCCTCCTCGGCGTCGTCCTGCTCGACTTCGCCCGGATCGTCGCGCGGCTCATCGCGCTCGACAGCCCGCTCCACTGGGACGAGGCGGTCTACGCCGTCCGCGCGCGCTCGTGGGTCGAGCCCGACGCCGCCCTGAGCGGCTGGTCGTACATCCGCCCGCCACTGCTGCCGATGCTCGCCGGGCTGCCGGTCCTCGCCGGCGGTGACGAGTGGCAGCTGCGCTCCATTGGCCTGCTGGCCGGGGTGGGCCTCCTGCTCGCGGCCTGGTGGCTGGGCCGCATGATCGCGGGCCCGGTCGCCGGTCTCCTCGCCGCCGCCGTGCTCCATGGCAGCCCGACGCTGCAGAAGGAGAGCGCGACCCTCCTGACCGACGTTCCGGCGGCCGCGCTCCTCCTCTGCGTCGCCGCCCTCCTGTGGTGGCAGCTCGAGGAGCGGCCATCCGCCGGCGCCGGCCTCGTCGTGGCCGCCGGCGTCGCCGCCCTCGCGTTCTTCATGCGCTACGGATCGGTCGTCGCGCTCGCTCCGATGCTCGTTGTCGCCGGCCTCCTGTGGTGGCGGCGGCTGGCCATCAGCCGGCCGGCGACGATCGCGGCCCTGGCGGTCGGCGCGGCCGTCGTCGTCGCGCACGTCGCCTGGTCGGTCGCGCAGACCGGGGGACCGATGGGGATCCTCGTCGACGCCCAGAACGTCGTGTCGGACGACCCCGCCGGCGTGGCGCCATCGGTCGAGTACCAGCGCTACCTGCCGTTCAGGTTGGCCGGCACGGTGGGCGGATGGGCGATGCGCCTCGGCTCGGTCAGCCTGGTCGCGTTCGCCATCGCCGCGACGATCTCGCCGCCGTGGCGGCGTCCGTTCCGCGCCGCTCTCCTGCTCGTCATCTCGGCCGGCGCCCACCTCTTCCTCGTGACCCGTGGCGTGGGCCACGCCGAGGAGCGCTTCTTCGTCTTCTCGGCCGCGCTGCTCGTCGTCGCCGGAGCGGTGGCGGTTGCGGCGCTGCTGCGACTGTTTCCCGTCCTCGTGCGCGGCGCCCTCCTCGCCGCGGTCGCCGTGGCGCTCGTGCTGTCCCGAGGGGAGGCGGTAGAGCACTCGCTGCAGCGGACGGTCGAGACCGGGGCGTACTACACCCAGTTCGAGGTCGCCGGGCGGGCGATCGCGGCGGCCGCCGTGCCCGACTGCGGGATCGTGGGCGGTGGCGATCCGATCATGGCGTGGTACTCCCGCTGCGAGACGGATCGCCTGAGGCTCCCCGCCGACGGCGGTCCGCCGGGGCAGAACCTCGAGGCCGAGGAGCGGTGGGCCGTCCTCTTCGGCGATCCCGCCGAGATCGACGGCGCTGATGAGGTCGTGATTGCGATCGAGCGGGCCGCCGTCGGAGCGCCGCTGCGCATCACCGATCCGGCGACCGGCCGGGAGGTCGCGGTGGCGTGGCGCCTCACGCGCTGAGCGTGTGGCCCTACTTCTCGGTGAGCGCCTCGCGCACGATTCGGGCCTGCTCGACCTGGTGCGCCGCCGGGTAGCCCTCTGCCGGGCGCGAGCGCTCGGGTCGCGAGATATCGCCGAGCGGGATCCGGTACGGCACGAGGTGCCGGATGCGCGGCAGCACGAACTTTCGGGCGCCCATGTTGCGCGGCTCCTCCTGGACCCAGGCGAACGACTCGATCTTCGGGTAGCGGTCGATCACGGCCTGCAGCTCCTCGGTCGGGAACGGATAGAGGCGCTCGACCCGGACGATGCCGACGCCGGCCGTCTTCTCGAAGTCATCGGAGCCGACGAGGTCGTAATAGATCTTGCCGCTGCACAGGAGGAGGCGGCGGACCTTCGTCGCGGCCGCGTCATCGGTGGCGAGGCGCGTGTCGTCGATGACCGGCTGGAAGCTGCCCGTCGCGAGGTCGGCGGGGCGCGAGGCCGCCTGCGGCAGGCGGAGGAGCGACTTCGGGGTCATGACCACGAGCGGCCGCGCGTCGGGATGGCGGGCCTGGCGTCGAAGCAGGTGGAAGTACTGCGCCGGGGTCGTCGGGTAGACGACGCGGATGTTGCCCTCCGCGCCGAGGGCGAGGAAGCGCTCGAGGCGGGCGGACGAATGCTCCGGCCCGGACCCCTCGTAGCCGTGCGGCAGGAGCAGCGTGAGGCGGGAGGTCTGTCGCCACTTCGCCAGCCCGGGGATGATGAACTGGTCGATGATGATCTCCGCGCCGTTCACGAAGTCACCGTACTGCGCCTCCCACAGGACGAGGGCTTCCGGCACGGTGACCGCGTAGCCGTACTCGAAGCCCAGGCAGGCGAACTCGCTCAGCGGCGAGTTGTGGAGCTCGAAGCTGGCGCGTGACCCGGGCAGGTGCTGCAGGGGGACGTGGCGCTCGCCCGTTTTGGCGTCCCACAGGCCTGCGTGACGCTGGCTGAACGTGCCCCGCACCGTGTCCTGCCCGGTGAGCCGGATCGGGGTCCCCTCGTGCAGCAGCGTCGCGAACGCGAGGAGCTCCGCGTGGGCCCAGTCGACGCGTGCGTCCTCCGTCTCGAGCGCGACGGCGCGGCGGTCGAGCTGCTTCTCCAGCTTCGGATGGATCGTGAAGCCCGACGGCACGGCTCCGAGCTGCTCGTTCAGCCCGCGGAGGGCTTCGAGCGGCACGGCCGTCTCGGGCTCGGCGATCTCCTCCGGCGGGATCGCCTCGGAGCCGCGGTCGAGCTCGTGCTCGCTCTCGTCGGGCACCTTGCGCACGGCCGCCTGCCGCTTCGCGAGCTCGCGCTGCATCTCCTTCACGAGGCCGTTGGCCTTGTCGGCGCCGATGATGCCCGCCTCGACGAGCTGCGCCTGGTACAGCTCGCGGACCGACGGGTGCTCCGCGATCGTCGCGTACATCGACGGCTGCGAGTACGCGGGCTCGTCGCCCTCATTGTGCCCGTAGCGCCGATAGCCGACGAGGTCGATGACCACGTCGTGCCCGAATCGCTGGCGGTACATCATCGAGAGCCGCGCGGCCGCCAGGCAGGCCTCGGGGTCGTCGGAGTTGACGTGGATGATCGGCGCGTCGAAGCCCTTCGCCAGGTCTGAGCTGTAATCGGTCGAGCGGCCCTCGCGCGGCCCGGTCGTGAAGCCGACCTGGTTGTTCGCGATGAGGTGGACCGTGCCGCCGACCGCGTAGCCGTCGAGCCGCGCCAGGTTGAGTGTCTCCGCGACGACGCCCTGGGCCGCGAAGGCCGCGTCGCCGTGGATGAGCAGCGGGAGCGTCGTCGCGTGGTCGAGCGTGACGATCGGTCCGGAACGGTCGGTCTGCTCGGCCCGGGTGCGCCCGCTGATGACCGGGTCCACCGCCTCGAGGTGGCTGGGGTTGGGCGACAGGATGACGCGAACCTCGTCGTCGTCGGCGGTCAGGTAGCCGCCCTCGGCGCCGAGGTGGTACTTCACGTCGTCCGACCCGCCCTTCGGAGTGGTCGGCGTCTCGCTCCCGGCGCGTCCGGCCTCGAACTCGGACAGGATCGCCTCGTAGCTGACGCCGACGACGTGGGCGAGCACGTTCAGCCGCCCGCGGTGCGCCATGCCGATGACGATCCTGCGCGCCCCCTGGTCGGCGGCGTCGCCGAGGATGACGTCGAGCATCGGCACCATCGCGTCCAGCCCCTCGATGCTGAACCGCTTTTGTCCGAGGTAGGCCCGGTGCAGGAAGCGCTCGAGCGTCTCGACGCTGATCAGGCGCTCGAGCAGCGCGACCCGGTCGTCGGCCTCCATCGGCCGCCGATGCTCGCCGGACTCGATGACCCGGCGCAGCCAGACGCGCTCCTCGTGCGAGCCGATGTGCTCGACCTCGTACGCGATCGTCCCGGAGTACGTCTCCCGTAGGTGCGGCAGCGCCTCGGCCAGGGTCTCCCCCGGGACGTAGATGCGCAGCAGCTCCGACGGGATCGCGGCGAGGCTCTCGTCGGTCAGGCCGAGGGGCTCCGGGTCGAGGGCCGGGTCGCCAGGCGGCGACGCGCCGAGCGGATCGAGGGTGGCGGCCATGTGGCCGAAGTTGCGATATGCCTTGACGAGCGCCATGCCGGCGGCCACCGCCTTGAGCTGCTCGTACGTGTCCCCGCCGGTGGCCGCCGCGGGCGGTGCGCCCGCCGCCTCGGCCGGCGACGGCATCGGCTCGTCGGTCGTTACGTCCGCAGAGCGCGCGCCGAGCGCGCCGAAGGCATCGGCGTAGAAGCCGTCCTCTCCGGAGAGGAGCGCGTCGATCTTCCGCAGGAAGAGCCCTGACTCGGCGCCCTGGATGATGCGGTGGTCGTACGTCGAGCTGATCGTCATGCGGCGCTCCGCGCCGACCGTCCGGATCGTGCCGGTCGCGACGATCGTGCCCTGCTTCGGCATGAGGCGCGGGACGCTCATCGTCGTGCCCAACGTGCCCGGGTTCGTCAGCGTGACGGTCGCGCCGACGAAGTCGTCGGGCGAGAGCCTGTTCGTCCGGGCCCGCTCGACGAGCTCCTCGTAGCGGGCGTGGAACCCGGCGAAGTCCAGCTCGTCCGCCCCCTTGATGACCGGCACCACGAGGAAGCGGCCGCCATCTTTGCGCTCGACGTCCACCGCCAGTCCGAGATGGATCCCGGCCGGGTCGACGCGGTAGGCCTGACCCTCGATGGCCGTGTAGTAGTGGCTCATGCTGCGCTGCTCGAGCGCGGCCTGCACGATCGCCCAGCCGATCAGGTGCGTGAAGCTGACCTTGCGCGGCGCGATCTGCTGGTTCAGCTCGCCGCGGCGGGCCTCCAGCGTGGCGACGTCGATCTCGCGGAAGCTCGTCGCCGTCGGCACCTCCAGGCTGGCGGACATGTTCCGCGCGAGCGCCGCCGCGGGGCCCTTGATCGGGGTCGCGCCGTCCGGGATCGGTGCCGCCTCCGGCTCCGGCTCCCGGGCCGGGGGTGTGGACGGTGGCGCACCGGCCTTCGTCGCGGGCGCCGCCTCCCCCGCGGCCGCATCCGCCTGGCTGCCGTTGCCCGGCGCGGCTGCCGGTTCCACCGGCTCGAAGCCGCCGGCGCCGGAGTCGAACAGGCGTCGCCACCCCTCATCGACGCTGGCCGGATCGTCGCGGTACCGCTCGTACAGGTCCGCCACGTAGCCGGCGTTGACGAGGTTCAGCTCATCGATGGTCGAGGACATGTGCGCTCAAGGATACGGTGCGTGGGCCGTGGCTCGCTCGGCACCGGGCCCCTGTTCGCGCGCGGGGCGCGGCGGCTCAGGGCGCCGCGTGATCCCGGCGCTGCATGAGCCCGCGCGCGAGGAGCACGGCGCCGATCACGATCACGGCCACCGGCAGGACCCAGTCGGCGAACGGCAGGCGCTCGCCGCTGATCCCGATCACGCCCTCGAAGAAGAGAAAGCCGATGGCGAAGAGCGCCAGCCCGCCCAGCATGCCCCACGTGCCCCTGCGCACGTCGCCGCCGTCTCGGAATCGGATGCCCGACAGGGCGAGGCCGAGCCCGCTCGCGGCCGGGCCGACGAGCGCCCAGGCATAGGCCCAGCTCTCCCAGTGGTCGGTCCGGTGCTGGTAGAAGAGGACGAGACCGACTACCGTCACGACCGTGCCGCCGACGATGAGCCCCGTCTCCCTGACCACGGACAGTCCGAGGACGAGGAGCACGAGACCGATGGCGATGACGAAGAACGGCCAGCCGATGTCGCCGATGCCGATGTCGCCGATGCCGATGTCGAGCAGCTGGCCGAGGAACAGCACGAGCCCGACGACGACGAGGATGACGCCGAGGGCCAGCGCGGGCGGGCCGGATGAAGTCGAGCGCTCGGCCGGCGTCGGATCGGTCACGCGCCGGATGCTACGCCGTTCCACGGGCGCCGGCCGTAGGATTGCGTCATGGACCTGAACGCCGACCTTGGTGAGAGCTTCGGCGCCTGGACGCTCGGCGACGATGAGCGCCTCGTGGCGCACATCACGAGCGCCAACCTGGCCTGCGGCTTCCATGCTGGCGACTTTCGCGTCATGGAGGCGACCGTCGCGTTGTGCCGTCGCTCCGAGGTGGCGGTCGGAGCCCAGCCGGGCTACCCGGACCTCCTCGGATTCGGGCGGCGACCGATGCCGTTCGAGCCGGACGAGGTCGAGTCGCTCGTGCGTTACCAGATCGGCGCGCTCGAGGCGTTCTGCCGCGGGCAGGGTGTCGAGATGCAGCACGTAAAGCCGCATGGCGCCCTCTACAACCAGGCGGCCGCCGACCCGGCCCTCGCCACCGCCATCGCCCGCGCCGTGGGCCGATTCAGCCGGGAGCTCGCCCTCTTCGGCCTCGCCTCCTCCGAGCCGATGCGCTCCGCGGCCGCCGACGCCGGCCTGCGCTTCGTGCCGGAGGCGTTCGCCGACCGCCGGTATCTCGCCGACGGCTCGCTCCAGCCGCGCGGCGAGGACGGCTCGGTCATCACCGACGCGGATGCGGCCGCGGCACAGGCGGTCGGCATCGCGACCGACGGTGCGGTGACGGCGGTGGACGGCGCCCGCGTCGAGCTCGCGGCCGAGACGATCTGCTGCCACGGCGACATGCCCGGGGCGGTCGAGATCGCCGGCGCGGTGCGTCGAGCTCTCGAGGCCGCCGGCGTGACCGTCGGCGTCCCGTGATCCGGCCCTTCGGGGAGGCGGCGCTCCTCGTCGAGCTCGGCGGCCCGGACCGGGCGCAGGCGCTGGCGGCCTCGATCCGGCGTGAGCCGATCGCCGGCGTCGTCGGCACCGTGCCCGGCCTCGAGTCCCTGCTCGTCGACCTCGATCCGCTCTCGGCCGACGCGGCACGGGTCCCCGCTGCGCTCGAGGAGCGGATCCTGCGGCTCGCGGACGCGCCGGCGGCCGGACGGCTGCGAACGATCCCGGTCGTGTACGGCGGCGACCACGGGCCGGACCTCGCCGAGGTGGCCTCGATGGCCGGCCTCACCGAGGGCGAAATCGTCGCTCGACACGCGTCGGCGGAGCTGCGGGTGCTGTTCGGAGGCTTCGCGCCGGGGTTCGCCTACCTCGGCGGCGTGCGGGATGCGCTGGACGTGCCGCGACTGGCCACGCCGCGAACGCGGACGCCGGCTGGCTCGGTTGCGCTGGCGGACGGCATGAGCGGCATCTACCCCGCCGAGCTGCCGGGCGGCTGGCGAGTGATCGGCCGGACGCCGATCACCGTCTTCGACGCGCATCGGCTGCCGCCGGCCTACCTCGAGCCCGGCGACCGGGTCCGGTTCGAGCCGATCGATGCCGTGGCGTGGGATCGGTTCGGCGCGCTGCCGGACGACTGGTGAGCATCGAGGTCGTCGAGCCGGGGCTCCTCTCGTCGATCCAGGATCCGCTGGGCCGTCGCGAATGGCGCCATGTCGGCGTGCCGTCGGGCGGGGCGGCCGACCCGTGGAACGCGCGCCTCGCGAACCGGCTGGTCGGGAATGCCGACGGCGCCGCGCTCATCGAGATGACGCTCATCGGCCCGGCGCTCCGCCTCGGAGTCGCGGCGACCGTCGCCATCACCGGCGGGCTCGAGGCGACGTTGGACGGCGTTCCGTTGCCGCCGAACGCGGCCCAGGCCATCCGGGCGGGGTCGCTGGTCCGCGTCGGGAGCGGCGGCGGGGCGCGCGGCTACCTGGCGTTCGGCGGCGGCCTCGAGGCCGACGAGGTGCTCGGCTCCGCCTCGACCGACCTGCGGACGGGCTTCGGCGGGCTCGGCGGCCGCGCGCTGGAGGCGGGCGACCGTCTTCAGCTGGGGGCCCCGCCGGCAGGCCCCGGATCGCTCTGGACCGGGAGCTGGGCGGCCGGCCCGATCCGGATCGTCGACGGGCCGCACGCGGATCGCTTCGCGCCCGGAGCGCTCGCCGGCGGACGATGGCGCGTCGGGGTCGAGGCCGACCGCTCCGGCGTCCGGCTCGACGGTCCGGCGCCGGCGACCGACGTGCCCCAGGTGCCGTCGATCGGCCTGCCGCCCGGCGCTGTCCAGGTGCCGCCAGACGGTCGTCCGATCGTCATGCTCGCCGACCGGCCGGTGACCGGCGGCTACCCGGTGCCGGCGGTCGTCATCGGCGCCGACGTCGGCCGGGTGGCTCAGCTGCGTACGGGGGATGAGATCCGGTTCGCATCGGTCTCGCTCGACGAGGCGCGAGAGGCAGTGCGCCAGGCAGAGGATGAGCTCGCCGCCCTCGAGACCCGCGACGGGCCGCGGGACGACGGGCTCGGTTGGGCCGGCTCGCACCGGTAGGTCAGGCGGGTGGCGGGGCTGCCGTCTCGCCCTTCGGACGGAAGATGAGCTTCGAGGCTCCGTTCTCCTGCGCGACGTCGATGGCCGCATCCTCGAGCGGACCCGCGAGCTCCTTGGCGACGAAGACCTTCAGGCCGTCTTGCTCGGCGACCTGGTCGCCGGTCGCCGGCTGATCGGTGAAGCCGAGGCCGATCGTGACCTCGCCCGGCTGGGCCGTCTCGGGGAAGACCCGCAGGCCGTAGTCCTCGGGCACGTCCTGCCCCTTGCGAAGCTCGGTGAGCAGCGCCGCGGCGCCCTTGGTGATCTCGAGCACGTTCTCTCCTTGGGATTGGGGTGTACGACCTCCGGGGCCGCAAGACCGATACCACCCCCGGCCTGCTAGCCTCGAGGGATGAGCGGAGACCAGGAGCCACGCGGTTCGGACGCAAAGCGGGCGACGCGCGCCGAACGGTATCGACTCGTGGCGGAGATCGAGGCGGTCCTCGATGGGCCGACGACGTACCTCGCCCTCCTGTTTGCCGCGCTCCTCGTCGCCGAGATCGCGCTCACCGCGCAGGACATGGCCGTCCCGGAGGTGCTGGGGTGGATCCAGCTGGCCATCTGGGCCGTGTTCGGCGTCCACTTCCTGCTCGGCATCACGATCAGCCCGGACCGCGGGCGCTACCTGCGACGCAACTGGCTGACCGCGCTTTCACTGATCGTGCCGTTCCTGCGGGCTTTCCGGGTGCTGCGCGCGATCCGCCTCCTTCGGGCCACGAACTCGCTGCGCGTCCTCGCCGGGTTCAACCGGACGGCGCGCAGCCTGCGCGGGGTGCTCGCCTGGTCGCGCGCCGGGTACGCCGGCGGGCTTGCCCTGACGGCCGCCTTCCTGGGTGCCGCGGTGCTGCTCATGTTCGAGGCCGACGCGCCGAACTCACAGATCACCGACTACGCCGAGGCGCTCTGGTGGACATCCGCGACGCTCACGACCGTCGGCGCATCGTCGGAGCCGGTGACGCTGGGCGGCCGGATCGTGGCGCTGATCATCATGTTCGGGGGGCTCGTGCTGCTCGGCTACGTGGCCGGTGTCCTGGCCGCGCTCCTGTTCGGCAAACGTTCCGAGGTCCGCTAGTCCTTCCACCCCGCGACGTTGCGCAGGGCAGAGTCCCCGCCCTCCGCCGGCGCACGGATGACCGAGAAACTGCCTTCGGTCTCGAGCACCACGGCGTGGACGTCCGCCACGCTGGCAAATCCCTCCTGACGCACCGCCTGGAGAATTTCTTCCTCGCTGACCCGCTGCGCGCGGATCGCCTCATCCAGCTGCTGCCCGCGGAAGACGAGCAGCGTGGGAGTGGACTTGACGAGCGCCGGCACGACCTTCGTCCGCACCGACAGCCAGGTGATGACGAGTTGGAGGCCGACGAGGAGCGCGAACGCCGCCACGCCCTCCGCCAGCGCGACGTCCTCGGAGAGCAGGATCGTGGCAAGCGTGGATCCCAGCGCCACGGTCACGATCAGGTCGAAGGCGTTCATCTTCGCCAGCGTCCGCTTCCCGGCGAGGCGGACGAGCGCGACCAGCGCGGCATACGCCAGCGCACCGACCAGCAACGTCCGCCAGATCCCCGTCCAGTCGTCGAAGAACATGCGCCCGCTCGTCGCAAGCCCCGCGCCAGCTCAGGCGACCGCGGGGTCGGACGTGCGCCACGCTCTGCGTCACGCGAAGAGGAGGCGGAGCGTCTCCGGCCCGACGTTGCGCCCGGTCGTCACGACCGCGACGTTGCGGTCGGTCACGTCGATCGCGCCCGCCTGGAGCGCGGCGATCCCAAGGACCGCGCTGCCCTCGAGCAGGATGTGCGGCACTTCGAGCGCCCATCGCATCGCATCGGCGATCGCCTCCTCCTCGACGAGCACGACCTCGTCGACGACCTGGCGGCACAGCTGCCAGGTGATGCTCGCCTTCTCGATGTTCCCCGACACGCCATCGGCCAGGGTCGGCGCGATCGGCATCGGGTCGGTCGAGCCGGTCTCGAAGTGGGCGTACATCGGTGGTGACGCGGAGGGCTGGACACCGATGAGCCTCAGGCCCGGCCTAATCGCCTTCGCCCACAGGCCGATCCCCGCGATCAGCCCGCCGCCGCCGATCGGAACGACGATCGTGTCGACCTCCGGCCAGTCCTCGAGGATCTCGACGCCGACCGTCGCCTGGCCGGCGATGACCTCGGCGTCGTTGTACGGCGGGATGTAGATCGCCTGGCCGGCATCGTCGCGCCGCCGCGCCTCGGCCTCGGCGTCGTCGGTGTCGCTGCCGGCAAGCTCCACGGTGATGCGGCTCGTCTCCAGGGACCGCAGGCGCTCGAGCTTGGCCGGGGAGACGGAGCGGCCGACGAGGACGGTGAGGCGCATCCCGTGGCGGATGGCGGCCGTCGCGACGGCGATCCCGTGGTTGCCGCTGCTGGCGGTGACGAGGGCCGCCGCGGGGCTCTGCTCCGCGACGACGGCGACCTTGTTGTGCGCGCCGCGCGTCTTGAAGGCGCCGGTCGGCTGGATCTCCTCGCGCTTGAGCCGGACCTCCGCCGCGCCGCTCTTGGCCGTCAGCTCGGGGCTCGGCTCGAGTGGCGTGTGGAGCGCGATCTCGCGCAGCCGCCGCCGCGCGGCGTTGACGTCGGCGAGGGTGGGCATGCGAGGCATGCGTGCAGTCTATGCGGACGCTCCGAGGGCCTGCCTCTCCGTGGCGGGCCGAGCGCGAACCTACGCGGCGGGCAGGGGCTCCGGGGCGGGGTCACTGCTCTGTGTCTCGCGCACCTCGCGCAGCCGCAGCCCGACGCGCATGAGGGAACCGAGCCGATCCTCGACTCGAGCGCGCTCGACCGGCGTGGCCCAGTGGCGCAGCGTGTAGTCGATCTCGTGCTTGTGCCGGGTGGCCGTCGCGAAGAGGTCCTCGACGCGAACGCGCAGGGCCTCCTCCGGGTCCGACGCCATGATCGCGTGATGCGAGTCGAGGATGTCGAGGTAGTACGACGTCGCCAGCCGGTCGAGGTCGCGCGACGCGTCGCGCTCCCACGGCTCCGGCGGGCCCCCGAATCCGAACTTGCGCCACGTGTGGGGCTGCACCTGCTGCATCGGTCCCTTTCATCGAGATTGAGCGACGGGCTCTGACACTTCGTACGGTACGGCCGCGGGCGGCATCCGACGATTGCCCGTTCCGGCTATGCCGAGCCTTACCAAAGGATGGGGTCTGACCGCACCTGACCGATGCGGACCGCCGGGAACCGCCGCGGCCTCACGTTTCGCTGGCGTTCCGGCATTGGATGTCTCACCATGCAGCCGATGACCCCGAGCACCGGAACCCGCGCCGATTGGCTCCTCTTCGTCCTGCTCGGCTTCTTCTGGGGCAGCAGCTACCTGTTCATCAAGATCGGCGTGGATGCCGGCCTGCAGCCGTTCACGCTCGTCTCGCTGCGGCTCCTCATCGGCCTGGCGCTGCTGGGGGTCGTCGTTCGCTGGGCCCGCGAGGCCCTGCCGCGCGAGCCGCGGATGTACGGCCACCTCGTCGTGCTGGGGCTCTTCAGCGTCGCGCTGCCGTTCATGCTCATCACCTGGGCCGAGCAGAGCGTCGACTCCAGCCTGGCCGCCGTCCTGACCGGCGCCGTCCCGCTCTTCGTCATCCCGATCGCTGCGCTCCTGCTGCCGACCGAGCGCGTGACCGTGAACAAGGTCGTCGGCATCGCGGTCGGGCTTGTCGGGGTGGCCATCGTCGTGGGCTTCGACGCGGCCTCCCTCGTGGGGGACGAGCTGCTGGCCGAGGTGGCGCTCATCGGTGCCGCTGCCTCGTACGCCCTCGGTGGCGTGTACGCGCGGCGCAACGTTCACGGCCTGCGGCCGATGATCCCGGCGCTCTTCCAGGTGGGCTTCGCGCTCCTGATGGTCTCGATCCCGGCGCTGCTGCTCGAGCGCCCGTGGGAGCAGCCCTTCACGGCGGAGGCGATCTTCGCCGTCGTCTGGCTCGGTCTGCTCGGCTCCGGCCTCGCGTACCTCGTCTTCTTCCGCCTCCTCGGCCGATGGGGCGCCACGCGTACCTCGCTCGTCGCCTACCTCCTGCCGATCTGGGGCATCGTCCTGGGCGCGGTCGTCCTCAGCGAGCCCGTCGACGCGCGGCTCCTGCTCGGGACGGCCCTCGTCATCGGGGGCATCGGGCTCGTGAACCTGCGCTACGGGATGCGCCTGCCGGTCCGGCGTCGCTCGTCGCCGGCCGCGTCGGACCACCGGTAGGCGAGCAGGGCGGTCCAGAGCGACGCTCAGGCCTGATCCAGACCGGTTCCCTCGACCGCGCTGGCCGGCAACCGGCATCCCGGATACAATCCCCGCGCCGGACCTGAGCACGAAACCGGTCGTCCACTGGGGAGTGGCCAAGCGGTAAGGCGCCTGACTCTGGATCAGGAGATCGAAGGTTCGAATCCTTCCTCCCCAGCCAACCACCGCCGGCACCACAACAGGTTGTGGTCGCTGCCTCGGCCGGCGCCACATGTTGTGTTCTGCGCTTGAGTTGCGGACCTCGGGCGGAGGACCGCGACGATGCGACGGGCATCTGACACCCCTGACAAATGGGCACCTGATCTTGGCGCCCCCGACGCATGGGCACTTGACTCTTCGGCCGGCGGGCTGAGCCTCGGCGCCGCGATCGAGCACTTCCTGACCGCCAAGGCGGCCGAGGGCGCCTCGCCCAAGACGCTGGAGTGGTACCGGATGGTGCTCGGCCGGGCTGGCCGGGACCTCGGCGCGGATCGCGCGCTCGACGCGCTGACGCCGACCGATCTGCGCGCCTGGCTGCTGCGACTGCGCGAGACGCTGTCGCCGATTTCGGTCGCCGGCTACGTGCGCGGGCTGAAGGCGTTCGGCAACTGGTGCGCCTCCGAGCAGCTGGCCCAGGCGCGATCGCTCCGCACCCTGAGCCGGCCGCAGGTCCCGCACAAGCGCTCCGCTCGAGCCGGCGGCTCTCCGGACGGCCGCGAAGAAGGCCGCCCGACCGGTCCCATGCGGTTCCAAGATTTGGCGCCGAGCATGGGGTCATCGCTGTGCATCCTCGGTACTCGGATAGGAACTCCCCACATGCCACTCCCCATCATGTTCGCCCTCAACGTGGTCGCGATCGCGCTCCTCGTCTTCTCGCTCTACTTTCCGCGCCACCGGCGCAAGGACATGGTCGCCGCGTACCTGGTCAGCAACCTTGGCCTCTTGGCGGTGACGAGCGCCCTCACGGCGACCGAGATTGGCGTCGGCATCGGCTTCGGGCTGTTCGCGGTGCTTTCCATCATCCGCCTGCGCTCGGCCGAGCTAGACCAGCAGGAGATCGCCTACTACTTCGCCGCGCTGACCCTTGGACTCCTCGGCGGGCTGTCGATATCGCCAGCCTGGCTGGCGCCGACGCTGATGGGCGCGGTTCTGCTTGCTGTGTTCCTCGGCGACAGCCCGCTGCTCTTCTCGCGCTATCGCATCCAGACGCTCACGCTCGACGCGGTGTACACCGACGAGCGGACGCTCATTGCGCGCCTCGAGGAGCTGCTCGGGGCACGCGTCCACCGCATCAAGGTCCGCCGGGCCGACCTCGTCGAGGCGACGACCGTGGTAGAGGCCCGCTACGAGCTGCTTCCGGCGGCGGCCGACCGCCCGGCGCACACTGTCACGCCGATCGCGGATGGCGTGCGATGAGCGCGCTCGCCGCCGTCAACGCCCTGCCGCGCATGACACCGATCTCGCTTTCCGAGCTCGACGCGATCGCGCCACTGCAGGCGCGTCGGGATCGCAAGTACCTCGTGCCGATGGCGGACCTCGAGGTCGAGCAGCTCGCCTTCTCTGCCAGGGTGCTGACCATCGGCGATCTGCAGGTGTTCCGATACGAGTCGGTGTACTTCGACACGCCGGAGCGCGCCTCCTATCTCGGCGCGGCGCGCCGCCGCCGGCATCGGTTCAAGATCCGCACGAGGTCGTACCTCGACAGCGGCCGGTGTCTTCTCGAGTTCAAGACGCGCGACGGTCGCGGCCGCACGATTAAGAGCCGGTTGGACTACCCACTCGCGCACCGCGGAGAGCTCAACGCGACCGGTCGGCGCTTCCTCTCCGAGCAACCCGTCCGCCACATTGCCCTCCGGCCCGTTCTCACCACTCGGTACGCGCGCTCGACCTTGGTGCTTGCCGATGCCGCCCGGGTCACGATCGACATCGGCCTCCAAGCGGTAGCCAATGGCAGAACCGTCGAACTCGTCGGCATGGCGGTCGTCGAGACGAAGTCCGTCGGCCCACCGACGGCCGCCGACCGTGTGCTCTGGGCGATCGGCCATCGCCCGATTCGAGTATCCAAGTTCTGCACTACCCTCGCGATCCTCGAGCCGGACCTGCCCGCCAACAAGTGGACGCTGGCCCTTCGCGCGCCATGGCACGTCGGGGGCGCGCCCCGAGTCGGCGTCGCACACCCCGAGTCCGATGGGACGCCGTGGCTCGCCCCGCGCCCAGAGATGAGTACAACACGCGGTCAAGGCGAAGATCGACCCACGGCCAGCGCCTTTCCCGCCATGGGCTACGAGTAACAGCCATGCCAGCATTCTTTACCTCCCCGCGCATTGCAGGCTTCGCCGCAGCGCTGCTTGCGGCATCCCTCATGGCCGCATGCTCCGCAGTTTCGACGGAGTCGGCCTCCGAGGATGCGACGTCGAACCCGGTCTCGGGCTCGGATCAAGCGCCCTCGGCAGCTGCGGAAACCGCGTCGGCTGAGACTGGGCTGTTCGATAGCAGCACCCTACATGTGATCGCGATCTCGTTCGACTCCGGCGACTACGCCGCGATGATCGATGCCTATCTCGCCAGCGAGGAGAAGGACTGGATCGAAGCGACCGTCACGATCGACGGCGAGACGTACGAACGCGTCGGCATTCGCCTGAAAGGCAACTCGTCGCTGCGCGGCCTCGACTCGGGCGGTGGCGGTGGCCCGTCGGGAAGCCTCTCGTCCGACGAACCGGAATCGCTGCCATGGCTGGTCGATCTGAACCAATTCATCGACGGCCAGGAGCACGAGGGCGTTGTTGAGTTCGTCGTTCGCTCGAACGGCTCGGTGACGGCGCTGAACGAGGCGGTCGCACTGGAGCTCCTCGAGCTGGCGGGTTTGGCGTCGCAGGACGCGGCTGCCATCGCCTTGAGCGTGAACGGAAGCGAGGAGGTCCTGCGGCTCGTGATCGAGAATCCCGACGACCGCTGGCTGGCCGACACACTGGATGCCTCCGGTGCGCTGTACAAGGCGGAGAGCAGCGGCGACTACAGCTATCGCGGCGATGACCCGGAGGCCTACGATGAGGTCTTCGACCAGGAAGCGGGCGAGGAAAACACCGACCTGACGCCGCTCATCGACTTCCTCGAGTTCATCAATAATTCGGACGACACCACCTTCGCGTCCGAGATCGCCGACCGACTCGACGTCGAGGCCTTCGCGACCTACCTCGCCATGCAGGAGCTCGTCGACAACTTCGATGACATCGACGGCCCGGGCAACAACTCCTACCTCTACTACGACACCGCCACAGGCCAGTTCACTGTTGTCCCATGGGACTACAACCTCGCCTTTGGCGCGGGACCAGGCGGTGGTGCCGGTGGAAGGCTTGGGGATGATGGGCCGGCAGTCCTGCCACCCGGCGGTGGAGG
>DATKDB010000123.1:0-51476 GCA_035512895.1 Binatia bacterium | reverse complement strand
CGATCGACGCGGCCATGATCAGCCAGCGCGTGAGCAACCCGACGTATCGCTCGCGATTCGTGCGCAACGAGGGGCGCATCGGCCTCGCCGACTAGCCCGAACTCAGTCCTCGAGGATGAAGGTCACGAGGATGTTCGCCTGGAACTCGACGCTGCCATCCCGCCCGACGTTCACGCGCTGCTCCTTGACCCACGCGCTCTTCACGCCGCGCAGCGTCTTGCTCGCGCGATCGATCCCCTGACGGATGGCATCCTCGAAGCTCTCGGTCGAGGTGCAGGAAAGCTCGGTCACCTTGGCGACGGACATGTGCTTCATTCCTCCATGCGAGTGGCGCACCAGTATGCGTTCCCCCCCGGCGATGCAGGTCCCGCGCCAACCGTCGGATCACGCCTCGTGGGCGGCGGTCCAGGCCAGCAGCCCGTCCACCCCCATCGCGTTGACGATCATCGGCGGGATGACCCCGCACAGGAAGGCGCGCTCGCAGCCGTTGCCGAGCCAGGCGAGCTGACCCGGAGCGTGGGCATCGGTGTCGATCGCCACGCGGCATCCGGCCTCGACCGCCAGGCGCAGGAGCCGCTTCGGCGGGTCCAGGCGCTCCGGACGCGAGTTCACCTCGATCGCCTTGTCGAAGCGGGCGGCGGCCGCGAAAACGATGTCGGCGTCGAACGCCGAGGGCGGGCGGTTGCGCTTCCGGGTCCGCATGCGCCCGGTGCAGTGGCCGAGCACGTCGAGATGCGGATTCGCGAGCGCCGTGACCATCCGCACCGTCATCGCCCGCTCCTCCGACCGCAGCGCGGAGTGGACGCTTCCGACGACGACGTCCAGCCGTGACAGGAGGTCGGGCTCCTGGTCGAGCGACCCGTCCTCGTTGATGTCCACCTCGATGCCGGTGAGGATTCGAAACGGAGCCAGCTCCCGGTTGAGCAGCGCGATCTCGTCGAGTTGCGCCCGCAGTCGCTCGGGAGACAGCCCGTTCGCCACGGTGAGGCGCGACGAGTGATCGGTGATCACCAGGTAGTCGTGGCCGATCTCGATGGCCGCCTCGGCCATCTCGCGGATCGAGGAGCCGCCATCCGACGCCTCCGTGTGGGCGTGGCAGTCGCCCCGCAGCGCCTCGCGCAACCGTGCCGCGCCCTCGGCCAGCGGCGTGCCCTCGGTCGCCTCGAGCCGGCGCAGGTAGACCGGCTCCTCGCCGCGGAGGCTCTCCAGGATCGTGCGCTCGGTGACCTCGCCGATTCCCGGCAGCTCGCGCAGGCCACCGGACTCGGCGATGAGCGCGACCTGCTCCGCGCCCAGCTCGGCGAGCGTGGCGGCCGCCGTCCGGAAGGCGCGCACGCGGTAGCTCGGCTCCTGGGCCGCCTCCAGCAGGAAGGCGATCCGCCGCAGGTCGGCGATCGGGTCGCGCGGCTCAGGCATCAGGGACGTGCGCCTACGCGATGCTGAGGATGCGCGCGGGATTCTCGATCGTCATCGTGCGGATCTCCCCCTCCCCGACCGCGGCGGTGCGCAGGCTCGGCAGGAAGTGCTGCTGGAGGTACACGTACCCGAAGCCGCCGTTCGCCTTGAGCTGGCGGTTGTGGCACACGTCCTGGGAAAGCAGGATCTGCGGCGCGAATCCGCGCTCGAGCAGCTCGACGATCGTCTCGACCAGCCGCGGCTCCAGCGCCTCCTCGACCCCGAACCGGTGCCCGAGGAAGTCGAATTGCAGGTTCGCCCCGGTGCCGAGCACCTCGAGATAGAAGTCGATGTCGTGGTGCGAGTCGGCATGGCCGATGACGACGCGCGCCGGGTCGACACCCTCTTCGGTGAACACCTTCAGCTGGGCCAGACCGACGGCGGACTGGACGCCGTGGGTCGTGATCGCCATCCCGGTCGCCAGCGACGCGCGCGCCGCTGCACGATGCACGCGTTCTTCGGAAGGGCTGACCCAGGGCTTGTCGGTCCCGATCTCGCCGATGATCCCCGGCCGGATGCCGGTGTTGCTAACACCGTGCTCGAACTCCCCGATGATCTGCGCCGCCAGGTCGTCGACGCTGCGACGGTCGATCAGCGCCTCGGCCGGGTAGTACGCGCCCCGATACCAGCCGGCTCCCATCACGATGTTCAGCCCGGTGGCGCTGGCAAGCCGCCGGAGCCGATGCGGATCGCGCCCGACCCCGTCGAGCGTGAGGTCGACCAGGGTGGCGCCGCCGCGCCGCCGAAGCTCGCGCAGCTCCTCGGTCAGGAGGTCTTCGTCGGGGGTGAGCTCCCAGTAGTCCGAGCGCTGCTCGTTGTGCCAGAGGGCAATCCCGGTGTGCTCGTGCGGGAGCGTGAAGCCGAGCCGGTCGGGTGGGATCGGTCCGGAGACAGTCATGACGCGGGGCGCCATCGGCGGTCCTCCTCGGATGTGCGGGACACGCCGGTCGGGTCGTCGTCGAGGCGCCGGCGCATCGGTCTGGAATGGATGCGACCATCTTGCCACCCGCCACGCATCCGATCGCGGCGCCACTTGCCGCGGCGGGGTAGCCTAGGGACCGATGACCACGTCACGACGCCCAACCACCTCGAACGGGATTTGGACGAACGCGCAGAGTGAGCTCGACGCCGCCGCCGAGCGGCTGCATCTCGATCCCGGCATGCACAAGGTCCTGCGCGTCCCGAAACGGGAGCTGACGGTCAACTTTCCGGTCACGCACGACGACGGGCACGTCGAGGTGTACACCGGCTTCCGCGTCCACCACAACATCAACCGCGGGCCGACGAGCGGTGGCATCCGCTACGTCCCGCGCCTCGACCTCGACGAGGTGCGCGCCCTCGCGATGCTGAACACGTGGAAGGCGGCCCTCGTGAAGATCCCGTTCGGAGGCGCGGCGGGCGGCGTGCGCGTCGACCCGCGCAGGCTGAGCGAGAACGAGCGCCAGGGGCTGACGCGGCGCTACACGACCGAGATCGGCATCATCCTCGGCCCCGACAGCGACATTCCCTCGCCCGACGTGAACACGGGTTCGCAGACGATGGCCTGGATCATGGACACGCTCTCGATGCACCAGGGCCACACGGTTGCCGCATCGGTGACCGGCAAGCCGATGGGGATCGGCGGGACCCTCGGCCGCCGCAGCGCCACGGCGCGTGGGGCGCTGCGCTGCATCGCCGCCACGACGGCCGAGCAGAGCGTGCCGCTCGATGGGGCACGCGTCGCGATCCAGGGCTTCGGGCGGGTCGGTATGACGGTCGCCGAGGAGCTGGGGCAGGCCGGCATGACGGTGGTCGGCCTGGCCGATGACCGCGAGGCGGTCGCGAACCCGACGGGCATCGACGTGGAGCGCGCGACGACGTGGATGCGGGAGCACGACGCGATCGCCGGGCTGCCGGAGACGGAGCCGATGACGAAGCCGGACCTCTTCGCGCTCGACTGCGACATCCTCGTCCTTGCCGGCCTCCAGGGCGAGATCACCGATGCGAACGCCGACGCGGTCCGCGCCCGGATCGTGGCCGAAGCGGCGAACGGCGGGACGACGCCTGCAGCGGACCTCGTCCTGGCCGACCGCGGCATCACCGTCATCCCCGACATCCTCTGCACCGCGGGGGGCACGGTCCTCGGCTACTTCGAGTGGGTGCAGGACATGCAGGCCTTCTTCTGGACGGAGGCCGAGATCCAGCGCGAGCTCGACCGGATCATGGACGAGGCGATGGCCGGCGTGCAGAACATGGCATCGTCGGAACAGGTCGACCTGCGCAGCGCGGCGATGATGGTCGCCGTCGCGCGCGTCGCCGAGGCGACGACCCTGCGCGGGCTCTATCCGTAGGGGTCTGCAGCACGTGCTGGCGCGATTCATGCGACGATGACGGCTCAGCCGCGTCCCTTTCACGCCGGAGCACCACGATGACGGTTCCCACGTTCTCGCCCCCCCGCGACATCCTCAGCGAGCTCGAGCCCGCCGCCGAGCGATTCCTCAACCGCCACCTGACGATGGCGAAGGAGTGGTTCCCGCACGACTACATTCCGTACTCACTCGGGCGGGACTACGACAAGGAGCCGTGGACGCCGGACCAGCCCCGCATCAGCGGCGTGGCCCAGATCGCGTTCGAGGTCAACCTCCTGACGGAGGACAACCTGCCGAGCTACCACCGCGAGATCCACCGCATGTTCGGCGCCGGCGACGGGGCGTGGATCAACTGGGTGAACCGATGGACCGCAGAGGAGGGCCGCCACGCGATCGTGCTGCGCGACTACCTCGTCGTCACGCGCAACATCGACCCGATCGCGCTCGAGCGCGGCCGGATGAACCAGCTCCAGACCGCCTACAACCACGACGACGGCGGCAACGTCCTGCGTGGGCTGGCGTACGTCGCCTTCCAGGAGCTCGCGACGCGCATCAGCCACCGCAACACGGGCCGCTACTCGTCCGACCCGGTGGCGGACAAGATCATGACCCGCATCGCGTCCGACGAGAACCTGCACATGGTCTTCTACCGCGACATGCTCTTCGAGGCGATGAAGGTGGACCCGTCGGCCGCCATCCACGCCATCGCCGACGAGATCACGGACTTCCAGATGCCCGGCGCGGGGATGGTCAACTTCACCCGCAAGGCCGCTCAGATGGCGAAGGCCGGCATCTACGACCTGCGCGTCCACCACGACGAGGTCATCCTGCCGCTGCTCCAGTACTGGGGCGTGTTCGAAGCCGAGAACCTCGATCCCTCGGCCGAGGCCCGTCGCGAGGAGCTGCGGCGCTTCATGGTCGATCTCGACGCCCAGGCCACTCGCTTCGAGGCGAAGCGAGCCGGCGCCCTGGAGCGCGAGGCCGCGAGGGTCGAGTAGATCCGCCTCAGCGGCGGCGGTTCGCCGACGAGCCTCCGGTCACGCGCCGGAAGAGGCGGATGAGCAGCCAGCCCACGACGAAGCGGCGGAGCAGTGCAAACATGAGGGACGATCATGCACCTGGCGTGCCCGCGACGCAACGGCCGGTTGCGCCATGCACGGCCCGGCGGGCACACTGCGACCCATGAGTGACGCCGAGCGCTGGCGGGAGCGGACCGACCGCTGGCGGCGCGAGCGCCTGGAGCCGGCCCTCGAGACGGGGCCGGAGCGTCGGCCGCGCTTCATCACCCAGTCGGGCGTCGAGATCGATCGGCTGTACACGCCGGCCGACGTGGCCGACCCCGCGAACGATCCCGATCTCGACCGTCCGCGTTACCAGTTCAGTCCCCCCGTCGCCGAGCCGGCCGGCTGGGACGAGCTCGAGGACGTCGGGCTGCCGGGCGAGCCGCCCTTCACCCGCGGCATTCATCCGACCGGTCATCGCGGACGCCTCTGGACGATGCGCATGTTCGCCGGCTTCGGCACGGCCGAGGACACGAACGACCGGTTCAAGAAGCTCATCGCCGCCGGCGGCACGGGCCTGAGCATCGCGTACGACATGCCGACCCTGTACGGCTACGACCACGACGAGCCCCTGGCCGAGGGCGAGTTCGGCACCTGCGGCGTCGCCGTCTCGTCGCTGGCCGACATGGAGATCCTGCTCGCCGACCTGCCCGTCGGCGAGATCAGCACGTCGATGACGATCAACTCGCCCGCGGCGATGATCTGGGCGATGTACATCGTGGCCGCGGAGAAGGCCGGGGTCCCCCGTGCCCAGCTGTCGGGCACGCTCCAGAACGACATCCTCAAGGAGTTCATCGCCCAGAAGGAGTACATCTTCCCGCCAGCGCCCTCGCTGAAGCTCGTGACCGACACCGTCGAGTGGGGCACGCGCGAGCTCCCGCGCTGGAACACGATCAGCATCAGCGGCTACCACATCCGGGAGGCAGGCTCGACCGCCGTCCAGGAGCTGGCCTTCACGATCGCCGACGGGATCGCCTACGTCGAGGACGCGCTCGCTCGCGGGATGCGCTTCGACGACTTCGCGCCGCGCCTGAGCTTCTTCTTCAACAGCCACAACGACTTCTTCGAGGAGATCGCGAAGTTCCGCGCCGCGCGGCGGATCTGGTACAAGCTGTGCCGCGAGCGCTTCGGCGCCGAGAACGAGCGCTCGACCTGGATGCGCTTCCACACGCAGACGGCCGGCGTCTCGCTGACCGCGCAGCAGCCGCTCAACAACCTGACCCGGGTCGCCGTCCAGGCGCTGGCCGGGATCCTCGGCGGCACGCAGTCGCTGCACACCGACGCGTACGACGAGGCGTGGGCCGTGCCGAGCGAGGACGCCGCCATGCTCGCCCTGCGGCAGCAGCAGGTGCTCGCGGAAGAGGCGGGCGTGGCGAACACGGTCGACCCGCTCGGTGGCTCCTACTTCGTCGAGACGCTGACGAACCAGACGGAGCAGCGCGCGTGGGCCTACATCCGCCAGATCGACGAGATGGGCGGCATGGTGCGCGCGCTCGAGGCCGGGTTCCCGCAGGCCGAGATCGCGGATGCGGCGTACGAGCAGCAGCGCGAGGTCGAGGCGCACGAGCGCGAGATCGTCGGCGTCACGAAGTTCGCCGATCCCGACGAGGAGCTCAGGATCCCGCTGCTCGAGATCAGCGAGGCCCAGGAGCGCCGGCACCTCGACCGGCTGGCCCGGGTCAGGACCGAGCGCGATGCGTCGGCCCACGCGGCCGCCATGCGCCGTCTCGAGGACGAGGCGCGCGCGGGCGACGTCAACCTCATGCCCGCCATCGTCGCCGCGGTCGAGGCGTACGCGACGATCGGTGAGATGTGTGGCGTCCTGCGCGGCGTGTACGGCGAGTACCGGGAGCCGCTCGCCGTCTGACGGCGTCGACGTCGCGGCGCGGCCGCCGGCCCTCGGCCGGGAACCGTGGACCGGCGGCACAGGGCACGCGTCGCCGCGCCGCTAGGCCACATCCTGCACATCGCCGCTTACCAGCCGCTTACCAGGCGATCATCGGCGACGCTGGGTGGCCCGCACCTCGGCCACGCGGGCCTGGACGATGGCCCCTGACGAGCGGCGCCGCGATCGGCCGCTCCGGAGTGAACAGGACCGATCCCTTCGTGAGCCGGAAGCCCTCCAGCTGGGCCGCGAAAGCGGCCACGACCGCCAGGTTCTGGACATAGAGCGAGCAGTGCCCCTTCGCCGCCCCGTAGCTCACCAGCGAGCGCCCGTCGAGCTTGAACGCCGCGGCACCGTACGAGATCGTCTCAACGGCCTCGGGGGCGGCGCGCCGAATGTCGGCACGGAGCCCCTCGAGCGCCCGTCGCTGGTCGGCCGGCAGCGCGGCCAGGACCTCGTCGTGTGAGGCCGGCACGGCTCGGCCTCAGTCCCCGAGCTGGGCCAGGAGGGCGTCGAGCCGATCCCAGGTCTCGATGGCACCCTGGGTCATGCCCGTGCCGAGCGCCGCGTCGATGACCTGCTCGGAGCCCATGTGCGACACGGCGCGCATGACGGTCTTGCCGTCCCGCTCCTCGAGTGTGAGCGTCTCGGGTCCGCCCTGCGGCCCGACGCCCTCGACGTCGAACATGAAGGTCCATCGGATCATTTCGGGCGGCACGATCTCGAGGTACTCGCCGTAGAAGGCGAACTCGTTGCCCTCGGCGTCGACGCTCACGTAGCGCCACCTGCCCCCGGGACGAAGGTCCATCTCCTCGACCCGGGTCTGGTGGCGGAGCGGCCCCCACCACTTCGAGACGAGCCCCGGCTCGGTATGCGCCTTCCAGACGAGCTCGCGGGGCGCGTCGAACGTGCGCTCGTAGTGCAGGTCGCCGCCTTCGGAGTAGATCGTCGTCGTGTCGGTGCTGCCGCGGTCGATCCTCGTCGTCGTCATCAGCGGTCTCCGTTCTCGTGTGTCTCGGTGTTCTGGACGTCGTGGAGGAAGGCGTCGAGCCGCTCGAAGTGCTCCTCCCAGTGCGGGCGGTACTCGCCGACCCAGGCGGCCACCTCCCGCAGCGGCATGGCCCGCAGCCGTCGAGGCCGCCACTGTGCCCGGCGACCCTGCTCGACCAGCCCGGCGCGCTCCAGCACCCGAAGATGCTTCGAGATCGCCGGCTGGCTCACCTGGAACGGCTCCGACAGCTCCTTGACCGATGCCTCGCCTGCCGCGAGCCGGGCCAGGATCGAGCGCCGGGTCGGATCGGCGAGGGCCGCGAACGTTGCGCTGAGGGCATCGGGCTGCATGAATGTTACCGTCCAGTTATATAACCGTTCAGTGATTTATAGGCGGCTGATGTCCCGATGTCAACCCCCGGCCGGTATCCTCCTCGCCACCGATGAAGCTCCACCTCGTCGACGCCACCTTCGAGCTGTTCCGCGCGTACTACTCCCGCCCACCGCGCCGGGCTCCCGACGGCCGGCCGGTCAACGCCGTGCAGGGCCTCGTCGACTCGATGCTGTCGTTCCTGCGCGAGCCCGACGTGACGCACGTCGGCGCGGCGACCGACCACGTCATCGAGTCCTGGCGCAACGACCTGTATCCCGGCTACAAGTCGAGCGCCGGGGTCGATCCGGACCTGCTCGCCCAGTTCACCGATGCCGAGCGGGCCCTCGCGGCGCTCGGCATGCCCGTGTGGGCGATGGTCGAGGACGAGGCGGACGACGCGATCGCGACCGCGGTCGAACGGTTCGGCGGCGACCCGCGCGTCGAGCAGATCGTCATCTGCTCGGTCGACAAGGACCTGTCCCAGCTCGTCGACGGAACGCGGGTCGTCCTGCGCGACCGGATGCGCCGCGTCACGTACGACGAGCCCGGGGTCGTCGCGAAGTTCGGCGTCTCGCCGAGCTCGATCCCCGACTACCTCGCGCTCGTCGGCGACAGCAGCGACGGCTTCCCCGGCCTGCCGGGATGGGGCTCGAAGAGCGCATCGGCCGTCCTCGCGCGCTGGATGCACCTCGACGCCATCCCGCGCTCGGCACTCGACTGGGAGGTGCCGGTCCGGAACGCGACCCGGCTGGCCGCCACGCTCGACGAGCAGCGCGCGTCGGCCGTGCTGTACCGGACGCTCGCGACGCTGAACCGCGACTCGGACATCACGGCGACCCGGGTGCTCGACGACCTCGAGTGGACCGGCGTGCCGCGTGAGACGTTCCTGGCCCTGTGCGAGGAGCTCGGCTTCGACACGGTCCGCGAGCGGATCCACCGGTGGGCGGACTGAGACCCTGACGGTACTTTCGGTGGGCTGCGGTGAGGTCGGGTGCCCGGTACGGTGCCGCCCCAATGCACCGACGAAATTCCGCGGCGGGAGTGCTCGCCGCGATCACCCTGCTCGCCATCCTCGCGTCGCCCGCCGCGCCACCACCGGCATCGGCCGCGGGCGAGTGCGGCACGTACGCATCGGAGACGGCGCCGCCCCCGGCCATCCGCGTCTTCCGCACGGCGACCGGCGCGGTCGAGACCGTCGACTTCCGGACGTACGTGAAGAACGTCCTCTCGCGCGAGTGGATCAGCTCGTGGACGACTGAGTCGCTGCGGTCCGGCGCGCTGGCGGTGAAGAACTACGCCTGGTACCAGGTGCTCCACTGGCGCGGCTACATGAACGCCGCGGGGCAGTGCTTCGACGTCTTCGACTCGACCCGCGACCAGCACTACGACCCGTCCCGGCCGACGTATGCGAGCATGGCCGCCGCCGTCGACGCCACGTGGGCCACGCTCGCCCACCGCAACGGGCGGCTCTTCGCCACGTACTACAACGCCGGCCAGGTGCACGAGAGCTGCGGCGCTCGAGCGAACGGCTGGCAGATGTTCCAGTGGGGCACCCAGGCCTGCGGGCTCGACGGCAGGAGCGCGGCGGAGATCATGGCGATCTACTATCCCGGCGTCGTCGTCAGCGCGGCGCCACCGCCGGCGGCCCCGCCGGCACCGACCCCCGCGCCGACCCCGGCTCCCACCCCCGCGCCGACGCCCGTCGCGAGCGTGGCTCCCTCGCCGCCGCCGTCACCACCGCAGAGCGGGATCCCCGTGGCGACGCCCACCCCGACGCCCCTTCCGCCGCCGCCGGCGATGCCGGGCGGTGGGCAGGCCGGCCTCGCGGCGCCACCGCCTCCCCCGCCGCCGCAGCCGGAGCCGATCATCGTGAGCGCCGCCCGGCCTGCCGGCGTGGTCGAGATCGTCGCCGCCCTCGCGCCGGAGCGGCCGATGCCGGCGGCGCTCCCGGACGCCCACCGGGTCGTCGCGTTCGAGCGCCGGGCTGACGCCGACGCGCTGCGGGCGGTCGGCACCGACCCAATTGCCGATCGCGTCCCGATGCGGCGAGCGATCGTGCAGGCCGTCGTGCGAACCCTTCTCGCCAGCCTCGTGGAGCGCTCGTCACTCCTCGGCTGGCTCGTCTCCGAGCAGGCGGGCGGCGATGAGCTCGGCCGCGGCGACGTCCTGGATGGCGAGGCCGACAGACTTGAAGACGGTGATCGCCTCGGAGTCACGCTGCCCGGCCCAGGCGCGCTCGACGCTCCCGATCTCCACGAGGTCCGCTTCCGACACTGAGCCGGCCGCGATCGCCGCCACGAGGTCCCCGGCCTCGGCCATCGCGGCGCTTCGCGCATCGACCGCCACGACGGCCGCCCGCGCGAAGAGCTCCGCCGGCAGCTCGACCATGCCGAGCCGGAAGGCGCCGATGCCGTTGACGTGCGCGCCGGGGCGCAGCCAGGCCGCGTCGAAGACCGGCTCGACGGCGGTCGTCGCGCAGCACAGCACGTCCGCCTCGCGGACGGCGGCCTCGGCCGAGCCAACGGCGACCGTCTCGACCCCGGTCGCCTCGGCCATGCGCCGCGCGAACGCCTCGCGGCTTGCCTCGGAGCGGGCATACACGAGCACCCGCTCGATGCGTCGCGCCGCGAGCACGGCGCGAACCTGCCACTCGGCCTGCGCTCCGGCACCGATGACGGCGAGCGTCGCGGCGTCGGAGCGCGCGAGCAGGCGCGTGGCCACGCCGGATGCCGCGCCGGTCCGCATCGCGGTGAGCGTCTCGCCCTCGATGAGCGCGAGCGGCCGCCCGGTTCGGGCGTCGAACCACACGACGAGCGCCTGCACCGTCGGCAGCCCGCGGCCCGCGTTCTCGGGGATGACCGTGACGAGCTTGACGCTCGCTCCCGACCCACCTTCCCGCACGCCCGGCATGAGCAGCAGGTCGCCGCCGTCCAGTGCCACGCGGGTCCGTATCGGCGAGCGGTCGCGTCCCGTGGCGACGTCGCGATACGCCGACTCCACGGCGTCGAGCAGGTCCGCGATCGGCACGGCGGCGCGGATCGCATCGGCGTCGAGGAAGGGCAGAACGCGCGAGGTCATCGGTCCTCCGGGCCTGTCGCCAGCGCGGGTCTCGAGAACCAGAACCAGGCGGTGCCCGCGGCGGCGACGAGCGCCACCATCGTCCACACCGCCACCCGTGGTGGAAACAGGTCGGCCAGCAGGCCCGCCAGGAGCGTCGAGAGCGCGATGGCCAGCGTCACGAGCCCGTAGTCGACGCTGAACATGCGGCCCCGGATCGCGTCGGGCGTCGCGCGCTGCAGCCCGAAAGTCGAGAGCATCCACTGCGCCCCGCCGCCACAGTGCGCGATGAAGACGAGGACCGCCGCGACCGCGATCCCCGGCGACAGCGGGAAGAGGGCGTACGCGACGGCCAACGCCACGAACGACCAGCCGATGCCGCGGATCAGGTCCCGGTCCTCGGTTCCCATGACCGAGCGGGCGATAAACGGGCCGACGAGCGCGCCGAGACCGCGGGCGGCGAAGAGGATGCCGATCCCGGCATCACCCGCCCCGAAGACGTTGCGGCCGAACACCGCGAGCAGCGCCACGAGGCCGGTGCCGATGCCGAACGACGTCTTCGTGAGCAGGAACGAGGCAACGGTCCGGCGCCCGCGGGCGAAGCGGACCGCGGTGCTGATCGAGTCGTTCAGCCGTGCCGGGGCCGACGGTCCCGGCACGCGCGCGAGCTGGAGCGGGCGCCGGATGCCGAGGATGAGCACGGCGGAGAGCACGAAGCTGAGCGCGTTGATGACGAAGGCGGCATCGCGGCCGAGGGTGACCGCCACGAGGCCACCGAGCGCGGCGCCGAGCGCGAGCATCGTCCCCCAGGCGGACCCGATGAGCACGTTCGCGACCGGCAGGTCATCCGCCGCCACGAGGTTCGGCAGCGACGCGGACGAGGTCGGCTCGAAGAACGCCGCCCCGACCGCCAGCAGCAGGACGGCGCCGAAGGCGATCCACAGCGTCCCCGGATCGCGGGCCAGGAGAAAGGCGAGGGCGACGGGGACGCGCGCCAGGTCGACGGCAACGAGCAGGCGGCGGCGGTCGACCCGATCGGCGACCATGCCGGCGAGGGGTGAGGCGGCCGCGAAGCCGCCGGTCTGCAGCGCGAGCACGAGGGAGGCGAGCGCCGCCGAGCCGGTCATCTGGAGCGCCATCCCGAGCAGCGCGACCGTGGCGAACCAGTCTCCCGCGAAGCTCGCCAACTGGGCACCATAGAGGCGGGCGAAGTCCGGGTTGCGCCTGAGCAGACTGAGATACGGTGACCTGTGCATCGGCGCCGGCATCATGCCACGCGGCACACCGCTTGCGATGCAGGCCCGTCCAAGGAGGACCCATGATCGACAACGTACGCGACAACCTTGCGCAGCGCGCCGACACGGCCCGCAGCGAGCTCGGCGACCTCATCTGGCTCATCAAGGCGGCGATGATCGGCGCCGTGGCGGGTGCCGTATACGTCGAGCTGCGCAAGCCACCCGAGGAGCGCACGTGGCATGGCAGGCTGCTCGGCGTCGTGCCCTACGACTTCCGCATGCCCACGATCGAGTCCCTGCGGCAGGCGTACTGGAATCCACGCTCGCCGAAGTTGTTCACCGACCGGCCGCTGGGCGTCGGCTGGGCGGTCAACATCCCGACCGCGCTGCGCCGAATGGGCGTCCACACCGCGTTCACGAAGGGCCGGTAGCCGGTAGGATCGGCCAGCATGAGCTGGTTCCCGATCCTCCTCGTCGTCCACATCGCGCTCGCCGTCGCGCTCCTGCTGCCGAGCATGCTGCTGCCCTTCTTCCTGCGTCGGACCGTCGGCGAGCCCGGTGCGCCGACGCGGGCGCTCATGGCGATGCAGGGGACCGGCACGCTCGTCATCGCCGCGGGGCTCGCGCTCACCGGCTCCGCGATGCTCGTCATCCTGGGGCCGGAGCTCCTCGCCCAACCGTGGCTGCTCGTGGCACTGACGCTCTACGCGGTCAACCTCGTCGTCGCCGCCGTGATCAGCCGGCCGAACCTGCGCCGGCTCGTCGGGCTGAGCCGCTCGGGAACCGACGATGCCACCTGGCGCCACCGGGCGCGGCAGCAGCGCTACGTCGCGTACGCGATGGCGGGCGTGATCGGTGTGATCGGCCTGCTGATGAGCACGAAGCCGGAACTGTGGTGACGCGCTAGAAGCGCGGCAGCGGCAGCGGCCGGCCCGCGACGAAGAAGATGGCCGCGACGACCAGGAACATGGCGATCGCGAAGAACAACAGCCATCGCAGGACTTCCATTTGGCTCGGGCTCCCGTATGTGCATCGGCCAGCGACGGGCGCTTGCCGTGACCCGATTCTAGCCACCGCCCGTCCAGCCATCCGCGTGGAATCGAAGGCCGCTTTAGAATCCGCAGCGTGACCCTGCGCCTGCACGATGCCCGCCGCCGCGGGCTGCATCCGTTCGAGCCGATCCCCGGCCGCGACCGGATCGGCCTGTACGTCTGCGGCGTCACGCCGTACGACACCGGGCATCTCGGCCACGCGTTCACGTACGTGAGCTTCGACGTGCTTCATCGGTACCTGGAGTACCTCGGCCATGACGTCGTGTACGTGCAGAACCTGACCGATGTCGACGATGACATGCTGCGCCGCGCGCGCGAGACCGGCGAGGACTACCTGGCGCTCGGCAACCGATGGGTCACGACGTTCCTGACCGAGATGTCCGCGCTGAACTGGCTCCCGCCGGATCACTACCCGCGGGCCACGCAGCACATCCCGCAGGTCCTCGCCCTCATCGAGCGGCTCGAGGCGAGCGGGCTGGCGTACGCGGCCGAGGGCAACGTGTACTTCAGCATCGCCGCCGATCCGGGCTACGGTCAGCTCTCGCACCTCGCCCGTGACGAGATGCTGCCGATCGCGAACGAGCGCGGCAACGTGCCCGACATGCCGGGCAAGCGCGACCCGCTCGACTTCGTGCTCTGGCAGGCCTCCGCGGCCGACGAGCCTGCGTGGGAGTCGCCATGGGGACCGGGCCGCCCGGGCTGGCACATCGAGTGCTCGGCCATGTCGATGGCGTACCTCGGGACGCGCTTCGAGATCCACGGCGGCGGCGCCGACCTCGTCTTCCCGCATCACGAGTCCGAGCGCGCGCAGTCGGAGGGCGCGACCGGCGATCGGCCCTTCGTCGAGTGGTGGACGCACGCCGGGATGCTCAGCCACGAGAGCGACAAGATGAGCAAGTCGCTCGGCAACCTCGTCCTCGTGCGCGACCTGCTGACGAGCTGGTCCGGGGATGCGATCCGGCACTACATCGTCTCGCACCACTACCGATCGAACGTCCACTTCACCGAGGAGGCCCTGCGCGCGTCGGCCAATGCCGCCGCCCGCCTGCGCGACGCCTGCGCTCGGGCCGAGCGGCTCGCGCCCGCCGAGCCGGCGCTCGCCGACAGCGCGGCCCTGCTCCGACCCGTCGCCGTCCACCGCGAGCGCTTCCTCGCCGCGATGGACGATGACCTGCAGACGCCGCGAGCGATCCTGGAGCTCGACGCGCTCGCGGCCATCGCCCTCGACGCCGACGACCCGGCGCTCGCCTCGCAGGCGGGATGGATGATCCGCGAGCTCGGCGCCCGCGTCCTCGGCCTGCGCCTCGCCACGGTCCCGGCCGCGGCCGAGGCCCCCGCGGCCGCGTGACCGGCGACGACCTCGTCCCGATCAGCGTCCGGCTGGGCGACGTCGTCCCGCCCGAGGATCCGGAGGACTGGACGCGCCCGCTCACCTGGGTCGCCGCGCTCGGCATGCTCGCCGGGCCGCTGGCGGCCCTCGCCTGGTTCGTCGTCGCCCCACCCGCGGCCGGGGCTGAGGCCCTGCCGGCGACGTATCTCGTGGCGGCATCTTTGGCGTGCGGCGCCGCCGCGACGGGCGCGACGCAGCTGACCGTCGCTCGCGCCTGGACCGCGACCCTCGGCGCCGGCCTCTTCGGCATGCTCGCCGTCATCATCCTCGGCGTCGTCACGGCCGGGGAGCGTCAGCTCGGCGTTGCCTCGCCGACCCTGGCCCACGCGTTCGCGGCGGCGATGGCCGGGCTGGCCGGCGCGGCCGCGGCCTCGGTCATCGCGGCAGTCGTGGCGGCCCTGCGCTCACGCCTGGTGCGCTTCGTACCGGCGTTGTTGACCGGGGTCACCATCGCGGTCCTCGCCACCGACATGCTCACCCGGGCGAGGTAGCACCAAGAGACAGGCAGCCTGGTGATCGACCCCCACCGCGAAGAGCGGCGGGTCGACGGTGGGACACCGTGCGAAGACGACCGGGCAGGCGTCTGGAGAGTCGGTGCATATACTCCGGCGCATGACCGATGCCACGCCCCGAGCCCTCATCCGCGCCCAGGTGGCGCTCACCTCGTTCCGGCTGTCGGCCGACGGCACGACCATCGTGTACGCCCTCCGCCGCGTCCGCGGCAATGACGACGTCTCGCACCTGTGGAGCCGCCCATTCGACGGCGGCCGCGCACGCCAGTTGACCCGCGGTCGAGTGCGGGACGGCACGCCGGCGCCATCGCCCGACGGCCGTCAGCTGGCCTTCGTGCGCTCGCCGGTCGGCGACCCCGAGGCTGTCGGCCAGGTCTGGGTCCTGCCGCTCGACGGCGGCGAGGCCTGGCAGCTGACGAGCCTCAAGCACGGGGTCGCGGGCGTGCACTGGAGCCCGGACGGCCGGCAGTTGGCGCTCGTGGCGCAGGCCGGCGACCATCGCTTCGTCATCGGCGAGGAGCGCAAGGGCCGGACGCCGACCGCGCGCCGCATCACCCGCCTCGACTTCCGCGATGACGAGTCCGGCCACGTCGTACGCCGCGCGCACCTGTGGCTGGTGGCGCCCCGCCCGGGAGCCAGGCCGCGCCAGCTCACCAGTGGCGACTTCGACGTCCTGCATCCCGCCTGGTCACCTGACGGCAGCCGCATCGCGTTTACCGCCGATCGCGGGACCGATTCCACCATCTACCCCCGACTCCAGCTGTGGTCGATTGGCACCCGAGCAGCTCGGCCGCGCATCCGCGAACTGGTGAGCCTCGCCGGCGACGCGGATTGGCCGGCGTTCTCGCCCGACGGGCGGCACCTGGCCTTCGTCGGCACCGACGTGGAGGACCCACCGGACGAGGTGCCGCCGGCGGCCTGGGTTATGCGCCTCCCGTCCGGGACGCCGCGCAACCTGACCGGGTCGCTCGACCGACCCATCGGTGAGTGGGCGTGGTGCGACCTGCTGCTGGCGGAGGAGGCACCGGGACCAGCGTGGCTGGACAATGGCACGCTGGCGGTGATCGTCGGCGACCGCGGGCGCAACATCCCACACCGGCTCAGCCTGGATGGTGACGCGGCGCCCCTCGTGGATCCGGCGCTGCGCATCGCGGCGGCGGGCATCGAGGCGGCCGCGGGACACGTCGTCGTCAGCGCGGCGATGAACGGATCCTCGAGCGAGGCCTTTGCAGTCGAGGACAATGGCCGCCTGCGCCAGATCACGCGCGAGGGTTCCGCATGGCAGAGGCGCTTCCCGGCCGTGAGCCTGGACGAGCTGGAGCTGGAGGGTCCTGGCGGACCGATCCACGCCTGGCTCGCGTCACCGCCCGACGCGGGACGCCGTCGCCTGCCGACCGTCCTCCACGTCCACGGCGGCCCGACCGGCGCGTGGGCGCCAGGCGGCACGCTCGACGCCATGGCGATGTGCGCCGCCGGCTACCGCGTGCTGATGCCGAACATCCGGGGGTCGACGACCTTCGGCGGGCCCTGGGTGCAGGCGCTCTCAGCCTCCTGGGGCAGCGTCGACGCCGCCGACGCCCTCGCCGCGGTCGACGCGCTGGTTGAGCGCGGCCTGGCGGACCGCAGGCGGCTCGTGGTCATGGGCCTCTCCTACGGTGGCTTCCTCACGCAGTGGCTGATCGGAGTTGACGATCGCTTCGCCGCGGCCGCGTCCGAGAACGGCGTGGCCAACCAGGCCAGCGCCTGGGCCAACTCCTACTTCGGGGTGCACTACAACCGGCGTGCCGGGCTGGGCGAACCCCTCTCGGACGAGGGGATGCAACAGCTGTGGAGCTCCTCGCCGCTGCGCAATGCGCGGCACGTCACCACGCCGCTGCTGATGCTCCAGGCCGAGGAGGATCGCATCTGCCCGCCGGCCGATAACGAGCAGCTCTTCACCGCGCTCAAGGTCCTGGGCCGCGAGGTCGAGTACATCCTGTACCCGGACGAGCACCACGAGATGAAGAGCTACGGCCGGCCGGACCGCCGGATCGACCGTCTCGAGCGCACGCTGGCCTGGTTCGAAAAGCACCTAGGTCGCTGACTTGCGGCTCAGCCGCTCGGCCAGGCCGCCGATCGTGAGCGCGAGGCCGAGGGCGAGGATGCCGATCGCGGCGATGAGCCGGAATGCCTCGCCGCCGAAGGCGGTGGCGAAGACGAGGTAGGCGATGACGCCGCCGGCGGCGATCGCGGAGCCGATCCACTTGAAGGCCGGTGCGTCGGCGATCCACCCTGCGGCGTACATGCCGAGCCCGAAGCTGAACGGCAGGACGCTCCACAGGTAGGCCCACGCGCCCCAGCGGTCGGTGAGGCTCGTGTAGAGCAGCGCCGCGCCCATCCCGGCGAGGATGGCGCCGGGGATGACCATCCCCGCGCGGAGGCGTCGGTTCGGCCCGCCGAGCAGCGCCGGGACGAGGAAGAAGAGCGAGAGGCCCATGATGAGCAGCGGCCACCAGCGCAGAACCTCGTCGCCGACCCCGAGGCCGCGGACGAAGCCGAGCAGCGGCTCGCTCGCGAGGACGACGACGCCGACGACGAGCAGCAGCAGGCCGGCCATCAGCTCGAAGGTGCGACTCACGCGGCCGAGTATACGGTGGCATCATGCCGCCGATGCCCTCCCGCCCCGGCCTGCGCTGGCTCCTCCGCGTCCTCGGCCGGCGACTGCCGCGGACGCGCGGCGTCATCCGCGTGTCCGGATTGAGCGCGCAGGTGCTCATCAGCCGCGACCGCTGGGGCATCCCGCACATCGACGCGGTGACCGACGCCGACGCCTGGTACGCGCTCGGCTTCTGCCACGGCCAGGACCGCGGCTGTCAGCTCGAGCTCCTCGTGCGCGCCGGGCGCGGAACGCTCTCGGAGCTGGTGGGTCCCGGCGCCGTACCGATCGACCGCCTGTCCCGCACGCTGGGGCTCCAACGCCTGGCGATCGCACAGCTGCCGCTCCTCGATCCGGACGTGAGGGGCGGCATCACCGCGTACGTCGCTGGCGTCAACGCCGCGGCAGACGCCACGCCGCGGCCACACGAGCTCGCCCTGCTGCGCGCTTCGCGCTCGGCGTGGACGGCGCACGACGTGCTCGCCTTCCGGGGCCTCCAGTCGCTCGTGCTGGCCGGCAACTGGGACACGGAGCTCGCGCGCCTCCAGATCCTCCTCGCCGACGGGCCGGACGCGCTCCGCGCCGTCGACCCGACGTACGGCGCGTGGCTGCCGGCGGTCACGCCCGTCGGCGCCGCGGCGGGGCCCGCGATCGGGCGGCTGGCCGCGGACCTCGACCTGCTGCGCGAGCTCGTCGGCGGCGGTGGGGCGTCGAACGCGTGGGCCGTGGCCGGGTCTCGCACCGCCCGCGGCGCGCCGATCCTGGCCAACGACCCGCACCTCGCGCCGTCCGTGCCTGGGCCCTGGTACCTCGCTCACCTGAAAACACCCGATTGGGCGGTCGGCGGCGCCTCGTTCATCGGTGGACCGGCCTTCCCGACCGGGCACAACGGTCATCTCGCCTGGGGGATCACCGCAGGCTGCAGCGACGCCGCCGACCTGTTCTGGGAGGAGATCGATCCCGATTCCGGGATGGCACGGGGGCCCGACGGCCCCGAGCCCGTGGAGCGCATCCGCGAGGAGATCGCGGTCCGGGGTGGCGAGCCGGTCGTCGAGGAGGTGCTCGTCACGGCACGCGGCCCGGTCATCACGCCGCTCCTCGACGGCATCTCGGCTGCGCTCTCGCTGCGAGCCACCTGGCTCGAGCCGGCGCCCGTCCGCGGCTTCTTCGGCATCCACCACGCCCGCGAGATCGGCGACGTCCGCGATGGCTTTCGTGCCTGGCCGGGTCCGGCCCTGAACGTCGTCGTTGCCAGCGCCGGCGGGCAGATCGGCTGGCAGCTCGTCGGCACGCTGCCGCGCCGGCGCACGGGCAACGGCACACTCCCGACGCCCGCCTGGTCGGCGGGATGGGAGACCGATCACCTGCCCTTCGACGACCTGCCGTGGTGCGTGGATCCGGACGCCGGCTTCGTCGTCAGCGCGAACAACGCCCCGCGCGCCGACACCGAGGCGGCACCGTTCCTCGGCGTCGACTGGCTCGACGGCTACCGCGCCGCGCGCCTCGTGGAGGCGCTGGCCGCCCGCGACGACTGGGACGTCGCGACGTCGGCGGAGCTGCAGACGGACGTGCGCTCGGTCCCGTGGCGCGACCTGCGCGAGATCGTCCTCGCGGCACCGGTCGCCGACGACCGCGCTCGAACGGCGCGCGAGCTGCTCGAGGCGTGGGACGGCCTCGTCGCGGCCGGCTCGGCGGCCGCATCCGTCTACGAGCTGTTCGTCGCCGAGCTGGCGAACGCGCTGGCCCGGCGCGGCGCGCCGACGTCGTGGCGCTGGTCCCTCGGGGCCGGGTCCGGCGAGGCGACGCCACGAACCTCGTTCGGGGCCCGATCGCTGAGCCAGCTGGTCGCGACACTGCGCGCCGGCGACCATGCCGCGGAGATCGGCGCCGCCCTGGGCTCGGCCGTCGAGACGCTACGGGCGGCGGCCGGCGCCGATCCAACCGGCTGGGCGTGGGGCAGGCTCAGGCCCCTCCGGCTGCTCCATCCCCTCGGCGGGCGAGCGCCGTTCGACCGGCTCTTCAACCTGGGGCCGTACCCGCTCGGTGGCGACGCGAACACGGTGGCCCAGGCGGGCGTCAGGCCGCTCGATCCGACCGCCAATCCCGCGGCGATCGCGAACCAGCGGACCGTCATCGACCTCGGCGACGTGGAGCGGAGCCGCTACGTGCTCGCCGGCGGGCAGTCGGGCAATCCCCTCTCGCCGCGGTACGCCGACCTGCTCGCCCTCTGGGAGCGCGGCGAGGGCGTCCCGATCGCGTGGTCGCACGACGCGATCGTCGCGGCAACCGTCGAGCGGCTGCTCCTGCGCCCGGCCGGGGAGTAGCTACATCTCGCCCTCGTACGCCGGCTGCGGCATGCGCAGCGGCTTGTCCCGCCGGTAGCCGAGCAGGTAGTCGGCCTGCATGAGCGTGTGGATCTGGCTCGTGCCCTCGTAGATGACCGAGCCCTTACTATTGCGCAGGTAGCGCTCGACCGGGTACTCGTTCGAGTAGCCGTAGGCGCCATGGACCTGGATCGCGTCGAGCGCCGAGGCCACGGCGTGATCGGTGCAGAACCATTTCGCGAGGCCTGTCTCGCGCGTGTTCCGCTCGCCACGGTTCTTCTTCCAGCCGGCCTTCCAGACGAGCAGCCGGCCGGCCTCGATCCCGGCATGCATCTTCGCGATCATCTGCTTCACGAGCTGGTGCTGCCCGATCTCGGAGCCGAACGCCTGGCGCTCGTGCGCGTACTTGACCGATGCGTCGAGGCACGCCTGGGCCAGCCCGACGCTGCCCGCCGCCACCGTGTAGCGCCCCTGGTCGATGGCGCTCATCGCGATCGTGAAGCCCTCGCCCTCCTCGCCGACGCGATTCGCCGCGGGCACCTCGCAGTCGCTGAAGGTGAGGATGCCCGTGTTCCCGGCGCGCACGCCGAGCTTTCCGTGCAGCGACTCGCTGCTGAACCCGGGGAACGAGCGCTCGACGATAAAGGCGGTGATCCCCCTGTGCCCCTTCGTCCGATCGACGTTCGCGAAGACGAGAACGTGATCGGCCGTGTCGCCGAGGCTGATCCAGATCTTGCTGCCGTTGAGGATGTACCGATCGCCGTCGCGACGCGCGGTCGTGACAAGGTTGGCTGCGTCGGAGCCGACGCCCGGCTCGGTGAGGCCGAACGTCGCGAGCTTCTCACCACGCGCCTGCGGGACGAGGTACCGCTGCTTCTGCTCCTCGGTTCCCCACTGCAGGAGGGTGAGCGAGTTCAGCCCGGTGTGGACCGAGAGGATGACCCGGAACGCCGTGTCGGCGCGCTCCATCTCCTCGCACAACAGCGCGAAGGCGATGTAGTCCATGCCGGCGCCACCGTACTGCTCGGGGATCGGCAGCCCGAGGAGACCGGCAGCGCCCATCTTCTCGTAGATCGAGCGGTCGTAGGTCGCCGTAGCATCCAGCTCCTGGACGCGAGGGAGGATCTCGCGCTCCGCGAAGGCGCGCGCCGTGCGCTGCACCTCGCGCTGCGCATCGGTCAACGAGAAGTCGATCATCGGTACTCCGTGGAGGCGGGCGGGAAGGTTGATTCTAGACCGATGCGCCCTCCGGGCGGCACACGGGGGATCGACGAGGCCTGGCAGCTCTACGGGCGTCGCATCGGTCCGAGGAAGACAGCCGGGGAAGTCCGAGGCCGTTGACTGCGGTGGCAATATGTGCGCAGAGGTAGGCCCTGGCCACGTCGTGGGGGTTCCGAGTTTCCTTCAGGAGGCGCACGATGGTGAAGTTCAGCTACTGCCATGTCCCGGCGTATCCGGTCGAAGAGTCGATCGAGATCATCAAGACCGCGGACGAGTGCGGCTTCTACGCGGCGTACTCGGTGGACGAGACGTGGTGGAAGGACATGTGGCTCCTGTTCGCCGCGGCGGCGGACAAGACGACCCAGATCCGGCTCGGGCCGAACGTCACGCACGTCATCCTCCGCGATCCGGCCCACGTGGCCCAGATGGCGGCCACCCTCGACCAGCTGACGAACGGGCGTGCCGAACTCGTCGTCAGCTTCGGCAACATCTCGATGCTCCCGCAGCACGGCATCGATACGACCGGCATGAAGCCGCTGTCTCGCGTCATCGAGGCGCGCGAGGTGATGCGTACCTTCCTCGACACCGGCGCCGTCACCCACTCCGGCGAGTTCTTCAACCACACCGGCCTCTGGACGCTGGCGCGCCCGGTCCAGGAGAAGCTGCCGATCAAGCTGGGCGCCATGGGCGGGCCACGATCGTTCGAGGTCGGCGGCGAGCTCTTCGACGGCGTCCACCAGGCGATCGGCACGTCGCGAGAGACGTACGAGTACATGGTCGACCACGCGCGCAGGGGCGCCGAGAAGGCCGGGCGCAATTTCGAGGACCTGGACATCGGCGCCTGGCTGGTCATGGCCGTCATGGAGGACGGGGCCGCCGCCAGGGAGACGGCACGCATCATGGCCGCCTTCTACCTGTCCGCCATGCCCGAGCAACAGCTCAACCGGCACGGCGTCTCGGGCGCCGACCTCAAGCCCATTTTCGATGCCTTCGCGGCCGGCGACGTCCCGAAGGCACTCGAGCTCACGACACCGGAGCTCGGGGAGAAGTTCTCCGTGGCCGGCACCCCCGAGGAGGTCAGCGAGCGGCTCCAGCGCGACATCATCTCCACCGGCGTGAACCACGTCATCGGCGCGCTGGTTGACCCATACCTGGTCAAGGCGTTCACCGGCATCGACATCGACAACGCAATTGACACCCACGCGCAGCTGCGCCTGATCCGCGACCGGGTCCTGCCCGCCCTCGAGCGCGAGGCGGCTCCGGCCTGATCGACCGACCGACCGATGCGAGGGCGGCGCCCCGGCGCCGCCCTCATCACCGATCCCACGAGGTGCCGCGCGCATGACCGCTCCCCCGTATGACCCGATGTCCGACGGCCAGCTCCAGGACGCATTCGTCGAGCAGTGGCGCGACGCCGCCTACGGCTGCTTCAGCTCGGGTCACAAGTTCTGCAGGGAGGTCTGCCCGGTCATGCAGGTCACCCGCAACGAGCAGCACACCCCGACCGCCTTCCACGCCAACATCGTGGCGATGGAGCAGGGCAACCTGGACGTCGCCGACGTGGCCGACGACTACGTCCATTGCACGCAGTGCGGCGCCTGCGAGCTGCGCTGCCCGAACACCCTGTTCACCGGCGACTTCTACCGGCATCGAACGCAGACGGTGAAGGTCGTCAAGGCGATGCGGGCGCTGGCCGTGCAGTCCGGCATCGAGCAGCCGAACTGGAAGCGCTGGGTCGAGGCGACGATCGACCGCAAGAACGAGCCGGTCATCGAGGTGCCCGTCTCCCAGGAGAACGTGGCGAAGTGGGCCGAGGGTCTCGATCTCCCGATCGGCGGCGAGACGATCCTGTTCGTCGACTGCGAGGCGGCCTTCTACCGGACGAGCGTCGCCCGCTCGACGGCGCAGGTCCTGAAGGCGGCCGGCGTCGAGTTCGGCCTGATGCGCGAGCAGTGGTGCTGCGGCGGACCGGCCGCGGAGATGGGCTACACGGACGTGTCTCGACAGCTCGCCGAGCACAACGTGGCCGATTGGCGGGCCGCGGGAGCGAAACGGATCATCGCCATCGACCCGCACGACAACATCAGCTTCACCGAGGACTACCCCGAGTACTTCGGCGACTCGTACGACTTCGAGATCGTCTACATCACCGAGCTGCTCGCCGAGCTGATCCGCGACGGGAAGATCCAGCTCACGCGGCCGATCGACCGCGTGGTGACCTACCACGACCCCTGCCGCCTCAACAAGCGGAAGGGGATCTACGAGTCGCCGCGCGAGATCCTGCGCGCGATCCCCGGCCTGACCTTCAAGGACGTCGACCATGTCACCCAGTGGTCGTACTGCTCCGGGGCGGGCGCCGGCCTCGGCATCGAGAAGCCGGAGATCACCGCCGAGATCAGCCGGCGGCGCGTCGCGAAGGCGATGGAGCTCGAGGTTGACACCCTCGTGTCGGCCTGCGTCTGGTCCGAGCGGCCCCTGTCCGCCGCCGGCGACGAGCAGGGGCTGGAGGTGCGCGACCTGCTCGAGCTCGTCGCCGAGTCGGCGGGCCTGGACCCACGCGGCATCCACGGGGCGGCGGGACCACAGCAGGAGGTATCGGCGTGACCGTCTCGGCCGTCTCCAACGCGGTCGTCGACGAGCTGATCGCCATCCTCGGCCCCGAGGGCGTGCTGACCTCGAAGCCGGCGCGTTACAACCGGACCCGGGTGCCCTCCCCCTTCCCGGTCCACCGCTGGGCCGAGTACATCCCCGACCTCGCCGTCCTCCCGCGAACGGCCGAGCAGGTCAGCGAGGTCGTGAAGCTCGCGAACCGGCACCGCATCCCGGTCGTGGCGCGCGCCGGCGGCACCGGGCTGAACGACGGAGCGCTGCCGCTGAAGCGCGGCATCGTCGTCGACGTCAAGCTCATGAACCAGGTCAAGGAGATCGACCTGGTCGACCGCACGGTGACCGTCGGCCCGGGCATCAACATGCTCAAGCTCAACGAGGTGCTGCGGAAGCACAACGTCATGTATCCCGACGACCCGGCCAGCTACCCGTGCTCGCTCGTCGGCGGCCGCATCGGCACGAGCGGCTGGTCGCTCATCGGCGGCCGGTACGGGCACACGCGCGACCTGGTGATCAGCTTCCAGATGGTGCTGCCGACGGGCGAGATCATCGAGGTCGGCGACGGCGGTGGGCGGAAGATTCGCAAGTCGTCCACCGGCTTCCAGCTCAAGCACCTGTTCATGGGCCACCAGGGGACGCTGGGCATCGTGACGGAGGCCACTCTGGAGCTCGTACCACGTCCGGAGGTCGAGTTCGCCGCCTTCTTCCACTACCCCTCCTACACGGCGGCCTGGGAGTCGACCGGCGCACTCGCCACGTCCGGGCTGGCGTCGCTCGGTGGGGTGGTGCTGTTCGACGAGTGGAAGCTGCGCTACCTGCGGCGCGACGACGAGGCGTACATCCCGCGCCCCGACCACGTGAAGGCGGTCGTGGCGACCGCGATGTACGGGACCCGCGACGAGGTCGAGCCAGCCGCGAAACGGATCCTGCGCATCGGCCGCGAGTCGGGCGGCACGTACCTCGGCGACGAGATCAGCGCCGGTGACTGGGCCTCCCGCCACGACCGCTACGCCACGCCGCTCCACGGCCGGCTGCGCAGCGGCGAAGTCGTGCCGATGAGCTGGCACTGCGAGGACGCCTCGATCAACTACAGCCAGCTGCCGGCGGTCATGGAGAAGTGGCACGCGATCGCCGCGCGCTACGTCGAGAAGACGGGCATTCTCGATGACTGGGGGATGTTCGCCTACACGAACGGCGCCTACAAGCCGTGGGGCGACTACCTGACCGAGATCGACATCGGCATCTGGGAGCAGCAGATGAACGACGCGCACTGGCGTGACTGGGTGGCCTGCAAGCGGGAGATCGCCCAGGTCGCGCTCGACCACGGCGGCTCGATCACCGCCTGCCACGGCGCGACGCGCGAGGGCGACGCCGAGCTCGTGCCGGTCGAGATGGGTGGCGGCTTCGACGTGATGATGAAGATCAAGGCGGCCCTCGACCCGAACAACATCATGAACCCGGGCAAGTACGAGCTGGATCGAGCCTACGGCCTCGACGAGAAGGTCTTCCGATGATCGGCTTTCGGCTGAACGCACAGCGGCCGCCCGAGGCGAGGCGCATCACCGACGACGTCGTCATGCGCTTCGATCACGTCTACGAGGTGGATCCGGCGAAGATGACGATCATCGAGCAGCAGGAGATGCCGGCCTGGGACACGATGCGCATCGTCGACTCGCGCTGGGAGCACCTCGACTGGATGCACGATCACTGGGCGGATCACGTCCTCACGGCCGAGGAGCTGGGCATGGGTGGGAAGGAGCCCGACGGGTGAGCGCAGGACCGGCCGGTTAATTCCGACTGGATCGTCGGTAGTTCGCTTTGACGAACCTCCGGGGTTAGGCTAGCCTAACCCGCGTTCAATCCAATTCCCGCATCGAGGCTTCCTTTCCTTGCGCCTGCCCCGGATCGCGATCCCCGTCCTTGGAGCCGTGCTCACCCTGGCCGCATGCGCTCCCGCCGCCGATTCGCCCGGGTCGACGACCGGTCAATCGGCCAGTGTCACGCCCTCCGACCAGGGTCCGGTGACCGTCTACTCCGGCCGGAGCGAGGAGCTCGTCGGCCCGCTCCTCGACCAGTTCACCGAGGCCACCGGTATCGAGGTCGAGGCGCGCTACGGCGACACCGCCGAGATGGCGAACCTCCTCCTGACCGAGGGCGAGAACTCCCCCGCCGACGTGTTCTTCGCACAGGACGCCGGAGCGCTGGGGGCGGTCGCCGCGCGCGGCCTGCTGGCCACGCTGCCGCACGAGACGCTCGAGCACGTCGACCCGCGCTTCCGCTCCCCCGCCGGCGAGTGGGTCGGCGTCAGCGGGCGCGCACGCGTCGTCGTCTACAACACCGAGATGCTGAGCGAGGCCGACCTGCCCGACTCGATCTTCGGCTTCACCGATCCGGAGTGGTCGGGCCGGATCGGCTGGGCGCCGACGAACGGGTCGTTCCAGGCCTTCGTGACGGCCCTGCGCGTCATCGAGGGAGAGGACCGCGCGCGCGACTGGCTCGAGGGCATCGAGGCGAACGATCCGAATCCGTACGAGGGCAACAACCCTGCCCTCGACGCCGTCATCGCCGGCGAGGTCGACGTGGCCTTCATCAACCACTACTACCTCATGCAGCGGCTCGCCGAGGATCCAGACGTGCCGGCGGCGAACCACTTCCTGACCGATGGGGACCCCGGCGCGCTCGTCAACGTCGCGGGTGCCGGGATCCTGGCGACCGCCGAGAATGACGAGGCCGCGCGCGAGTTCGTCGAGTACCTGCTCTCGCCCGCCGCGCAGGCGTACTTCGCGACCGAGACGAAGGAGTACCCGCTCCTCGAGGGCGTGGAGCCCGACGCAAAGCTGCCGCCGCTCGACGAGATCGGCACGCCGGAGATCGACCTGTCCGACCTGTCGGATCTCGAGGGCACGCTTGAGCTGCTGCAGGAGGTCGGCATCCTCTAGCCGATGGTGACCATGGCGTCGCTGCGCGCGGCGCGAAACCGATCGGGAGCTCGCCCCGCCGCGCCACCGGCATGGCTCGTGGGCGCGGGGGTGCTCATCGCCCTGCTGGGCCTGCTCCCGATCGGCTACCTGCTCGTGCTCGCCGGTTCGAGCGAGGACGCGATCCCGCTCCTCCTGCGCGAGCGGACGCTCGGGGTGCTACTGCGCACGCTGCTGCTCGCGGCGACGGTGACGGCGGCATCGGTCCTCGTCGGCGTGCCGATCGCCTGGCTCACCTCGCGAAGCGACCTGCCCGCACGGCGCGCGTGGACGGTCCTTACCATCCTGCCGCTCGTCGTCCCGAGCTACGTCGGCGGCTATGCGGTCGTGGCTGCCTTCGGTCCGCGCGGCGCCCTGCAGTCACTGCTCGAGCCGCTCGGCGTCGCCCGCCTCCCCGAGCTGTACGGGTTCCCCGGCGCGGCCCTCACCCTGACCCTGTTCAGCTTCCCGTACGTCGTCCTCAGCGTGCGGGGTGCCCTGGCCACGATCGATCCGGCGTTCGAGGAAGTGAGCCGCTCCCTGGGTCGCGGGCCGTGGCGCACGTTCCTCGGCGCCACGCTGCCCCAGCTGCGGCCCGCGATCACCGGCGGCGCGCTGCTCGTCGCGCTCTACACGCTCTCGGACTTCGGGGCCGTCAGCCTGCTGCAGTTCGACTCGTTCACGCGCGCCATCTACGTCCAGTACCGCGCCAGCTTCGACCCGACGCTGGCCGCCGTCCTCGCGCTCATGCTCGTGGCCTGCACCGCGGGCGTCCTCATCGCCGAGTCGCGCCTGCGCGGCCGCGCCCGCTACCACCGGTCGGGCGGGGGCGCGACGCGCCGCGCGTCCGTCGTGCGCCTCGGCGCCTGGCGCTGGTCGGCCGCGGCGTTCTGCGCCGCGGTCGTTGGGCTGGCCGTCGTCGTGCCGGTCGCGACGATCCTCTTCTGGCTGGGCCGCGGGATCGGCGCCGGCGAGCCGATCGACCTCGTCTGGGGCGCGGCGGGCAACTCGGTGCTGGCATCGGGCCTGGCCGCGGTCCTCGCCGTCCTCGCCTCGATCCCGGTCGCCGTCCTGGCCGTCCGCCACGGGGGCGTGATCGGGGCCACGGTCGAGCGCGCGACGTACGCCGGGTTCGCGCTGCCGGGCATCGTCATCGGCCTGGCGTTCGTCTTCGTCGCTGCCCGCTACGTTCCGAGCATCTACCAGACCCTGCCGCTCCTGCTCGTCGCGTACCTCGTCCGCTTCGTGCCGGAGGCGGTCGGAGTGACGCGCGGCTCGCTCCTGCAGGTCAGCCCGCGGATCGAGGAGGTGGCGCGCACCCTCGGCCGCCGTCCCGGCGCCGTGCTGCGCCAGGTCACGCTCCCGATCATCCGCCCGGGACTGATCGCTGGCGGCGCGCTCGTCTTCCTGACCGCCATGAAGGAGCTGCCGACGACGATCCTCCTGGCTCCGACCGGGTTCGACACGCTCGCCGTGCGCATCTGGAGCGCGACGAGCGAGGGATTCTTCGCGCGGGCCGCGCCACCGGCCCTCCTCATGGTCCTCGTCGCCGCCGCGTCGCTCTGGTTCGTGCTCCGGCTCGAGCGCGAGCGGTGACGGCGATGCCCTGGAGCCCACCGGTCACAATGGCGCCGATGGCAGACACGCCCGACGCCGATTCGACCCCCGCCCTGCGCACGCTGTCACTGACGAAGCGCTTCGGCGAGGTCGTCGCCGTCGAGGAGGTTTCGCTCGAGGTTCGTCGCGGCGAGTTTCTTGGCGTCCTCGGCCCCTCCGGCTGCGGCAAGACGACCCTGCTGCGGCTCGTCGCCGGCTTCGAGCGACCGGATGCCGGCGGCATCGAGATCGATGGCCGGGTCATGACCGGGCCGCGGCGTCACCTCCCGCCCGAGGAGCGTCGGGTCGGGATGGTCTTCCAGGAGTCGGCCCTCTTCCCCCACCTCGACGTCGCCGGCAACGTCGGGTTCGGCCTGCCGCGGCGGTCACGCGCCGCCCGCGTCGCCGAGCTCGTGGCGCTCGTCGGGCTCGCCGGGCTCCAGCACCGGATGCCCCACGAGCTATCGGGTGGCCAGCAGCAGCGCGTCGCCCTCGCCCGGGCGCTGGCGCCCGATCCGGCGCTCATCCTCCTCGACGAGCCGTTCAACAGCCTCGACGCCACGCTCCGCTCCCAGCTGCGCGTCGAGGTGCGCGAGATCCTCCGCAGCGCCGGCGCGACGACCCTCTTCGTGACGCACGACCAGGGCGAGGCGCTCGAGATCAGCGACCGCGTCGCGGTCATGCGCGCCGGACGGATCGAGCAGCTCTCGACGCCGAGCGAGCTCTACCTGCGACCGGTCAACCGCTTCGTGGCGAGCTTCGTCGGCGAGGCGAACCTCCTGCGGGGCGAGGTGCGTCACGGGGAGGTGATGACGCTCGCCGGCCGCTTCCGGGCGGCGAACGGAACGCTGGCCGACGGCGTGCGCGCCGAGGTGCTCCTGCGCCCCGAACAGCTCCACATGCTGCCCGTCGCCCGCCTCTCGAGCCCGCCACGCCCGGAGAGCGTCCTGCGCATCGTGCGCCGCGTCTTCCACGGGTCGGAGGTCCACCACGTCCTGCGCAGCCCGGAGGGCGTCGAGCTCGAGGCCGCAACCTCGTCGAGCGCCACGCTCGAGATCGGGACCGAGGTCATCGTCCACGCGCGGGCGCGCGAGGTCCCGGTCTACCCGCTGCCCGGGGACTCCGCGCCGGCCGCCTGAGACCCGCCGGCCTGGCCGCCGGTCACCTCCATGAAGTCGAGCATCTGGCGCCAGGCATCGGCGCTCGCATCGGCGAAGTCGTGTGCCCTGCGATCGAAGAACGAGTGCGGCGCATCGGGGTAGACGATCGACCGATGCTCGACGCCGGCCGCGTCGAGGGTGCGATCGAAGGCCTCGCGCGCCTCGACCGGAATGCCGGCATCGGCGCCGCCGTACAGGTTGAGGACCGGAGACCCGAAGCGCGGCGCCTCGTCGGCGGGCGCGGGAAGGCCGCTGCGATGCGGCCCGGTCGGCCACGGATAGAAGCCGATCACCCCGGCGAGCCCGAGCCCGGTCGCGGCCTGGAGCAGGCTGATCCGCCCGCCGAGGCAGAAGCCGACGCTGTACAGCCGCTCCGGCTCGCCGCCCTCAGGCGTGCGCAGGAAGGCCGCCGCGGCCGCCACGTCGTCATTGACGGCCTCCGGATCGATCTGCGCCACATGCGGCTCGTGCTCGAATCCCTCGCCGCGCCTGCCGGTACCCGCGCTGCGCGCGTACAGGTCGACGGCGACGGCGTGCACGCCGGCCTCGGCGAAACGCAGGGCCAGCTCCTCGTAGTACGGGTGCAGGCCGCGCACGTCCGGTATGACGACGATCCCCGCGCCGGAGGGTCGCTCGGCCCGGGCCGCGTACGCTCTGAAGGCCGTCCCGTCACGGCTCGTGAGCGTCAGGTCGCGGGCGTCGAGTGCGCCGCCGCGGATCGGCGGCAGCGGAGGTCGGGCATCGGTGTCGAAGCACATGCCCGATAGGATCGCACGACACGTGCCGCACGGGGCATCGCGCTATCCGATGATCCGTTCGACAGCGACGTACGTGCCGGCGAAGAGCACGGCGGCCACCGCCGCGTAGACGGCGAGCCGGACGCTCCGAGGCATCGCGCCGGTCAGGCGCTCGCCGCTCGGCGACCGCCACATGCCGCCCATCGTCGCGACCCCGGTCGGCGGGAGCATGAAGCCGAGGGCGGCGCCGACGATCATGCCGCCGAGGTGCCCGGTCCAGCTGATGCCGGGCACGAGGAACGTGAAGAAGAGCAGGAAGACGAGATAGGAGCCGATCCCGGCCATGACCGATCGGGCTTCGCGCCCGAGGACGGCATGGTGCCGCCGCGAGACCGCGAAGAGGAGACCGATGATGCCGAAGATCGCGCCCGAGGCGCCGGCCGCGAACTGGGTCGGGTCGACGAGGATCGTCAGGACGCTGCCGCCGGCGGCGCAGAGCAGGTAGATGGCCGCGTACTCGATCGGCCCGTACATGCGCTCGACGATCGACCCGTAGAGGTAGAGCACGTACATGTTGAAGCCGATGTGGATGAGGCCGAGGTGGAAGAACGCGCTCGTAAAGATGCGCCACCACTCGCCGCGCGCCACGTAGAAGGCGTTGATCAGGTTCTGCTCGCCGAGGGGCCCGACGCTGCCGCCGAGGAACCCGCCTCCGAGCGTCGAGCCACCGCTCAGCAGCGCGTCGACGGCGAAGAGGGCCACGCAAATGGCGATGATCGCGTACGTCACGTACGCGGTGTGCGAGGCATACGCCCCGCGAGCGCGGTTGAACTGGCGGCGCGCGGCGAAGTCGTGGCCGGTCTCCTTGAGGAGCCAGGCGATGCGGTTCGCGATCGCCCCGCGCTCGGGGGGCGGGGCGCGTCGATCGGCCTCGCGGTACGCCGAGATGGCAGCCTCGAGATCGCCGTCGCGGACGAGCTGCTCGGCCGCGCTGCGCCATCCGAGCCAGGCCGAGGTCCCGCCTGACTGCGCGGCCGCCTGCCAGGCGGCGAGGGCGCCGGGCTCGTCGTCGGTTCGGTAGCGCGCCGTGCCGATGAGGAGCCACGCCTCGCCTGACAGCTCCGGGTCGGGATGCCCGGTCAGCGAGCCGAGGATGCGCATGGCGGCGTCGGGATCGCCGGAATCGAGAAGTCGCCTGCCCTCTTCCAGGCGCAGCGCCGGTTCGTCAGCCATCGGGAGCGATTATGCGGCACAGCGAACGACCGCCGAGAATTGGCACCTCGGCGGTCGTCTGCATTGCCCCTGCGGGCAGCCCCGGCGCGAGCCGGAGGCATGGAATGGCTCGGGCTTACTTCGCGCGGCGCAGGAAGTCGAGCACGTCGTCGTAGCGGAAGCGACGGTCGCCGCGCTTGCAGACCCGGAAGAACGGGAGCTCGCCACGGTCGCCAAGTCGCTTGACGGTGTTCACGTGCAGGTGCAGCATCTCGGCGACCTCCGCCGCCGTGAGCAGCTTCCCGACCTCGTTCGTCATCATCGCTTGCTCTCGATCCTCGTGTTCTCGGGCACATGGCCGCTGCACCGGGCAGGTGTGGTAGATGCGGCTCGTGGTCGGATAGTAAGGTTGCGGTGCCCTCGCGCCGCCCGGTACGTTCGGGCCAGGCACAGGAGTACTTTCCGCCATGACCTCCGACGCTCCGCCACCTGACGTCCGGCGCCTCGTGGTCGAGCGCACGGCGGCCCGCGAGGCGCGCGACTGGGCGCGGGCGGATGCGCTGCGCGACGAGATCGCCGCCCTCGGCTGGGAGGTGCAGGACGGCCCACGCGCCTCGACGGCTCGCCCGATCCTGGCGCCCCAGGAGGCCGCCGCGACCGGCGTCTCGCTCCTCGACGAGGAGGCGTCCGTGCGCGCGTCGCTGCAGGTCGCGGCGGAGGATCATCCCGACGATCTCGGGCGCTTCCTGCGCGGCCTCGCCTCGCACGCGCCGGCCGTGCCGTGGGAGCTCGTCATCGTCGACAACGGCGCCGCCTTCGACCTGGACGGCCTCCTCGCGTCGGTCGACCTGCCGGTCGAGCCGCGGGTCGTGCGGAGCCCGGATCGCCTCGGCTGGGCCGACGCTCGGACCCTCGGTCTGCGTCACTCACGGGGCGAGATCACCGTCCTGCTCGACACCTCGCTCGAGCCGACCGGCGACTTCGTCGCGCCCCTCCTGGCCATCTTCGACGCCGATCCTCGCGCCGGAATCGCCGGCGGATGGGGCGTCACGAGTGCCGACGCGCGCCAGTTCACCGATGCACCCGCCGGCGAGGTCGACGCGATCGAGGGCTACTGCCTGGCGATCCGCCGTGAGGCGCTGCGCGCGGTGGGCGGGTTCGATCGGCGCTTTCGCTTCTACCGCAACGCCGACCTGGACCTGAGCTTCGCCGTCCGGGACGCCGGCTGGAGGGCGATCCGCACCGCGCCGCTGCCGCTCGAGCGTCACGAGCACCGTGGCTACGCGTCGCTGCCGGACGCCGAGCGCGATCGGCTCAGCAAGCGGAACTTCTACCGCTTCCTCGAGCACTGGGGCGACCGTCGCGACCTGCTGCTGGAGCCGGGTGACGCGGAGTGACGCGACATCGGCTCGTCATCGTCCCCTGGCTGCGCATTCCCGGCCGGCTGCTCCTGCGGGACTGGCTGGCGATCACCCTCGGCGGCACGATCCTCGCCTGGCGCACCCTGACCGCCGCGGAGCTCGAACATGAGCTCGAGCACGTTCGCCAATGGCGGCGGCTCGGGTTCCTCTTCCCGGTCGCCTACATCGCCGAGGCGCTCCGCGCGAAACGCAGCGGCAAGCGGTGGTACCACGACAACCGGTTCGAGGCCGATGCCCGGAAGGCGGCCTCGAGGCTGGAGCGCGCCTAGCGCCGGTGCCCCTCGACGCAGGTGCAGCCGTCAGGGCCGACGAGCGCGCCGTGACGCGTGCCGGGCGGCAGCTCGAACCCATCACCGGCGCGGAGCTCGACGGGCGTCGCATCGGCCCCGATCTCGAACGTGATCGAGCCCTCCGCGCAGATGAGCAGCTTCGTAAAGTCGTGCTCGTGCGGGGCGTAGCCGTCGCCCGGGCCGTTGCCCCACGTCAGCGGGTCGACGCCGGCCTCGCGCAGGCGTGCCTGCGCCGCCTCCACGCTCGGCGCGGCAAGCGGGCCGCCTGGCAGTGGCCGGAGCGGCGCAGGCAGCCCAGGGCGCTCGGTCATCCGACCGGGATGCGCCGAATCGCCGCTGCGGGAGCCACGGGTTGCTGCTCTCCTCTCGTCCGGCGCTCGGATCTGGCCGGCCACGCCCAAGCCTACGCCGGTCGCCGCCCGACCTGCGCTAGAGTCCGCGCAGCCCCCGCACAGCACGAGGATTCGACGTGGGACCGACGGGCATCGCCGCCGGCGTCTTCGGAGCGCTCTCGTTCGGCACCGGTGACTTCGCCGGCGCGGTCGCCTCGCGCCGCGCCGGTGCCCTGATCGTCGTCGCCGGCGCGCACGCGACCGGGCTCGTCGCATTGCTCGTCGCCGCCCTCGTCATCCAGCCTCCCATGCCCGACGCCGGCACGGTGCTCGTCGCGCTCACCGCCGGCGTCGCCGGGCTCATCGGCCTCGCCGCGCTCTACCGCGGCATGTCGATCGGCAGCATGGGCCTCGTGACCTCGCTCAGCGGTGCGGGCTCGCTGGCAATTCCGCTCGTCGCCGGCGCCGTGCTCGGCGCCACCGTCTCTCCGCTCCAACTGCTCGGCGTCGCGAGCGCCGCCGGGGCTGCGGCCGCGGCCGGCGGCGCGTCGCGCGACGAGGTCGGCCGCCGCTCGCTCGGGCTCGCCGGCATCGCCGCGCTCGGCTTCGGCGCGTGGTACGTCCTCATCGACCTCGCGGCGCGCGGCGGCGATCCGCTCTGGGCACTCGTCTTCAGCCGCGCCGCGTCGGCCGGCCTCGCGGCGGCCTTCGTGCTCGGCCGGCGAGTCGATCGGTCGAGGCTGCCAATCCGGATCATCGTCATCGCGGGCATCTTCGACGTCGGAGGAAACGCGCTCTACGTCGTGGCGCGCGAGGAGCTCCCGATCGGCCTGGCCGCGGCGCTCATCGGCCTCTACCCGGTCGTCACGATGCTCCTCGCTCGTGTCCTGCTCGGCGAGCGGCTGCCGCGCCTCGGACAGCTGGGGGTCGCGCTCGCCGTCCTAGGCATCGTCCTCATCTCGATCGGCGGCTGACGCTCCCGGCGAACGCGCGATAAGCGGGCGGTAAGCGGCTGGTAAGCACGCGTGGAGTCCCATGGACGATGACGCCGGCACGCGGACGCCCCGGTCCGCGCCGAGCGCCGAACGAGGTATCGGCCATGCTCTCCGGCAGGCTTCGCAACCCGCTCATCTGGTCCCCGATCGCCGCGCTGCTCATCCAGGCCCTCCTGTCCGGGATCGCTGCCGCGTCAACCGGGGGCGGCGACTTCCCCCGGTGGAGATAGCTCGACGCGGCGGCGGCGGTATCATGTTTGCCCTCGCCCTTCCTGGAGCCGAGCCGCAAGCACCTCATGACCTGGGATCGCGTCGCCGTCGTCGAGCGTCAGCTCGACCACTTCCTCGAGACCGCGGAGCCGGCCGCCCACCGGCTCGAGCCGCGCGCGCCCCTCCATGCCTCGACCGACCTGACCGCCGCCGCCGCGCTCGGCCTGCTCGAGGATCAGCTCGCGTCGCGCCAGGTCGACGTCGCCGCTCGCGAGCTGAAGAAGACGCAGCGCAGCTACTACACGATCAGCTCCGCCGGACACGAGAACAACGCCGTCATCGGCGCGCGCCTGCGCATGGACGACCCGGCATTCCTCCACTACCGCTCCGGCGGCTTCTTCATGGCGCGTGCCCGCCAGCTGCTTGCCGGCACGCCGACCTTCGACACGCTCCTCGGCATCGTGGCATCGAGCGATGACCCGATCGCGCAGGGGCGGCACAAGGTGTGGGGCAGCCGCGACATGTGGATCCCGCCCCAGACGAGCACGATCGCGAGCCACCTGCCGAAGGCCATGGGCCTCGCCTTCAGCCTAGCGCGGGCGAAGCGGATCGGCGTCGGCATCGGTCTTCCTGCGGACGCGATCGCCGTCTGCTCATTCGGCGATGCGAGCGCGAATCACGCCACGGCCCTCGCCGCCATCAACACCGCCCGCTACGCCGTGCGCCGGGGGCTGCCGATGCCGCTCCTCCTCGTGTGCGAGGACAACGACACCGGCATCAGCGTGCCGACGCCCGAGGGATGGATCGCGAGCACGTTCGGCGGCCTGCCCCACCTCGAGTACTTCAGCGCCGATGGGGAGCTCGACGAGATCTGGGCGACGGTCGGCGCGGCCATCGACCACGTCCGCAGCCGGCGGCAACCCGCGTTCCTCCACCTGCGAACCGTCCGCCTGTGGGGCCATGCCGGGAGCGACGCGGAGCAGACGTACCGGTCGCTCGCCGAGATCGAGGGCGTCGAGGCGCTCGACCCCGTCCTGCGCAATGCCCGACGGTTGGTCGAGCTCGGTGCGGCGACGCCCGACGAGCTCCGTGACCTCGTGCGCGAGACGCGCGGCCGGGTCGCGGCCCTCGCCGAGGAGGCTGCCGGCCGGCCACGGCTGCAGACGACCGAGGAGGTCATCGCGCCGCTCGCGCCGTCGCACCCCGAGCGCGTGAAGATCCACGCCCGCACGCCACTCGCCACCGAGCGCGAGCGGGCCGAGTCGTTCGGCGCCACCCTGCCCGAGCGGGCGACCGGGCCGACGAGCCGCACGCTTGCCGCCTCGCTGAACGCCACCCTCGCCGACGAGCTCCTGCGCCGCCCGGAGCTGCTGCTCTTCGGGCAGGACATCGGCCGCAAGGGCGGCGTGTACAACGTCACGCACGGCCTGCAGAAGCGATTCGGCCCGGCGCGCGTCTTCGACACGCTGCTCGACGAGACGAGCATCCTCGGCATCGCCCAGGGCGGCGGCCACATCGGCCTCCTGCCGATCCCGGAGATCCAGTATCTCGCCTACCTCCACAACGCGCTGGACCAGGTGCGCGGCGAGGCGGCCACGCTCCAGTTCTTCAGCTCGGGCCAGTTTCGCAACCCGATGGTCATCCGCGTGCCGGGGCTGGCGTACCAGAAGGGCTTCGGCGGCCACTTCCACAACGACAACAGCGTCGGGGCGCTGCGCGACATCCCCGGCGTCGTGCTAGCAACGCCGTCGCGCGGCGACGACGCGGCGCGGATGCTGCGCGGCGCGATCTCGATGGCGGCCGAGGATGGGCGCGTCGTCATCTTCCTCGAGCCGATCGCCCTCTATCACGAAAAGGACCTCCATGCCGAGGGCGACAACGGCTGGCTGACCGACTACCCGAAGCCCCCGGCGGTGCTCCTCCCGGGCGAGGTGGGGATCTACGACACGACCGATGGTGACCCCGACCTGCTCCTGATCAGCTACGCGAACGGCCTGCGCCTGAGCCTCCAGGCCGCGAAGCGCCTGGCCGATGACCACGGGCTGCGGGCGCGCGTCCTCGACCTGCGGTGGCTGAACCCGCTGCCGACCGAGGCGATCCGCGCGCACGCCGCCGAGGTCGGCTCGGTCGTCGTCATCGACGAGTGTCGGGCCACCGGTGGCGGAGTGGCCGATGCGATCGTCGCCGACCTCGCCGAGCAGCGCATCGGCCGGCGCTACGGCTCCGTGCGTGCCGTCGACTCGTTCGTTCCGCTCGGCCCGGCGACCGCCGCGGTCCTCGTCGGGGTCGACCAGATCGTGGCCGCCTCGGCGGCCGCAGCGCGACGCAGCCGCCAGACGGCGGCGCGCCGCCGTCGCGCCGCGGCGGCTCGCTCATGAGCCGCGCCGCGGTCGCCTTCCCGGGGCGTGGCTCGTACGGGCCCGGCTCGCTCGGGTCGCTGCCCGCGACCCACGAGTGGGTGCGCCGTGCCGACGAGCTGCGCGACGAGGCGGGACTTCCGCCGCTCTCCGAGCTCGACGCCGCCGGCCGGTTCGATCCGGCGACCCACCTGCGGCCGACGAATGCGTGGCCACTCATCTTCCTGTCGAGCCTGCTCGACGCCGAGCGCATCGCCGACGACCACGAGGTCGTCGTCGTCGTCGCGAGCTCGACCGGCTGGTACACGGCCCTCGCCGCGTCCGGCGCGCTCGGGTTCGACGATGCCTTCCGGCTCGTGGCCGAGATGGCGGCCGCGGCGGAGGCGCCGCTCGCCGACGGCAGCCCGGGCGCCGAGCTCGTGTACCCGCTCGCCGACGAGGCGTGGCGACCGGAGCCGGCGTATCGCGCGGCGATCGAGACGGCCCTGTCGAGGACGAACGGCAGCACGGCGCTCGCCGTCGACATGGGGGCATTCGCGGTCATCGGCGGGAGCTCGGTGGGCGTCGACGCGATCGGCGCCGCGCTGTCGCCCGTCGACGTCTCGGAGCGGACGTTTCCGCTGCGGCTCGCCCTCGGCGAGGGCTGGCACACGCCGTTGCGCTCGGCTGCCGCCGAGGCGGCGGCCGAGCGCCTCGACAAGCTCGCCTGGGACAAGCCGAACGTGACGCTGGTCGACGGCCGTGGCGTCCGCTTCACGCCGTGGTCCACCGACCCGGCGCACCTCGCCGAACGGTCCCTGCATGGCCAGGCTGGGCAGACGTACGACTTCGCGGCCAGCGTGCGCGTCGCGCTGCGCGAGTACGCGCCCGAGGTCATCCTGCTCCCCGGCCCGGGCGGCTCGCTCGGCGCGTCCTGCGCGCAGGTCATCGTGTCGGAGGGCTACCGCGGCCTGCGCAGCCGTGCCGACTTCGAGGCCGCCCAGGGCGGCCCAGCGCCGATCCTCCTGTCCATGCGTCGGTGATCGAGCGCCGGCTCGCGCTCCAGCGCCCGCTCGACCTGGGCACGACGCTCGGGCCACTGGCCCACGGCCGCGGCGACGCGACGATTCGCCTCGGCCGCGGAGAGGCATGGCTCGCGTTCCGCACTTCGGACGGTCCGGCCACCCTGCGCCTCGTGATCGAGGGGCCTGCCGTGCTCCGTGCCGCCACCTGGGGCGATGGCGCCGCACGGGCGCTCGATGGCGTGCCGGAGCTCATCGGCGAGGCCGACCGACCCGAAGACTTCGTAGCACAGCATCGCGTCCTGCACGAGATCGAGCGCCGCAACCCGGGCATGCGGATGCCGCGCACCCGACGCGTGCTGCACGCCCTCGTGCCAGCGGTGCTCGAGCAGAAGGTCACCGGCACCGAGGCCTTCCGCTCGTACGCCGCCCTCCTGCGCCGCTACGGCAAGCCCGCACCCGGGCCGGGCGGCCTCCTGCTGCCGCCGGCCGCCGAGACGCTGGCGGGACTGCCGTACCACGCGTTCCACCCGCTCGGGATCGAGCGCCGACGGGCGGACGTCGTCCGCCGCGCCGCCGGTCGCGCCGCCTGGCTCGAGGCCGCGGCGACGGCCGAAGAGGCGGAGCGACGGCTTCGCTCCCTGCCCGGCATCGGGCCGTGGACCGTGGCCGAGGTGCTGCGCAGCGCGTTCGGGGACCCGGACGCCGTCAGCATCGGCGACTTCCACATCCCGAACAGCGTGGCGTGGGCGCTGGCCGGCGAGCCGCGCGCCGGCGATGCGCGCATGCTCGAGCTGCTCGAGCCGTACCGCGGCCAGCGCGGCCGGGTCCAGCGGCTGCTCGAGGTCGGTCGCGTCGTCGCGCCGCGGCGCGGGCCACGCTTGGCACCGCCAAGCATCGCCGCGATCTAGTGCGGGTCGCGCTGGCGACGGTCGGCACGACCGGCGACGTCGCCCCGTTCGCACTCCTCGCCGGTCAGCTCGTCGGCCGCGGGCACGAGGTGACCGCGGTGACATGGCCGGTGCATCGCAGCGCGCTCGCCCGGCCGGGCGTCCGGGTCGAGGTGGCAGGCCCGCACGCCGACGCGGCCCGCATCGCGGCCGTGGCGGCCGACGCGGTCGACCGCGGCGCGATGGACCAGGTCGCGGTCCTGCGCGACTTTCACCTGGCCGACGGGGAGGCACACTACCGACGACTGCGCGAGCTGCTCGCGGACCATGACCTCGTGCTGCTGCATGGCATCCATGCCCTGGCGCACGCGGCGGTGCTCGACGTCGGCACGCGCTGGGCGACGGCCGTCTTCGATCCCGTGCTGCTGCCGACGTCGGGCGCTCCCCCGCCAGGCATGCCGAACGCCGGACCGATGAACCGCCTGGCGTGGTGGATGCTCGATCGAGCGCTGGCGCGCCTCGGCCGGCCACTCGACGAGCTGCTGCGGCGTGCGGGCAGCCGGCAGCGCGGGTTGCCCCTCTTTCGCGCGCGCTCCGGGCTCCTGCACCTCGTCGCCTGCTCCCCAGCCATCATCCGCGTGCCGCCCGACCTGCCGGCCACGACGATCGTCGCGGGAGCGTGGCTCGACCGCTCCGCGCCGGCCGCGCTGCCCGATCCGGTCGAGACGTTCATCGCCGAGGGAGCCGCGCCGATCGTCATCGCCTTCGGCTCCATGACCTGGGCGCCCGACGAGATCATCGGTGCGACGGTCGAAACCCTCCTCGACGCCGGGCGCCGCGTCATCGTCCAGGGTGCGCTCGCACGATCGGTCGCCTCGCCGAACCTGCTCCGCATCGAGGCGCTCGATCACCGGGCGCTCCTGCGGCGGGCGGGGCTCGTCGTCCATCACGGCGGGGCCGGGACGACGCATGCGGCGTGCGCGGCCGGCGTCCCGTCGCTCGTCGTCCCCCACGTCGGCGACCAGCCGTACTGGGCGGAGCGGCTCCATCGGCTTGGCGTCGCGCCCGCGCCCCAGCCGGCGCGCCGCCTGCGCGCCGCCGAGCTGGCGGAGGCGGCCCTGACGGCGGCGGCCGACCGCGACATGCACGCGACTGCCCAAGGGCTCGGCGAGCGCATCGGTGACGAGAACGGGCTGGAGGCGGCGGTGGCGGCCATTGAGTCCGCCGCGGGCTGACGCGACGTGGCGTCCCCGGCAGGATTCGAACCTGCGACCGGCCGCTTAGAAGGCGGCTGCTCTGGTCCACTGAGCTACGGGGACTCCGACCAAGCATACCTATCCGACGTGCCGGCATGCATTGGCTATACTCAGATTGCCCACCGAGCATCCGAGCCCCGAGCCCCGCGCACCGAGTACCGATCAGCCCATGACCGCCGTCCGCCCGCGCATCAGCGTCCTGAACGACAATCCCGAGTTCCTCGAGCTCATGGCCGCGATCCTCGACGAGGACGCCGGCTACGAGGTCACCCTCTTCGCCGAGGCGGCCACGACCGTCGACGAGCTCGCCGCGTCGACGCCGGATCTCGTGATCGTCGACCTGCTCCTGGGCGGTGCGTCCGGCTGGGATACGATCGTCCTGTCGCGGGCCGACGAGCGGCTCGCCGACGTCCCGATCGTCGTCTGCTCGGCGGACGTCTCCGCGCTCCGCGATCGCGAGGCGGACCTCGAGCGCATCGGCAACATCCACGTGCTGCCGAAGCCGTTCGGGATCGATGAGCTCACCGAGCTCGTCGAGCGGATCATCGGGCGAGCCGTCCCGACATCGGGCTAGACTGCTGCCGACATGGCCGACGAATCCATCATCACGCCCGTCCAGCTGCAGCGAACGCAGATCGATGTCGACCGTGAGCTCCTGCGCGACGAGGACCTCCTCAACGAGGAGCACCTCCGGCGCATGGACCAGGTGCTCCTGCGGCGGAACCTCGACCACGCCCGCATGTTCAGCCGGAAGCTCAGCCTCGAGCTGCAGCAGTTCGTCCACCTTTACACGCCCGAGGCGAACGAGCTCCGCAGGCGAATCGAGAAGTACCTCGTCATGGAGCGCATGATCGAGCGGGAGATGGCGCGCCGCCACACGTACTGACGAGCGCCCCCGGCACCGATCACGAACGAAAGCCCCGATCCGAGCGGACCGGGGCTTCATGTCATCTTGCGCGCGGGATGGTCGTCAGGCGACCGCGGCCCGCGCCGCGAGACGCCCCGTCGTTGATCCCAGGTGGCCGTCCGTCTCGCGCTGCTCCGCCATCCCGGCGAGCACGGCTCGTGCCCATCCGGCGAGGCGAGGCATCTCGAACAGCGAGAAGGTCAGTCCGCGTGCCGCCAGCTCCGCGTGGTCCCAGCCGTTAAACTCCCGGCGTGCGGCGACGCCGCACATCTCGTCGTAGAGCTCCGGCCAGGTCGCGCCGCGCCGGCAGTGGCAGTAGCGGATGAATGCGACGACGTCAGGGGCGGGCAGGTCCTCTGACACCAACGACCGCTGGGTCATTCGATGGCACCCTCCGTTGCGAGATCGAAAAGGATGGACGATGAAGGTCTCTGCGGCCTCTCGGTCGGGGCCGCAAGGGCGAGCTGCATCGTAGGCCGCGCGACGCTCGGTCCGGAAGGGGTCTGTCCACCAAAGTTGTCCACATCTTTGTCGCGGTGTCAGCGTGCCCCGACCCACTCCTCGAGAAAGACGGACAGCTCGGCGAGGAGCTCGCCGCCGGTGAGCAGGGCGGGATCGTTGTGGTGGGCCGCGGAAAGCGCGACGTAGCGCTTCGGCTCGGCGGCGGCATCGTACACACGACGGCTCAGAACGGCCGGCACGATCTCGTCTCGCTCGGTCACGAGCACGAGCAGCGGCACCCGCATCGCGCCCACCTGCTCGCGCAGCGGGTATCGGTCGAGCAGGAGCGCATCGACGATCAGCAGGTAGGGATAGTGGTGGCGCCCCATCTCGGCGATCGACGGTGGCGGCGACCGCAACACGAGCGCCGCCGGTGGCCGTTCGGTTGCCAGGCCGCCTGCCACGCCTGCGCCCAGCGACTCGCCGAAGTACGCGATGCGATTCGGATCGACTTCGGGTCGGGCGGCGAGCACTTCCAGCGCCGCACGCGCATCGGTCCGCAGGCCCTCCTCGGTCGGACTTCCCGGATTTCCTCCGTACCCGCGATAGTCGAAGAGCAGGACGGCGTAGCCACGCTCGCTGAGCTCGATGGCGAGCGGCAAACGGTGTGAGCGGTCCCCGGCGTTGCCGTTGCAGATCAGGACGGCCGGACCCGGCGCCGGGGCGGCACGATCCGCCCGCGCATCCGTCGCCGGCAGGAACCACGCGCCAAGGCGCAGACCATCATCGGTGTTCAGCTCCACGGTCTCGGCGCGCGCGGGCAGCAGCTCGGCGCCGGGAGTGTTCGATCCGGGGAAGTACACCATGCTGCGCTGCGTGACGTACAGGAAGGCCATGATGACCAGCGCCACCGATACGACGATCAGGGCCGACCGCACGACCACCTCCAGGAACGCCATGACCAAAGGATGCTCGCACGTTCCATCGCGCGGCGTCGCATCGAGCTAGGTGCGTGTCCCACTAATTGCGCGCAGGTGCCCGCGGTGCATCAAGCAGTAGAGCGACGGTGCTACGCTGACCGCGGATCCCTGTACGAGCTGAGGAGGTGGTGTGCCGATGACCACGCAGACACGCGCCACGCGCGGGAGCCGCGTTCTTAGCTCGACGCGGTCAGCCGCCCGAGCGCGCCTCCCCTTCGGAGGTACCGAGATCACCACTCGCTCGATCCTTCCCGACGAGGCGGGCCGCTTCGCCGCGCTCGGCGACGCGACGATTCGGGACTCGCTGCTGGCCACTTGGGACGACGGCACGTCGCGACCGGACTGGACCCTCGTCGCGGAGGTCGACGGGCGTCCGGTCGCCCGCGGGGCGCTCGTCGCCGAGCCGATGGGCGGCGGCGTGTCGACGCTCGAGGGCAGCGCCGCCTTCCTGTGGGCCGACCTGGGCCATCCTGACCACCCGGAGGCGTTCGGCGCGCTGATGGACGGGCTGGCGGAACGGCTAGCTCCCCACGGCCCGACCACGCTGGACCGGCGGCTCAATCCGGAGGTCCACACCGCCACCGGACCGATGCGCGGGCTGCTCGAGGCATCCGCCTTCAAGCTCTTGCAGGAGAAGGAGGGCTTTGCCTGGACGCCGGAGGTCCCTCCCCCGTCGCCACCGACGCTCCTGCGCGTCACCACGCTGGCCGAGGCCGGCCGCAACGCCTACCGCGCGGTCATGTCGGCCACGACCGCCGGCACGCTCGACCGCAACGATCGCTACTACATCGCCCGCTGCGGACCCGAGCCATGGGCCGAGGAGATCATGCGCGCCCTGCGCGAGAGCGAGGAGCCCGGCTGGCTGCTCGGCCACCACGGCGAGGATCCCGCCGGGTTCGTGGCGGTCGGTTCGTTCAGCGACACGACGTGGACGATCGTCCATATCGGCGTCGTCCCCGAGCACCGCGGCCACGGGCACGTCTCGGAGCTCCTTGCGGCCGCCGACGCCACCGCTCGCGCGCGCGGATACACGGCAGGGCTGTCGGAGGTCGACGTCGACAACGCGCCGATGATCGCGGCCATGGGACGCGCCGGGCATCGGTCGGACCTGCGCGCGTGGCACGTGTGGCACTACCGGCGCCCGGTTCCTGCAACTCGCCGAGGTCTGCTAGCTGACGGGCCAGTGACCGCCGACCGGCCGCTGGAGTAAGCGCCTGCAGCAGCCTAGTCGCGATACCCCGGGTGGCTGGCTCTCAGGCCGCGAGCTCCTGGCTTCCTTCACCAACCACCGCGGGCGAAACCCGACATGAAGCGCGTCCCATTCGGTGTCAACCTCCGGCGGGATGCATCGCGCGCTTCGACTGACGACGCCAGGCAGACGATGAGTTCTTCATCCTCGCGCCGTCTAGCCCGTCCCGACGGCGCGGGGTCTCGATCTGGCGCCATCAGGCGAGGATGAGCGGCAAGTTGCTGGCGAGATCCCAGATGCCGACCGCCACCAGCGCAAGACCGAGAACCAGCTGGAGCGGACGCTCGTAGCGCACGACGGCCCGTGCGAGCTGTGCGCCGCGTGCCTGACCCACCGTCCCCAGCACGAACAACGGCAGGCCGAAGCCGATGCCGAAGACGCCAAAGAAGAGCAGGCGGCCGATCGCATCGCCGATGGTCAGGCTGAAAGCGAAGATCCCGACGAGGAAGGGTCCGCTGCACGGGATCGCGATCGGCGCAAAGAGCAGGCCGTAGCTGAAGGCTCCGACCATCGGCCCCCTGCGGCCGAAGGCCGTTGGCGAGGGTTGGGGCAGCCGCGCGAACGGATTGATGCCGATCAGCAGGAGCACCCCGAGCCCGATCAGGAGCAGGTCCGCCACCGGCAGCACGATTCGGTTGAAATCTCCCATCGGGACGGCCACGGCCGCGATGAAGCCGCCGATCGCCAGCATGCCGGTGACCACGCCGGCCCAGACGAGGAGAGCGGCGAGACCCGCTGGGAGGCGAACCGTCCCCGCGCCGCCACGCCCGTCCACGGGTGACGCCACAGGCGCGGTGCGGGTCAGGTACGCCAGGAACGCCGGATAGAGCGGCAGGACGCACGGGGTGACCGTGGCGCCGATGCCGGCGAGGAACGCGCCGAGGTAGACCTCCATCGCTGCCGCTCCCTAGCCGGACGACAACTCGGCCACCAGCTCCTCGGCACTCCGTACCTTGCCGAATTCGAGCGCCCGGACCGTTCCATCGGTGGAGACGACGAAGGTGGGCGTCGAGGGCGGGTTCGTGACGGCGAAGCCGTAGGCGTCGGTCAGGAGCTTGACGAGCGCCGCATCGGCCATGACGAAGCTCCAGTCGAATCCCTCCCGGTCGGCATACGCTGCGAGCTCATCGGGACGCTCGTTGGGATCGACGTCGATACCGACCGAGTGGAAGTCGGCCAGCTCGTGGGCCTGGACCACCTCGCGCTGCTGGGCCAGACAGGTCGTGCACCATACCGCCATCGTCTCGACGAGCACCGGCTTGTCGGTTGCCAGCTCGCCCAGCGTGAAGCGATCGCCCGAGCGGACGTCGACGAGCTCGTGTTCGAGCAAGGCGCCCGCCGGGGAGGCGCCGGTCGTCGCGCCAGCGTCGCCCGTGGTCGCGCCCGCGTCACCGCTCCCCGAGGACGTGCCTGAAGAGCAGGCGGCCAGGACGAGCGCCGAAGCCAGGATGAGCGGCAATGTGCGTTCCATGGGTCCGATTCTGCAGGCTCTGATCAGGCGTGACAGTAAGGACGCCGACGCTGCAATTGATCGGTCAGCCGGCAACGTGCTTTCCGCCGTCCCAACCAATACGGCCCAGGTATCGCTCCCCCACTTCGCGCGGCCGCGACTCCAGCTCGGTCGCCATCGTGTCGTTCCATCGGTTGAGGAAGCCATAGAGGCAGACCGCTGCCAGCATCTCGACGATCTGATCATCGGTCCAATGCTGGCGCAACCGTGCGAAATGAGCGGCGTTCACGGCGTTCGGCACCGCTCCGGCGGCGAGGGCGAAGTCGAGGGCGGCACGCTCCGCCTCCGTGTAGAGAGGGCTCGTCGGGAAGTCCCAGAGTGCGGCCAGCCGCTCCTCGGTGACGCCGCGCAGCCCGGCCGCGACGAGGGAGTGGGCCTGGCAGTACTGACAGCCGGCTGAACGGCTTGCGACGTGCGCGAGGAGACGCTTGAATCCCGCATCCACCTGGCCCGCCGGGTCCATGACCGCTCGGGTCAGTGCTTCGAAGCCCTCGACGATGCGCGGCAGGCGCTGCATCGTGAGGAGCGAGTTCGGCACGAAGCCGAGAATACGCTCGAAGGTCGCGGACGTCTCGGCGAGCTCGGGGTGGGCGTCCGTTGGCAGCGGCTGCATGTCGGCCATGGGGGTCTCCGTGAGCGGCGATCTTCTCGAGAGCGTACGCGGATCGTGACAGGATCTCGACCACGGTGCCGAAGCGGTCGATCCGATGCATGATGGAGCCGTGTTGAGGCGATTCCTGGAGCGACAGTCGGGTCCGGCTATGGAGCCGCCGACCGGTCCACCGCTGACCGAGGCGGACCTGAAGGCCGGCCTGTTGCGGGAGGTGGATCTCTTCAGCGGCCTGACTCCCGCCGAGCTCAAGGAGATCAGCCAGACGCTGCCGATGCAAACCTGTCACGCGGGCGGCCTGGTGACGTCGCCCGACGACGACGATGAGCGGCTCTACGTCGTCAAGCGCGGCCGAGTCCGGCTCTACCGGCTCACGCCGGACGGAAAGCAGCTCACGCTCGAGATCCTCGACAAAGGCCGGATCGTGGGTCGCATGTCGTGGCTCGGTCAACAGCTGGCCGATGCGTACGCCGAGGCGGTCGAGGACGCGCTCATCTGCAGCTTCACGCCGCGAGAGCTCCAGCGGCTCATCGATCGCTTCCCCAGCGTCGGCGTCAACATCATCCGCTATCTGTCCGACCGCCTGGCGACGTCGGAGCGCGAGCGCGAGGTCATGGCCTTTCGCTCGGTCGAGCAGCGCCTAGCGGCACGTCTCCTGGAGCTCGTAACGCGCTTCGGTCAACCGGCGGACGGCGGCACCGAGATCGACGCGCGGCTGACCCAGCAGGAGCTGGCCGACATGATCGGGACGTCCCGCGAAACGCTGGCCACCACCATCGCCTCGCTCCGCGAGAGAGGCATTCTCGAGATGCGCAACCAGCGCGTGATCATTCTCGCCCCTGATCGGCTGGAGGATCTCGCCGGCGAATGACCGGCGGCTGTCGGCTGCGTTACAGCGCCGACAGCCGCCGGACGCCACGCTGCACGCATGGCCGAGCCCATCAGCATCACCGCCAACCGGTGGCAGCTGCCCGACATTCCAATCGCCAAGGATCTCGTTCCCGCTGTCGACACGCCGACGATGCTGGCTGCGGACCGGATCGCCACCGACCGCATCGGCATCTCCCTCCTGCAGATGATGGAGAACGCCGGCCTTCAGCTCGCCGAGCTGACGCGGCTCACCTTGGGCGGTGTCGTCGCAGGACGAAGGATCGTCGTGTTGGCGGGCACCGGCAACAACGCCGGAGGCGGGATGGCCGCGGCCCGGCGGCTTGCCGGCTGGGGCGCGGACGTGTGCGTGATCTTCGCCCGGCCGCTGCTGCGCCTGCGACCAGCACCCTGCGCGCAGGTCGAGCCGATGCTTGCGGCCGGCGTCCGCGCCGCCGTGGCCGGTCACGATCGATCCCATCCGGAGATCGCCGCCGAGATCGTGCGGTCGGACGCCGTCATCGACGCGCTCATCGGCTATACGCTGCATGGTCCGCCCGACGAGGTCTATCAGCCGCTGATCGGCGTCGCCACCCTCGGCACCGGGCCGGTCATCAGCCTCGACATCCCCTCGGGCATCGACGCCAGCACCGGCGCGCGGCCAGGTTCGGCCATCAGTGCCGACGCCACGCTGGCGCTGGCCCTGCCGAAGCGTGGGATGACGCTCGGCGAGGGGCGCCGCTTCTCGGGCGCGGGCTTCCTGGCCGACATCGGGCTGCCGGCCTCGATCTTCGAGGAGCTCGGCATCCGCGCCGGCAAATGGTTCGCGCACGGACCGCTCGTCCGGCTCAGCTGAGGCGCGCATCCGATCGAACCGACCATCGACCGCGCCAGTCGGCGGCGATGCACGGACTGCCCCCTCAGAGATAGCGATTGTCGAGGTAGCACCAAATGAAGCCACCACCCTTCGGGTCGGAGTAGATGACCGGATGGCCCGTGGCATTGGCATGGGTGCGGGCGTGCCCGGCCTGGGAGTCACAGCAGCCGACATGACCGCATGTCGCGCAGAGGCGGATGCTGAAGCCGCTGCCGCACTCCTGGCAGCGATTTGCCTGCGCGGCCGGGACCGATTCGGGGACGTGCTCGCACGGCTCAGCTGCGCCGAACAGCTGCCCGAGGACTTGCATACTGGACAGGATCGCTCCGGTCGGTGCCCGGCGATGTGATGGCGCTTACGGCGGATCGAGCTGCCACGGTGGAGGCTGAAACCATGAACGGACGCGCTTTGGGGCAGTCGCTGACCCTCGGGCTGGCCGGCGTCTTCGTGCTGGCGGCCTGCACACCGAGCGCCACCGCGCCATCGGATGATCCCGGCGGGGCGGCGTCTGGCGACCGCGCGGCGGACGGCGGCGCTGGACCCTCCCCTGGGCCATCGCTCAGCTCCGAGCTCAGCGTCAGCGAGGCGGGATGGTCGACCGACTTCAGCCGCCATGAGGTGCCGCTCGACGAGTTCCTGAGCGGTGGGCCCGGCAAGGATGGCATCCCCGCCATCGACGAGCCGAAATTCCAGCCCATCGGCGAGGTGGACTGGCTCGAGGACCAGGAGCCGGTCATCGCCTTGGGCATGGAGGACGAGTGGCGCGCCTACCCGATCCAGATTCTGATGTGGCACGAGATCGCGAACGACGTCGTGGCCGACACGCCGGTGGCGGTCACCTTCTGCCCGCTGTGCCACACCGCCATCGTCTTCGACCGGACAGTCGATGGCACCGTGCTCGACTTCGGGGTCAGTGGCAATTTGCGCCACTCGGACCTCGTCATGTACGACCGGCAGACCGAGTCGTGGTGGCAGCAGGCCACCGGGCGCGGCATCGTGGGCCACTACACCGGCACTGCGCTCGAGTTCCTGCCCTCGCAGCTCATCAGCTGGCAGCAGTTCCGAGAGCTTCACCCCGATGGTGTGGTCCTGTCGCACGACACCGGCCACGTGCGCAACTACGGCGCGAACCCGTATGCCGGCTACGATCGCGCCGACACCAGTCCGTTCCTCCTCGCCGACGAGACCCTCATCGACGGCCGCCTCAACCCGAAGGTCCGGATCGTGGGTGTGGTCGTCGACGAAGAGTCCGTCGCCTACCCGCTCCCGGACCTCGCGGACGTCGGGGTCGTCAACGACATGGTCGGAGGTGAGCCGATCGTCGTGCTGTGGAGCCCAGGCACCGCGTCGGGTCTGGGGGCGGCTACCGTCGCCGGGGGCGAGCTGGTCGGGTCGGCGGTGGTCCTGTCGCGAGTGACCGAGGATGGCACGACGCTCGAGTTCGAATCGGCCGGCGCGGGAGAGATGCGCGATACGGAGACGCGATCGACCTGGAACCTCGACGGGCTGGCCACCGACGGACCGATGGCCGGCACGACGTTGGAGCCGGTCGCGAACGACCAGCCGTTCTGGTTCGCGTGGGCCATCTTTCGACCCGACACCACTATCTGGCAGCCCTGACGCTGCAGGGTGTCCCGTGGACGGCACTTGTAAGCGGACTGTCAGCAGACCCGTCGAGGTGAGCGTAGGCTGAGGTACGTGAGCGTGTCCGCGTCGTTGCCAGCGATCGTCCTGCTCGCCGCCATGACGTTGACGGCGTGCGGTGGCCAGGTCGTGCCAAGCCCTACGCCGGCCCGCCTCGCAACGCCGGAAGACAGCGAGACGTCAGGTGCCACGCCCGTGCCCCTTCCGGCGACCCCCGACCCTGCCGCGCGCCCGGAGAGCCGGACCGCCTACGCCGAAGCGATCTGTCCGCCATTCGAGGCGATCGCCCTGCTCGATCCACGGCTCGCGGCACTCCGGGCGGCGGGGGCAGCCGGTGACGATGTCACGACCCACGGTGCGGAGATTGATCTCGTGGCCGAAGAACTGCGGGTCATCCTCAACGACCTCGCTACCGTTCCCGACTGGACCCCCGGCGCCGTGCTGCGGAACGAAGTGAGCGCGGCGCTGCATGACCTGCGCATCTCCCTGCTCGATGCAAGCGATCGGCTCACCGAGGCGGACGGAGCGGATCAGCTTGCTGCCGTCCCCTACATCGCGCGGCCGATGATCGATCAGGGAATACAGCGCGCGGTCGATGCCGGCTTCGAGTGCTCGTTCCAGTAGAACGGCGTGCCCCATACCGAACTCCCAGTGAAGCGCCTCATGCGTCTCACTGTCGTTCACGGTCGGCGGCCGAAACGTATCGATCTTCGCGTGCGCCGCGAGCCGGCATCTAGCACGAACGTCCGGGCCCCAAGCTTATCGTGGCGAAACCACGCAGCCGAGGACCACGATGTCTGCCGACAGAGACCTGATCCAGCGGATCCGCAAGCGCATCTTCGACCACTTCCTCGAGCACGCCTCGCCACCGGTCGTCGAGCAGCTGATGGTCGAGTTCTCGCTCAGCCGGGATGACGCGGGCGATGCACTGCGCCAGCTCGAGGCCGCTCGGCACATCGCCCTCGTGAAGGACACTGACCGCGTCCTCATGGCCTTCCCCTTCTCGGCCATCGCGACGCCGTTCCGCGCCACGGTCGGAGGACGCGGCTACTTCGCCAACTGTGCCTGGGACGCCATCGCGTTCCACTCGATGCTGAAGGACGACGTCCGGGTCGACTCCTTCTGCCACCACTGCGCGACGTCCATCCGGATCGACCTCGCCGAAGGCCGCACGACGCGCGTCGAGCCGCCGGAGGCGATCATCTACCTCGCGCTGCCGCCCCGGGCGTGGTGGGACGACATCATCACCACCTGCTCCAACACGATGGTCTTCTTCGCCTCACCGGAGCACCGCGACGCGTCGGCACTGTGTGCGTCTGCCGATCGCGCCGCATCGCTGACGCCCGACCAGGTCCACGAGCTCAGCCAGCCGATCTACCCGCACAAGCTCGAGCTCGACTACACGCGGCCGTCGCGCGACGAGCTGCTGGCGCACTTCGCCTCGATGGGCCTGACCGGCGACTACTGGCGCCTCTGAACGCTCAAATCGGCGGACGACAGTGTGCGGATCGGCGCTCCGCCTCGAACCGCTTCTGAAGTCGATGACTGCGCTGAACTCGGCCGGGCTCTGCATGTTCAGCCGGCGAGCGGCTTCGGCGCTGACGAGCCGAGACGACGCGAGGCGACGCACAGCCCCGTGGAGACTCTTTTCAACAGATGCCAGGCTGGACACACACCGCGCGAGACGACGCCTCCGGTGGACACTGGGCGGTCCTCACATTGCGGCACGCGCGCATTTGATCGTTTGGTCACCCGTCGGCCCCGCCTGAAGGACTGGCCGCGGGGCTCTCCGTCAGCGACTCGGGCACCACCATCTCGAGGGCACAGGCGCG
>DATKDB010000122.1:0-2396 GCA_035512895.1 Binatia bacterium | reverse complement strand
GCGGCCCGCCGACGAGGGTCTGTGGCGTGCGGTATGGCGACTCGAGCAGCCGGAGCTTCCGCTGCAGCCGGGCGAGGGCAAGCATCCCATCGTCACGCAACGCCGTGATGAACTCCTCGGCCGCGAGGCCGTCGATCTGGTGGCCGCCATACGTGATGAAGTTGAAGACGAACCCGAGCTTGCCGAGCTCCTCGGGGAAGCACCGCATCTCCTCGTCGCTCATCCCGGTCGTGTCCCAGTTGAACGACGGCGACAGGTTGTAGGCCAGCATCTTCTCGGGGTGGACGGCATGGATCGCCTCCGCGAACTCGCGGGCGTCGTCGAGGTCGGCCGTCTTCGTCTCCATCCAGAGGATGTCCGCGTACGGCGCCGCGGCCAGCGACTTCGCGATGGCGTAGCCGATGCCGCCGCGGACCTGGTAGTAGCCCTCGGGCGTGCGGGCGCGCTCCGGATCCCACTCGACGCGCAGCCCCATGCCGGCGGCCGTCGCGCGCGCTGCCTCCCACGAGGCGGTCGCGGCGAACTCGCGCCACTCCTCGATCGTCATCGGCGGCTCTACGGCCTCCTCGATGCGGAAGGCGAGCGCCTCCTCGATCGCCTCTCCGAGCGTCTTCAGACCCGCCTGCGCCTGCCACGCCTCGAGGAACCGGTCCAGCGCCCGATCGAGGATCTCCTCGCCGCTGCCCGTCTCGGTTCGGGCCAGCTCGTCGATCACGGCGTCGAGGCCGGTGTCGTGGAGCCATGCATCGGCGTCCGCCGCACTGGCCGGGTCGATGGCGTAGAGCCGGTGGCCCTGCATCTCCGGCACGCCGGACGCCTCGAGGCGGCGCATGACGGCGAGATGCGCGACGCGGTACGGCGGGACGCCGCGTGCGGTGACGCCGAGGATGAACGGCTGGTCGCGCTCGTCGCCCGAGCTGTCGAGCAGGTTCGCCGCCTCCGCGTCGGTGCGTGCCACGACGATGCCCCCGAGACTCATGACGTCGAGCTGGAAGCGCGCCGCGTTCAGGCGCTTGACCTGCTCGTCGCTCGGGACGAGCACCTTGCCGCCCTGGTGGCCGCACTTCTTGGCGCCCGGCTTCTGGTCCTCGATGTGATAGCCGGGCACGCCGACCTCCACGAAGCGGCGGACGAGGTTGCGGACGTGCGCTTCGCCGCCGTGCCCGGTGTCGGCATCGGCGATGATCCACGGCTCGAAGTCGACCGGCGGCGCCGGCTCGCGACTGGAGTCGCTCATCCGCGACCGGGCGAAGCGCTGGTTGCGGTCGGCGGCGAGCAGGGCTCGGACGATGCCGGCTGCCTCGTCGGGCACTTGGGAGAGCGGGTAGCTGGCCAGATCGGGCCCGGGATCCTCGTCCGCCGATCCCTTGGCCGAGGTTGCCCAGCCACCCAGGTAGATGCCCTCGATGCCGGCCCGCTTCATCGCCACCGCCTGGCCCGGCGAGTACGGGCCAAAGGTCGTGACCGCGCGACGCTCGTCAAACAGCTCGCGCAGGCGCGCATGGAAGTGGTCGGCGGCGTTGCGCGCCACCGGGAAGTCGGTGGCGATCGTGCCGCGCTGCTCGACAACCTGGCGCGGCCCGTGGAGGCGCTCGATGCCCGCGAAGCGCGGGCCGCTCATCCAGCGCCCGGTCGATTCGATCTCGTCGTCGATCGAGATGCCGGCCGCCGGAGGCGGGGCGGTGGCCTTGGCCATGAGGTCTCCCCTACTCGTTGTCGTGGTCGCGGTCGCAGAGCTCCGGGCAGTGGCACTCGGCGAGCTCGGCCACGGTGAGCAGCTCCGGCTCGGCACGCGTCTCGGGCCGCCACAGCAGCCACGCGTCGACGGTGCGCTGGCCGCCCGGAGCCGCCGTGCGGGCCTGAGTCGAGGAAGGGGTCGTCGTGAACATCATGGCCCAATCCTGCGCCATCGGGTAACATCGGTCAAGACGATTCTACTGATAGGTACCATCAGCATGGCCGATGCATCCACGCTCCAGCTCCAGCACCTCGATGCCTTCGTCGCCGTCGCACGACGCGGGACGATCAGCGCTGCCGCCGAGGACCTGTTCATCAGCCAGCCGGCGCTCACCGCCCGCATCCAGGGGCTCGAGCGCGCCGTGGGAGCCGAGCTCTTCATCCGCGGCCGGCAGGGAAGCCGGCTGACCGAGGCGGGCCGCGCCTTCCTGCCGCACGCCGAACGGGCCCTCACGGCGGTCGAGCGCGGCCGCCAGGCGGTGACCGAGGTCGCCAACGGCACCGGCGGACGGCTGACGATCGGCGCGGCGCCGGCGGTGAGCACGTACGTGCTGCCGAGCATGCTGCATCGGTTCCAGGCCGACCACCCCGACGTCCAGCTCTCGGTCCGCAGCGGGCACTCGGAGGAGGTCCTCGAGATGGTGCTGCGCGAGGAGGTC
>DATKDB010000121.1:0-3272 GCA_035512895.1 Binatia bacterium | reverse complement strand
GTAGAAGCCCGGGTGGCTCGGCAGGAAGTCTATACGTCGCAGGCGCATGAGCTGCACGGCCACGACGCCGGCAAACGCGCCGATCGCCGTCCCGAGGAGGCGAGCCAGCCCACGCAGAAGACGTCCCATGTCGAGCACCGTACCGTCTCCGTGCGCTTGACGCCAACCGCACAATCGGACGAGTGCCGCACGTCCCGCTCGTCATCGTCAATCCGACCGCGGGAGGCGGGCGCGCGGCACGCCTCGTTCCGTGGCTGCGTGAGCGGCTTGCGGCACGCCCGGAGGCAGCGCTGTACGTCACGCGGCGCGCGGGCGAGGGCGAGGCGATCGCGGCCGAGGCGCTCGGCCAGGGCCACGACCGGATCGTCGCGGTCGGCGGCGATGGGACGGTTCAGGAGGTCGTCAACGGCCTCCTTTCGACCTCCAGTGGCATCGAGCTCGGCATCGTGCCGGTCGGGACCGGCAACGACCTCGCGCGCAGCATCGGACTGCCCGTCGACGCGGCCGAGGCCTGGCGCGTGGCCATGGGTCGCTCGACGCGCTCGATCGATGCGGCCCACGCCCGCAACGGGGACGGGGTCGAGCGCTGGTTCGCCTCCGCCGGCGGGGTCGGCTTCGACGCGCAGGTGGCCGCGGCCATGGCGGCGCGCAGAGGACGCGGCGCGGGACGCGCGGGTTACCTGCTCACGACGCTGGGCGAGCTGCGCCGGTTCGAGAATCGGCGAGTACAGATCACCGTCGACGACGAGCGCATCACCCGCGACGTGCTCTTCGTGGCGATCGCCAACGGCGCCTTCTATGGCGGTGGCATGCGCATCGCGCCCGGTGCCCGCGTCGACGACGGCCGGCTCGACGTCTGCGTCGTGGGTGACATCTCGCGCCTGACCGTCCTGCGCGAGCTCCCGAACCTCTATCGGGGCACCCACGTTCGGCACCCGTCGGTCACGATGCTCGCCGGCCAGACGATCGCGATCGAGGGAGATGGCGCCACGCGTGCGCACCTCGATGGCGAGCCATTCGGCACGCTGCCGCTCGACATTCGAATTGTGCCCAGTTCCCTCGTGGTCGCGGCCGCGGTGTGACGGTCAGCGGCGATCGTGACGCCGGCGCGCCCGCCCGTGGCTGCGCTACGCTCCTCGCGATGACGAGCGACGAGGCGCTTCGACCGGGCCGGCGGCTGTACGACGCGCGGCGGAGACGCATCGGGACGATCGATGCCGTCTTTGCCGACTACCTGCTCGTTCGCACCGCCGGCCTCATGCCGGTCGACCTGTACGTTCCGCGCCCGGACGTGGACGCGAGCGGCGACCGGCCGAGCGTGAGCTGCACACGCGGCGAGGCGTACGAGCGCTGGCACCGCCCCCTGAAGCGCGCACCGCATCCCGACCGATGAGCGGCTTCGCCAACCCGGTGCTCGATGCGCTCCGCGTCGCACGCACCGTTCGGATCGAGACCTCGGCCGGCTCGGAACGAGACGTCCACGCGGCGATCATCTGGGTCGTCGTCGACGATGCCGGACGGGTGCTCGTCCGCTCGTGGCGCGGCGAGCGCGGACGCTGGTATCGCGAGCTCAGGGCGCACCCGCTCGGCACGCTTCGCGTGGGCGAACTCGCTGTCTCGGTTCGCGCCGAGCCGGCCGGCGACGACGACGATCGCGTCGAGGCCTGCAGCCGGGGGCTCCGCGAGAAGTACGCCGGCGCGGGCGGCTCCCTCTCCGGGATGCTGCTCGACGAGGTGCTGAGTACGACGCTCGAGCTCGTTCCCGCCTGAGCGCGGGTTTCGGGAGCATCGGTCTTGCAGTACCCTTGTTCGTGATGGATGAGACGAGCACGATCCAGCCACTGAACGGCCGCGCCCCGTACGCGCCGGGCGACGCGGAGGGGTTCTACGCGCACGTCGGCTCCGGCGGCAAGGTCGAGGCCGACGACTGGATGCCCGACGACTACCGGGCGGCGGTGCTCAAGTTCGTCGAGATGCACGCCAACTCGGAGCTCATGGGCGTGCTGCCGGAGCGCGATTGGATCATGCGGGCGCCGAACCTGCGGCGAAAGCTCGCCCTCACCTCGAAGATCCAGGACGAGGTCGGGCACGCGCAGCTGCTCTACCGGGTCGCCGAGGACCTCGGCAAGCCGCGCACCCAGATGCTCCAGGACCTGCTCGAGGGAAAGACGAAGTTCCACAACGTCTTCCACTATCCGACGCGCTCGTGGGCCGATGTCGGCATCATCGCCTGGCTCGTCGACGCCGCCGCGATCGTCAGCCAGCAGGCCCTCCGTGACTCCTCGTACGCCCCGTACGCCCGCACGATGCGCAAGATCTGCTGGGAGGAGTCCGTCCACATCATGCACGGCCGCGACGTCGTCCTGACGCTGATGAACGGGACCGACAGCCAGCGCGCGATGGTGCAGGAGGCGCTTGACCGATGGTGGGGCCCGCTCATGCAGATGCACGGACCGCCGACCGACCCGGCGAAGGACAAGGACCTGCACTGGGGGATCAAGGCGAAGAACAACGAGCAGTTGCGCCAGGAGTTCCTCTCGATCTACGTGCCGCGCCTCCTCGAGCTCGGGCTGACGATCCCGGATCCGAACCTGCGCCACGACGAGGAGACCGGGCGCTGGGCGTACACCGAGCCGGATTGGGCGGAGCTCAAGTCGGTCGTCACCGGCCACGGGCCCGCATCGCAGGAGCGGCTCGGCTTCCGGCGCGAGGCCTTCGCCGAGACGCAGTGGGTCCGCGACGCGCTCCTGGGGAACGCGACGGCCGCAGCCTGACCCGGCTCGCATGACCGATCTCGTCTGGGAGGTGTTCCGGCAGGAGGACGAGGGGGACCCGATGATCCACGCCGGCAACGTGAACGCGCCGGACGAGGAGCTGGCGATGCACTACGCCCGCGAGTTCTACGGCCGCCGCGGGGAGTCACATCGGCTCTGGATCGTCGCCCGCGACGCGATCACCGAGCTCGACGACCCCGACCTGCTCAAGCCGCCGTTCGATCGGTCCCATAAGAAGCCGGGCGGGTACATCATCAAGCACAAGCTCGAGGCCGCGAAGCAGCGTGCGGCCGGGGAGGCGAGCGAGTGACCTCCGACCTCGACGCCACGGCGCGCGGCGCCCTGGCCGAGCTGATTCTGAGCGTCGCCGACGACGAGTTCGTCATCGGCTTCTGGGACTCGGAGTGGACCGGCATCGCGCCGATGCTCGAGGAGGACGTGGCGACGAGCTCGATCGCGCAGGACGAGATCGGACATGCCCGCGCGCTGTACGAGCTG
>DATKDB010000120.1:0-7960 GCA_035512895.1 Binatia bacterium | reverse complement strand
CTCGAAGAACCCGGTCGGCTGCTCATGGGCGTGTACGCGGCGCCAGGCCATCTCCTGCGCGACCACCGCCTCGAGGTCTGTACGCGGTCCTTCGGGATGGATCTGGATGGCCACGCGCCCCGCGATCCAACCCTCGCGCTCCGCCGTCGCCGCTTCGAATGCCTCCTGTGCGATGGCCAGGGCCGCCATGCCCGCGGGCCGGCCCTTCTCCGCGACGCGCATGGCTTTGATCCACGCATCGCGCGCGACGACGTATCGCTCCTCGGCTTCCTCGCGGGATCGCGGCCGCTCGACAGGCTGCTCAGGCGCCGAGCGCCGGGCCGGATCGGACCGGGTGGGAGCGGGAGGCGACGCTGCGGTCGCGGCCCGCACGTCGGATTTAGCTGAACGGGTCATGCGCGCAGTCCGCGTCCTGCCTGCGCGATCTCGGCGCGCAGCAGGCGTGGGCGGTCCACGTCGAGGCTCACCCCCTCGCCCTCGCGGAGGGTGAGCAGGAGTCGCTCGCCGGCGAGCGATGTCTCGACGATATCGGTCAATTGCACGGTCACCACCATCTGTCCCAGGTGCACCAGCCGCCGGGACGTGAGATACAGGGTTCCCCCGTATCCCAGCGCGGCGTCGCCACCGGGTGCCCTCAGGATCGCATGTCTGCGCAAGGTGTGGACCAGCTCGCCCTCGGCGAGGTGGTCGCGGATGGCATCGTCGGCCTCCAGGGTCTGGAGCGGAGCGGTCCGGAACTGGTCGCGAGCGGCCGCGGCCTGTGCCTCGTCTTCGTCGGCGCGGCCGGCCGCCGCGCCGGCATCTCGCAGCGCGGGGCCTTCCTCCGTAGACGAATCGACGGTCTCTGCCGATGCGTCTCGGTCCCGTCCTGCCAAATGCATTTGAGCAACGGTACTCGACCGCACCGGCCGGGAGTATCCGGGGTTCTACGGACCGTTGTACTGAGCACGGTCTCCGTATCCGTACAGGTGCGTGCGGCACCGCGGAGGCAGGATACGGAGTCAAGCTTCCGTACTTCGCTCAGTAGGTTCACCGATGTTGACGGCGCCCGACGGGTGATCGACTATCACCGATGGCACGGGGCGTGCGACGTCGTCCGCATGAGTGATGCGCGACAGAGCCCGATCCCGCAGGACCGGGTGAACGAGAACGTCGACCAGCGCCCGCGTGCCGAGACGTCGAAGCACGAGCAGCGCCAGCTGGAGCGATACCTGGAGGACCAGGGCGTCGACGAGCGCCCGGGCACGAATCCGAAGGAGCAGCCCGGCATCCCCGATGCCGAGACGAGCCCGGCGGAGGGTGGTGACTGAAGCGCACCGGCGCGGATGGTGTTGCCTTCGGGTGTACAACGGAACGATCGTTCCGAGCTGAAGGAGATTCGATGGCAACTGATCTGACGGTGATCCTGCGCAACGTACCCGGCACCATCGCCGATGCCGGCGAGGCAGCCGGCAAGGCCGGCGTGAATATCGACGGCCTCGGCGGCTTCGAATGCGGCGGGGAGGGCGTCATGCACGTCCTCGTCGAGGATGGGGGCTCTGCGCGCCAGGCGTTCGAGGCCGCGGGGCTCGAGGTCCGTGCCGAGCGCGAGGTGCTCGTCGTGGACGTCGCCGACCGCCCCGGTGAGATGGGCCGCACGATGCGACGCCTCGCCGACGCGGACATCAACGTGGACCTGGTGTACCTGGCGACCGATACGCGCCTCGTGATCGGCCCCGACGATCTCGACGCGGCGCGCGCCGCGCTCGCGGGCTAGAACGCGAACGAGCCCGGGCTGGCGCGCCCGGGCTCGTTGCTCAATCGCTGTCGGCGTGCCTTAGGGGCGGCTGCCTCCGCGACCGGCCGGTCGGGCGTGACCGTTGCCACCGCGATTGCCGCGGTTGACGGCGTCGGCCTTCGCCTTGCCGGGGTTGTCCGCCCGGGCGGCAAAGGACGCGTCGGTGTCGCTCGCCTCGTCGACGGACGACTCGGTCGTGTCCTCGGCGTCCCCGTCGGAGTCGTCAGCGGGAACCTCGAGGCCCCAGCAGACGAATCGAGCATGCTCGCTCACCCACTCGCCGTGGTTCTTCGCCTCGGAGTCGGAGTCGGCGGAGGCATCCTTGTCCTGGGCGGCCTCGGAGACGCACTCGCCGTGGTTCGCGAACTCCTCGGGCACCTGTCGCTCGGCGTCCTCTTCGACCTCCTCGACGAGCGGATCGGTCTCGACGTCTTCGTCATCGGTCTCGACGACCTCGTCATCGGTCTCGACGACCTCGTCATCGGTCTCAGCGACCTCGTCATCGGTCTCGACGTCTTCGCCGGACCCAAAGACGAGCTCATGGACGAAGGACGCGATCGTCTGCCCGCGGTTGCCGTCCTCGGTCTCTTCTGGGGCGGCGCCGAACGCCGCGGAAACGGAAAGCGTGACGAGCAGTGCCCCACCCATCAGCGCCAGCCAGGTGCTGCGAAGCCTGTGCATGGTCGATGTATGCCTCGTGCGTGACGCCGCGATCTGCGCAGCGTCGATGTTGTGGGCGCGGAACACGCCCGATTGATGACCGATCCAGTGTCGCAGCGCCGCGTTCTGCCGTGGGCGGTACATGCGACGGGTGGGGGGGCGTACGTTGGTCCACCAGCGTGGTCCGGATGGTGGGGTCCGGTCTTGAGCGGGGAACTCTGGGGGGAGGCTATCGGCGGGGCGGCGGGCGCAGCAGGATGTCGATCGAGTCGCGGTAGCGCGCGCCGGAAGCGTGCCGGCGGAGCCAGTCGAGGTAATCGGGATCGCGCTTCGCCACTTCGCCGAGCGTCCATCCTTGGTACCGGCCGAAGTCGAGGCGCAGGCCGGCGCCATCGGCCCCGAGTGGGCCGCGCGGGGCTCCATGGGTAGCGGCCTCGGCGGGTGTCGGCGGCGGAGCTCGCCGGCGGTCGGACTCCCATTTCTCCCGCTTCACCGGGTCGCGGACGAGCGCGTAGGCCCAGTTCAGGTCGGTCATTCGACGCTCAACCGCCTCGTCCGGCGCCTCACCGGCGTCGGGATGCAGCTTGCGCGCGAGGACGCGGTAGGCGGCCCGGATGACGTCCGGGTCCGCGTCGGGATGGACGTTGAGGATCCGGTACGGATCGCGTCGCTCCACCGGCCTACTCCGCGGTCAGGGAGCGCTCGACCACCTGGCGCAGGACCGGCAGCGGCAGCGCGCCGTCGCCGAGCACGACGTCGTGGAAGCGCCTGACGTCGAAGCGATCGCCCTGGCGCCGGCGAGCCTCGGCCCGAAGGCGCAGGAGCTCGAGCTGGCCGATCTTGTAGGCGAGTGCCTGCCCGGCGTAGGCGATGTACCGATCGACCTCGTTTGCGATGTTGTTCGCGGCGAGTGCCGTGTGCTGCGACATGAAGTCGATCGCCCGCTGCCGCGTCCAGCCGAGCGCGTGGATGCCGGTGTCGACGACGAGGCGCGATGCGCGCCACGCGTCGAACGAGAGCAGCCCGAAGCGGTCGAGGTCACCGGAGAGCAGGCCCATCTCCTCGGCCAGTCGCTCGGTGTACAGGCCCCAGCCCTCGATGTAGGCCGTGCTGCCGTTGAAGCGACGGAAGGCCGGCAGATGGTCGAGCTCCTGGGCGATCGCGATCTGCAGGTGGTGGCCGGGGACCGACTCGTGGAACGCCAGGGTCTCGGCCTCGTACCTCGGGCGTGTCTCCGGTTCGTGCGTGTTGACGTAGTACTGTCCTGGGCGCGAGCCGTCGCCGGCCGGCTCGCGGTAGTAGGCGATCGTCGAGTGCTTCTCCTCGTGCGCCGGCATGACGACGACTTCGCACGCGGCCCGCGGCAGGCGTCCGAACCAGTTACCGATCGCTGCGTTCGCGCGCTCGAGCGAGGCCCTCGCCACGGCCGCGACCTCCTCTCGCGTGCGGAAGTGGAGGTCGGGATCATCGCGGAGGGCGGCCAGCGTGGCCGCCAGCGAGGTCGTGCCGAGGAGGCGAGCGCCGAGCTCGGTGAACTCGGCGTCGATCCGCTCGATCTCCTCGAGGCCGATCGCGTGCACCTCGTCCGGCACGACGTCGATCGACGTGTGCGCCCGCGTCAGCAGGCGGTACGCCTCGGCGCCGCCGGGGACGTGGACGAGGCCGGGCCGATCGTCCGGTCGCGCGCGAGGCGCGATCTCGTCTGCCACGACGGACCGATAGCGCTCGAAGACCGGCCGGATGTCGCGGCCGATGACCTCGAGGAGCTCGTCGCGGATTACCGTCCACTCCATCCCGGGCGTGGCGAGCGGCCAGTCGGCGTCCGGGCGCGCGAGCAGCTCGTCGATCTGCTCGGTGACCTTTCGGCAGAGCGTCGCGACCCCGACCCGTCCCTCGGCCATCCCGCGTCGCAGGTCGTCGCCTGCCTGGTCGAGGAAGGCCGGCATCGCGCGCCAGCGCGACAGGAGCGCCTCGGCCTCGTTGCTGGAGCGCACCGGCTGGTACGAGGCGATGTTGAGCAGATCGACCTGCGGGCCGTCCATCGGGTCGACGTTGAAGGCGGCGAGGTCCGCGTCCAGAAAGGCGCGGTCGGTCGTGAGGGCCTCTCCAAGGGCGGCGCGCGTGACCGGATCCTCGTCGGTGGCCACGTCGCGCAGCCGCCGCTCGAGCGCGTCGAGCTCGGCGCGCCACGCCGTCCGTGCCTCCTCCGAGCCGTCCTCGAGCCGATCGTCGAAGCGCCGATCGCCGATGGCCGTGGCGAACGTAGGATGGCGCTCGAGGAAGGCGTTCCAATAGTCGGCGGACAGCTCGTCGAGGGCTGCCGGCCCGGTTGCGGTCGTCACCGCGGCATCGTAGCGGGGGCGGACCCGGCGCGCCGCTCCGGAGCTACTCGATGGAGCCGATGAACTCGATGCTCGCCATGATCCGGTCCAGGACGGCCCGGTTCAGCTCGTATTCGCCGCCCATGTCGGTATCGGCGCGGGCGACGAGGTTCGGACCCTCCTTGGGCGTCGGGCCGAGCTGCACGACGTACTCGTACGTCGTGCCATCGGCGTCGCGCGACGTCCCGGAGATCTCGACGCGCACGGCGACCTGCGTCGACCCGACGATGACCTCCTCGCTGCTCATCGGCTCATCGAGATATCCGCGATCGTGGTCGATGACGAAGATTTCGATCGCGATCTCGTCCGGCGGGGTCGAGGGGTCGTCGACCTCGAAGAACTCGGGGCTGAACCAGCTGCAGGCGGGCACGTCGCCGATCTCGGTGTTCCGGTACCACGCCTCGGGGAACTCGAGGCGGTAGCCATCCTCGAGGTTCTCGCACTCGTCGGGATCCTCGAACAGCGCGTCCGCCTCCGGGTGCGGCGCAACGCTGAACCCGCCCGCCCCGCCGTCGGAGGCCGTGGGCTCGGCGCTCGGCGCCTCGGTAGGCTCAGGGCTCGGCGTGACCGATGCGCTCGCCGTCGCCGTCGTTGCCGTCGTCGGGCGAGGTGTACCGGATTCGGAGCTCACGCCCGGCCCGCATGCGGCCAGGAGCAGCGTGAGCCCGAGGGCGGCGGCGAGAAGCGGTGGAAGGGATCGGTTCATCAGGTCTCCCGGGGCGTCAGTCGTCGATCGTGAAGCTGGCCATGATCCGGTCGAGCACGGCCTTGTGCAGCTCGTAGTCTGACGCGCCGTCGCCCCCCGTCGATGCCAACATCGTCGGGCCGTCGACCGGACGATCGGACAGGGTGGCGAAGTAGGAGTAGCTCGGCAGCAATGCCTCGTACGCTCCGCTCTCGTGGGTGACGCCGATCTGCTCCCGCCGTGTGCCTGCGAACCCGCCGATCTCGACCGGCTCGCTCATGAGGTACTCCGGTTGGTTGAAGTACCCGAGCGGACCGTCGTAGACGGTGATGACGATCACGATCTCGTCCGGGACCTCCACGCCGGGCTCCACCTCGTAGAACTCCGGCGAGAACCAGCTGCAAGCGGGCGTCGCGCCGATGGCGGTGTTCGTGTACCACGACTCGGGAAACGTGACCGTGTAGCCCGCGTCCGGGTTCGTGCACGTGTCCGGATCGGCGAAGAAGGCGTCGGCCTCGTCGTGCTGGATGACCGGGAAGGGAAGCCCCGGCCGCTCGACGTACGTCACCGGCGCCGGCGTCGGTACCGGCGTCGCGGTGGGCACGGGATCCGGTCCAGGCCCTGACACACGCACCGGGATGGCAGGCACCGCCTCGACGAACCCCTCGGGGCGGTAGATGAGCACGAGCTCCTCGTTCTCGAGGTCGCGGGGAAGCTCGAAGAAGAGCATCCCGGTGGCGGCCACGGGCTCGGTGGTGACGTCCACCGCGCCGGGAAAGATGCCGAGCTCCTGGCGATCCGGGTCGAAATCCTCCGGATTCGGTGGCAACGCCGGCTCGAAGAGATCGCCCACCGGCTGCCGGTCGTTCGCGGTGGCCAGCGCCCAGTCGTGGCGCCCGAACTCGCCGACCGGCTGCCGGTCCGCGCGGTAGATGAACGACAGCTCGACGATGAACGATCGCGGATCGATCGCATCGAGCGGATACCCGCCGGTCTCCTCGCCCCGGCGGATTGTGACCGTGCCCCACGCGCCGTCCGCGTCGAGGGCGTCGAGCGTCACCGTCTCGCCCGGACGGATGAGCGCGTCCGCCGCCGCCCCCGTCGAGGATGGCGCGGGCGCCTCGGCACCGCAGGCGGCCAAGACCGCGGCGAGGAGCACGTTCGCGCTCGTGGGTCGCATCGGTTGTCATCCTCGCACGGCTCTCGACGTCAGGACACTGACGCTCCACAGGGTGTCTGATGTTGTGGCGCGTGCTGGGCCGCAACGGCGCCGTTACGAGCTTACCCGTGGGGCGGGGATAACGGCCATGGAGCGGGCGGAGCAGGGCAGCTCCTTCGCGATCTGACCCGGTGGGCGGGAATTCAGGCAAGGAGCCTGCCCTCGTTGGTCGTTAGCCCCGCGGTACGGGAAAATTGCGCGGGACGACCGGCGGCTACAGGATGACGAGGCCGTTGCCTCCCGGATCCCTTCCGTTGGCCAGTGCCGTGAGCACGCCGCGCGTCTGAACCGGGAACGCGCGGCGCAGCGCATCGGCGGGTCGGAGGATGTCGCGGTTTCGCTTCGACCCGCGGACCAGGAGGATCATCACCGCCAGGTCGGCGTCGCGTTGCTTGAGGTTCATCTCCCGCTCCAGCGCCTGCAGATCATTGAGCATTGTCTCTGCCTCCACGCCGATCCGTCGCGGCAGGCCCGACAGCAGCAGGTCGATGGCGCGGCGATCGTGGCTGTTGGCGAGGGGCCACTCCCGCTGGCGGTGCACGAACGCCGGCAGGCGAGCCTCGAAGTCTGCGAGCAGGCGCAGGTGGGCCGCGTCGCGAACCGCCGGACCGGCCGGGTACGGCTTCGCCCACAGCTCGAGGCCGACGGCACTCAGGAGCTCCGATGCATGGACGATCGTGAGCCATGGCGCGTCGCCGTGCTCGACACGCCCAACCTCCGAAGCCGACAGACCGACCGCGGCTCCGAGTGTCCGCTGGCTCAGCCCCGCCGCTCGGCGCCCGTTGCGGATCTCTCCGCCAAGCATCCTGTTCAGCTGCTGCCCCCGCCGCCTCCCAGCTGCGACCGTCCGTTCACGCACCGGCATGCGCGAAGGATGGCGCCGTGACCTTACGGGCCTCTTACTCGCCGCTTACCCGTGGGGCGGGGGTAACGGCCAGGCAGCGGCCGGAACATGGCAGCTCCTTCGTGAATTGACCCGCCCGGCGGGAAATCGGGCAAGGAGCCTACCCTCGTTGGTCGTTATCCCCGTGGTGCGGGAATCCAAACGCGCGGCCGCCCGGCGGCGCCGTCAGCTCATGCCGCGCAGGCGCAGGAACTCCGTGTTGGACGGCTCGCGACCGAGGAACGCACGGACGAGCTCGTCGGCGTCGCGTGAGCCGTTCGGCTCGAGGATCTCGCGGCGGTAGTCGGCGCCGACGACGGGCGAGGTCACGCCCTCGCGCGTGAAGCGGCTGAAC
>DATKDB010000119.1:0-4009 GCA_035512895.1 Binatia bacterium | reverse complement strand
ATGGTGGAGATGGGGGAGAATCGAACTCCCCGTCCAGAACACGTTCCCCGAGAACTTCCTACAGGTATTTCCGGCCTACTTGCGCTTCGCGATGCGGGCCCCCAACCGGCGGGGTGCTTCGCTCGCTATCCGATGTGCCTTGCGGCTCTTTGACGTCACTCACCGGAGTCGGCGACGCCGCACCTCCCCAAATGACATCTTCGCCGTCCGGGGAGGGGGGACGGCGTCGATGCTCACTGCCTAAGCAGCGAGGGCGTAACTATCGTTGCCAGTTACAGCAATTGCCCGCTGTTTTACGAGGCCTGCGAGCAACCTCGACCTGCGATTCCCGGTTCACGGGCCCTGTCGAAACCTGACATCCCCACGAACCGATTGGACGACCATTCTACCAGACCGATGCGCTGATGTGAACATCTGTTCTAGATGGCCATCATGCGTTCGTCTCCGCCGCGTTCGTGGACACCCTCCCGAGCTCGCGACGCATGGCGACGAGGTCGCGGCCGGAAGAGTCGGGGAGGCGCTCTCGGTCGACGGTCCGGTATCCCCGACGTTCATAGAAGGCCACGTTCTCCGCGGTATCCGTATCGAGGGCGCAGGGCAAACCCAGGCCATCGGCCCATGCTTGGCCGGCTTCCATCAGGGCGGTCGCGATGCCACGGCGCCGGTGCGCCGGCACGACGCCGAGCATGTCCAGGTACACGTGTCGATCGGGCCGGGCGACCGCATGTAGCCGCTGCAGGACTGCGTCGAAGGCCTCCAGCCGGGCTATGACGCCGGCGCTGATCAGGTCGCTGAGCCGCTCCCCACTCACTCGGGGTTGCGGCGACGGCCCGGGGTCATTCAGTGCCGGGCGGACCAGCCACACGGCGACGCCTACGATGGGGTCCCCCCAGACGTCGATCCGCCCACGGGCGAGCCCGGTCTCGATGGTCCGGGAGTGCAGCAGGACGGCGACGCGACGTCGCTCGGCGGGCGGGAGCGCATCGGAGGCCGGAAACTCCGGGAGGACGCGGCGCAGGACCTCGACCGCCTCCGCGGCTCGGTCGGGGGTCAGCCTCCAGGTCCGCATCGGCCGATGGTACGCCGGCGGGTCAGAGCTTGATGCGGCCGGCCACCTTGGATTCTCGGTCGAGCTCACGCCGCATGTCGCGCTCGGCGATCGAGCGACGCTTGTCGTGCGCCTTCTTGCCACGCGCGACTCCGACCTCGAGCTTCGCGACGCCGCGCGTCAGGTACAGCTTCAACGGCACGATCGTGAGCCCCTTGGCCGACTGCAGGCCGAGCAGCTCGCTGATCTGGTCGCGATGCATGAGCAGCTTGCGCGTCCGCGTCGGCGCGTGGTTGTTGCGGTTGCCCTGCGCGTACTCGGCGATGTGCGCGCCGACGAGCCAGGCCTCACCGCGCTCGATGCGCACGTACGCCTCCGCGATGTTCACCCGGTGCTCGCGCACGCTCTTGATCTCGGTGCCGGTCAGCACGATGCCCGCCTCGAGCGTCTCCTCGATGGCGTAATCGTGGCGCGCGCGCCGGTTGACGGCGATCGTCTCGTCGGGCATCGGTCCTGTCGTGCTGCGGGAATGGGCGGACATGGAAAGAGCCGACCGTTTGGCCGGCTCTTCCCGTCGCTACACCACGCGAGGCCGTGTTAGCGAACCGCCTCGGTGGTGGCGTGCTTGGAACTGTCCATCAGCAACACCACCTCCTTTCGTTGCGCGCGATGCTAGCAGATGGGTCGCGGCGCCACAATGCCCACGACGGTCGGCGACTCCGCGGCCGCGGACGGCGAACCGGACGGAGCGGGTGCCCCGACGTCGTCTGCGACGGCCTGCTCGGCGAGGTGGGCGAGCGCCGCGTCGAGGACCGGGTCCTGCTCCGGCGGCGTCTCGGCGTCGCGGGCCGCCTCGATGTCGGGCCGCACGCCGTCCGGTGCGACCGAGTTGTGCTCCGGCGTGAACCAGCGGCTGATCGTGATGCGAACCCCGCCGTCGTTCTCCAGGCGGCCCCAGACCTGGACCGTGTCCTTGCCGAACGTCGGCTCGCCGACGATCGTGGCGCGCCCATGCTCCTGGAGCGCCGCGGCCACGATCTCGGATGCCGACGCCGAGCCGTCGTTGACGAGCACCGCAAGCTCGATCGCCGGATCGGTTGCGATCCCCGCGCCGGTCGACTCGTACCGCTTGCGGTCGTCGCCGGCGGACTCCTGCGTGAAGATCAGGCCGTCGTCGATGAACTGGCTGGCGATCTCCTGCGCGGCGTTGATGTACCCGCCGGGATTGTCACGCAGGTCGAACACGATCTGGTCGGCGCCCTGCTCGAGGAGCTCGTCGAGGCCGGCCGCGAACTGCTCGCTGGCCGGGCTGCTGAAGCCGTTGAGGGCGATGTAGCCGACGTGCCCGTCGATCATCCGCGTCTCGACCTCCTGGAGCCTGATCTCGGCCCGCGTGATCGTCATGTCGAACGGCTCGCCCCCGTCGCGCTCGAGCGTGAGGGTCACGTCGGTGCCCGACTCGCCGCGGATCGCCCCGATCTGGTCGTTCATCGTCGTGCCGTCGACGCTCTCGCCGTCGACCGCGAGGACGAAGTCACCCGCCTGGAGCCCGGCGCGCTCCGCGGGCGAGTCGGCCAGCGGGGCGATGACGACGAGCCGGCAGGTCGCGTTCAGCTCGGTGCAGGCCGCGAGGTCCGCCGGGTCCTCGGTGTTCGTGATCGCCATCTCGGCCCCGATGCCGCTGAACGATCCGGACAGGTCTCCGAGCGCCTGCTGGAACTGCTCGGGCGGCATGTAGCCGGAGTACGGGTCCTCGACACCGTACTGGAACATGCCCCGGATGGCGCCCTCGGCGAGCTTGTCCGGGTCCAGGTCGTCGACGTACTCGAGCTGCAGCCGGTCGTACGCCTCGCAGAATGTCTCGAACGCCTCGTCCGGCGCCGCGCAGTCCGAGCCGCCGCTGCCGCCGGCGAGGTAGCCGCCGACGAAGAGGACGGCGCCGACGACCGCGGCGAGGGCGAGGGAGATGATCCACGGCAGCGGGCCGCCCGGCGACGGCCTCGTGGGTGGCGTGGCGGGGTACAGATCGGTCATGGGAGCACGAAGTCTACCCGTGACGGGCGGGTTGCAGGTTGCGGCCGGGTTACGGTTTGCCTACCCGGGCGGGGTCAGCGGGCCCCGGCGAGGTACGAGCGGACGCTGATCCACGAACCGAGCGCGCCGATGCCGAGGCCCACGGTGAAGAGGAGAAGCGACAACGTCGTGAGGAACTGGTCGCTGACGGCGGTCGGCATCTGGAACACGGTCACCATGGCGGGCTGGATCGGATCCCAGACGATGGCGACGAGGACGATCGTGACGAGCGCCCCGATGAGCCCGCACAGGATCCCCTCCAGGATGAACGGCCAGCGGATGAAGGAGTCCGAGGCGCCGACGAGCCGCATGATCTCGATCTCGCCGGCGCGGCTGTACACCGCGATCCGGATCGTGTTGATGATCATGAACAGGACCGTCAGGCCGACGAGGCCGATGCCGACGAGGCCGACGGTGCGGATGAGGGTGATGATGCCGAGCAGCGTGTCGTACTCGGCCTGCTTCGTCAGGACGCGCTCGACGTCGTCGTGCGCGGAGAGGGCGCGGCTCACGCCGGACGAGGCGTCGGGGTCGTCCAGACTGATCTCCAGGCTCGCGAAGAGCGTGATCGGCGAGTCCGGGTCACCGAGGTCGAGCGTGCGGCCGATCTCGCGGTAGGAGGCCTCCAGGCGCTGCATCGCCTGCTCCGGCGAGATGTAGTCGACCGATGCGACGCCGGGCAGCGCCTCGACCTCGGCGGTGAGCCGCTCGAGTCGGGCATCGGTGATGCTGTCGTCGAGGCGCGCGGTGACGGCGACCTTGCTCTCGATGAACTCGAGGCCCGCGTTCAGCCCGGTGATGACGATGAAGAGCGCGGCGAGCAGGACGAGCATGAGCACGACCGTCGCGGTCGCGGCGAGGCTCATCATCGCGTTGCGCCAGAAGCCC
>DATKDB010000118.1:0-31973 GCA_035512895.1 Binatia bacterium | reverse complement strand
CTCGGCCGGGGCGCCCTCGTCGTCTACGAGACGACGCTCCCGGTCGGCACGACGCGCGACCGCTTCGGACCGGCGCTCGCGTCGGGCAGCGGGCTCGAGCTCGACCGCGACTTCTTCCTCGCCTTCAGCCCGGAGCGCGTCCTCGTCGGCCGGGTCTTCCTCGACCTCCAGCGCTACCCGAAGATCGTCGGCGGCACGAGCGAGGAGAGCACGCGCCGCGCGGTCGACTTCTATCGGGCCGTCCTGGACGAGGGCACGGAGGTGACGCGGGTCACGAACGCCGAGGCGGCCGAGATGACGAAGCTGGCCGAGACGACGTACCGCGACGTGAACATCGCGTACGCGAACGAGCTCGCGCGCTACGCGGCTCGGCACGGGATCGACGTCATGGAGGTCATCGGCGCCGCCAACTCGCAGCCGTACAGCCACATCCACCAGCCCGGGGTCGGCGTCGGCGGGCACTGCATCCCGGTCTACCCGCACTTCCTGTTCAACGACGACCCGGAGCTGCGCCTGCCGCCGCTCGCGCGCGAGATCAACGAGGGGATGGGCGCCTTCGCGGTCGACACGATCGAGGACCGCATCGGGTCGCTCGACGGCCAGCCCGTCCTCGTGCTCGGCATCGCCTACCGCGGCGACGTGAAGGAGGACGCCTTCAGCTCCGCGTTCCGCCTGCGCGACGAGCTCCTCGCGGCGGGCGCGCGCGTCTTCGCCCACGACCCGTACTTCGACGCGGAGCACCTCCGCGGGCTCGGCTTCGAGCCGTACGAGCTCGGCTCCGCGGAGCCGATTCGCGTCGCCGTCCTGCAGGCCGCGCACGACGCGTACCGCGAGCTCGATCCGGCCAGCCTGTCGGGGCTCAAGCTGTTCGTCGACGGCCGCAACGCCGTCGACCGAGAGCCGTACGAGCGCGCCGGCGTTGGCTATGTCGGCATCGGGCGCTGAGCCCGCGGCCCGCGCGCCATCGGTCGGCATGGCGGCCGGGCGCGGCGTCTGGGTCGTGCTGCCCACGTACAACGAGCGCGAGAACCTCGAGCCGATGGCGATGGCCGTCCTCGCCGCCCTGCCCGAGTGCTCGCTCCTCGTCGTCGACGACGCCTCGCCCGACGGCACGGGCGAGCTGGCCGATACGATCGCCGCTCGCGAGCGCCGCGTCGCCGTCCTGCATCGGCCCGGCAAGCAGGGGCTCGGCGTGGCGTATCGCGACGGGTTCCGCTGGGTGCTCGAGCGACCGGAGACGCGCGCCGTCGTCCAGATGGATGCCGACTTCAGCCACGATCCTGCCGTCCTGCCGCGCATGCTCGCGCCGCTCATGGGCAACGCCGACCTCGTCCTCGGCACGCGCTACATGCCGGGCGGGTCGACCGTCGGGTGGCCGTGGTATCGGCGGTTCATCAGCCTCGGTGGCACGATCTTCGCCCGCGTCGTGCTCATGCTGCCGTACCGGGACCTCACCGGCGGCTTCAAGGCGTGGCGGCGCGAGCTCATCGACGCCATCCGCCTGCGCGAGACCGCCGGCTCGGGCTACGGGTTCCAGATCGAGACGACGTGGTGGGCCCACCGCCGCGGCGCGACGATCGTCCAGGTCCCGATCGTCTTCCGGGAGCGGACGGCCGGCACCTCGAAGATGAGCGGCGGGATCGTGCGCGAGGCGATGCTCCTCGTGCTGCGCCTGCGCTGGGGCGCGATCAGGGACGCGCTGCGCGGCGGCTAGCGACCGGGTCGGACCGTGCGTTCGCGCATGGCATCGGCTAGCATGGCGCGGCGCCGGGTCCGGCGGCCGCGAGGGCCGCACGCCGAGCCGCCGCATGACCTCCGCGAAGAGCACGTGACCGTGAGCCCATGACCTTTCGATCCCGACCAGTCCTCGACCGCAAGCACCGCCCGCGCTGGCAGGACGAGCTGCGCACCCAGCAGCTCACGATCGCGGCCTTCGCGGTGGCGATCGCGCTCGCCCTCGGGATCTTCGGCGCCGCCACGTGGAACGGGTACTGGGAGTCGCACTTTCGCCCGGTCGCCGCGGTCGACGGCACGACGTACGACCGCTCGGACCTGATCGAGCGCGAGCGGATCCTCACGGCCGAGGCGGTGGCCACGGTCGCCGAGTTGCAGGCGCAGCTGGGCGGGCCGCGCGACCAGCTCATCCAGCAGCAGATCGACAGCCTGACCGTCCAGTTCAACAGCCTCCCGACGACCGCCACCGCGTCACTCGTCGAGAGCGCCGTCCTGGCAGCCCGGGCGGGGGACTACGGGCTTGCGGTCGGCGAGGAGGAGCTCGAGGCCGGGATCGCCGAGCGGTACGCGCTGCCCGAGCGCGTGAACGCGAACCTCATCCTGGTCGAGGCGCTGCCCGAGGACGCGGAGGCCGACGACGAGCCGACCGAGGAGCAGATGGCCGAAGCCGTCGACGAGGCGCAGGCGGCGCTCGATCGGATCGAGGGCGGGGAGGAGTTCGCGATTGTGGCCGTCGAGGTCAGCGACGACTTCACCGCCGCGTCGGGCGGCGTGCTCGGCTGGTTCGAGGGCGACGACCCGGCGTACGACGCGTACTTCGAGGCGCTCTCCGGGGCCGAGGAGGGTGAGTTCGTCGGGCCGATCGAGACGGAGCGCGGCGCGGCGGTGCTCGAGCTCGTCGCCCGACGCGAGGCGACCGCCGACGGCGGCCTGCGCCAGCTGCTGCGCGACGCCGGCATCGACGACGCCAGCTACCGCGACTTCGTGCGTGACGAGCTCCTCGTCGACGAGTTTCGCGCGTATTTCTCCGAGGAGGTCGTGACCTCCCCGGCCCCGCAGCAGCGCGTCGCGCAGATCGTCATCGCGCCGGTGCAGGGGACGGTCGTGCCGCAGGACCGGGGCCGGCACGTGCTCATCGCGCCCGACACGGAGCTCAACGACCAGGCGGAGGCGACCGACGAGCAGTGGGAGGCGGCGCTCGAGGAGGCCCGGGATGTCCAGGCGCTCGTCGAGGCCGACGACGCCGACTGGTTCGCGATCGCCGAGGAGCGGAGCGACGATCCTGGATCGGCCGGCCGTGGCGGCGACCTTGGCTGGTACGACCCGGCCAACGTCCAGTTCGTGGCCGAGTTCGCGGCGGCGCTCACGGCGCTCGAGGTGGGCGAGGTCAGCGATCCGGTTCGTACCCAGTTCGGCTACCACGTCATCCAGAAGGCCGGCGAGCGGGAGAGCCCGCAGGCCCAGGCCGACGAGCTCGTGCAGGAGCTGCGCGCCGATCCCGACGCCTTCGCCGAGGTCGCGACGAGGGTGAGCGAGGACCACGCCACCGCGAGCGAGGGAGGCGAGCTCGGCTGGGTCGCGCCGTACCAGCTCGACGCGATGCACGAGGAGGTGATCTTCGCCATGTCGGAGGAGGGGGAGATCAGCGAGCCCGTCGACACCGGCACCGAGGGGATCGTGATCTACCGCCTCCTCGAGTCGGCCGAGAGCCGCGAGATCGAGGACGAGCGGTTAGAGCAGACCCGACGCAGCGGCTTCGAGCGTTGGATGGCGGACGACGTCCGCGCGCCGGTCGAGACCTGGGTCGACCCGCAGTTCGCCTCCTGAGCCGATGAGCGCCGACGCGTCGCGCGGCGTCGACGCCCTGCTGGCGGCGGCCGGCATCGATGCGGGCGAGGGCGTCCAGGTCGCGTCGGCCGGCCGCATCGCATCGGTCGCCTTCGACCCCTCCCTGCCACTGCTCATCCTGCGCGGCGGGACCGAGCCGGGGCCGTCGCTTCCGGGGCGTCATGCGCGCTCGGGCTCGATCGCCGTCCTCGCGTCGGTCTATCCGCCGTCACATCCGTTCCGGCGCCTCGCCGACGGCGCGACGGTCGTCCTCGAGCAGCTGGACGAGGCGCAGCTCGCAGCCGACGACTGGATCGTGACGGCCCTCGATCCGATCGACAACCTGGCGAGCCCGCACGGCATGGCGGCGATCAGCGCCCGGCTGCGGGCGCCGGACGGCTGTCCCTGGGACCGGAAGCAGACGCACCTGACGCTGCGGCCCTATCTGCTGGAGGAGGCGTACGAGACGCTCGACGCGATCGAGAACGGCTCGCCCGCCGACCTGGCCGAGGAGCTCGGCGATCTCCTGCTGCAGGTCATCCTGCACGCGCAGTTCGCCGCGGAGGAGGGAGCGTTCGACCTGACCGACGTGTATCGGTCGATCGCGGGAAAGATCGTGCGTCGCCACCCGCACGTCTTCGGCGAGGTCACCGCCGCCGGCGTCGAGCAGGTGATCGCCAACTGGGAGACGATCAAGGCGGATGAGCGCGCCGAGCGCGGCAAGGAGGACGAGGGGGCCTTTGGATCCGTCGCGCGGGCGCTGCCCGCCCTGCCGGCCAGCCGCGAGATCCAGGAGCGCGCCTCGACGCTCGGATGGGATTGGGAGGCGATCTCGGGCGTCTGGGACAAGGTGGACGAGGAGCTCGCCGAGCTGCGCGAGGCCGGGACCGACGACGAGCGCCTGCACGAGCTGGGCGACCTCCTCTTCGCGCTCGTGAACCTCGGCCGCTGGATGCAGCTCGACCCGGAGGAGGCGCTGCGCGTCGCGAACCATCGATGGGTCGCTCGCTACCGGCGCGTCGAGCGCCTGGCCGCCGAGCGCGGGATCGACCTCGACGCCCTGTCGCTCGAGGAGAAGGACGTCCTGTGGGACGAGGTCAAGGCGCGGTGAGCGACCAGCGGCGCGTCGCGCTCGTCGTCCATGCCATCTTCCCCGGGGATCCGCGCATCCGCCGCCAGAGCGACGCCCTCGTCGAGGCCGGCTACGACGTTGACGTCATCTGCCTGCGACAGCCCGGCGAGGCGGAGGTGGAGACCGACGGCGCGCTGCGCATCGTGCGCCTGCCCGTGAACCGCAGCTTCGTCGGCTTCGCCGGGCACCTGGCCGAGTACGTCGCCTTCACCGCCATGGTCGCGTGGCGCCTCGCACGCGAGCATCGCAGCCGGCGCTACGACCTCGTGCAGGTCGCGACGGTTCCCGACTTCCTGGCCTTCGCGGCGCTGCCCGAGAAGCTCGGTCGCGTGCCGCTGCTGCTCGACCTGCACGAGGACATGCCCGAGTTCTTCCGCGACCGCTTCGCGTCGCCGGTCCTGCGGCCGCTTCTGCCGCTCGTCACGGCGGCGACGCGTGCCGCCGCTGCGCTGGCCGACGAGCTCATCACCGTCCACGAGCCGCTCCGCGACCTGTCGATCGCTCGCGGCGTCGACCCGGACCGGATCAGCGTTGTCATGAACAGCGCCGACGGGCGGCTCTTCGATCCCTCGCGCCACGAGCGCCGGCCGTTCATGACCGACGGCACGCTCCGCCTCATCCACCACTCGAACTTCCAGCGCATCTACGGCCTCGACGTCGCGATCGATGGCCTCTCCCGGCTTCCGGCCGGCCTGGACTGGCGGCTCGACGTGTACGGCGACGGTCCGTGGCGCCCACAGATCGAGGCCGCCATCGGGCGCACGGCCACGGGTGCGTGGGTCACGCTCCACGGCCGGGTGCCGATGGACGATCTGCCCGGGCTTCTGGCCGGCGCCGACATCGGTCTCGTCCCGTCACTGCCCGAGCCCTATCTCGAGTACAGCCTGAGCACGAAACTGCTCGAATACGCGGCGATGGGCGTGCCGACGATCGCGAGCGACCTCGCGACGTTCCGTCACCACTTCACCGATGCCGCCCTCCGTTTCGTGCCCGGCAACGACCCGGACGCGATCCGCGAGGCGGTTGAGTCGCTCGTCGCGGATCCGGCGGCCACCGTCGCGATGGGCATCGAGGCGCGCCGCCAGGCGGCCGCCTACGATTGGGAGGTCCAGAAGGGGCGCTACCTCCGGATCGTCGAGCGCCTCATCGGCCCCGAAGGCGGCGGCTGACCGCGGCGCCGATGCGCTCGAGGTCGCGGGGCTCGACGATGCGCAGGGCGATGACCGCGAGCGGATACGCGGCGATGCAGCCGAGCCGCCAGGCGACCGTGTCCGGGCCGAGCAACGCCGCCTCCGCCAGCCCGCCGGCGATGAGGAGCGCGCCGGTGACGCGCGGCAGGTCCCAGCGCACGGGGTAGTAGCGCTGGCCGACGGCGCCGGTGCCGACCGCCAGGAGCGCGAACCCGGCGAGCGTCGCAATGCCGGCCCCGATCATCCCCATCCCCGGCACGAGCAGCAGGTTGAGCGCGAGGTTCACCGCTGCGGCGGTCCCGACGGTGACCGGCAGCCAGCCGGTGCGAGAGGTCAGGTTCAGGCCGGTGGCGACGATCGTGTACGCGCCGTACAGGACCATGCCGAACGCGCTGAACGGGACGATGTAGCGCGCGTCGTCGAATCCCGGCGTGAGGAGGAGCCGGATCGCATCGGTCCCGATGGCCGAGAGCAGGAGCGCGGCGCCGGCCGCAGCGACGGTGAAGAGGGTCAGGACCCGCCGGAAGACGAGCGGGGCATCGTCGGAGCGCGCGATCTCCCAGTACGCGGCGCCCCAGGCGAGCGTGAACGGCGCGATGGCGAGCGCGTTGATGACGAGCCCGCCGGTGTAGCCGGTGGCGTAGACGCCGAGCTCCGCGAGGCCGTGGAAGGCGTTCAGGACGTACCGATCCGCCAGGTTGAGGCCCCAGCTGGCCAGGGCGGCGGGAACGAGCGGCAGGCAGAACGCGAGCATCGAGCGGCTCAGCGCCGGGTTCCAGGACGGGCCGATGCCGGTGCGGCGCAGGTAGACCGCCATCCCGACCGTGGCGCTGATGAGCGCGGAGACGACCGACCCGAGCACGACCCCGAGCGGCCCCATGTCGAGGCCGACGACGAACCCGATGATGAGCACGCTGCCGATGACCGCCCGCCCGAACGAGATGATCGCGTACGCTCGCGGCTGTCGCTCGGCGCGCAGGAAGGAGAGCGGCACGAGGTTGAGCGAGTCGAGGAAGACGATCGGCCCGATGAGGAGGAGGAGCGGCAGGTCGGCCGTGTCGCCGAAGAGGAGTCCGGTGAGGGGGACCGCTGCGATGCTGTAGAGCGCCAGGAAGGCGAGCGACACCGCGAGCCGCAGCCCGAACGAGCCGGCCAGGATGGCCCGGCGCTCGGCACCGGTCTCGGCCTGCTTGAGATACGCCCGGAAGAAAGCCTGCGGCAGCGCGAGCGCCGCGAGGAGCTGCGACAGGGAGAGCGTCGCGTTGATGACCGCCACGACGCCCATCCCGCTCTCGCCGAGCACGCGGGCGTAGACCGGCACGAGGATGACCGTCAGCGCCTGGTTCGCGATGCCGCCGAGGCCGTAGACGGCCGACTCCGAGACGAGGCGTCGCCCGATCCCGCCGCGACCGGTCACGCGAACCTGCCGAAGATCGTGGCCAGCTCGCGGTCGAGCACCTCGGGCGCATGCCAGCGCTCGACGAAGGCGCGCGCCTTTCGGCCCGCGTCGGCGCGAAGCTCGGCCGAGGCGGCCAGCTCGCCGATCGCGGCGGCGAGCGCGTCGGCGTCCCCGGCCGGGACGGCACGGCCGCGTCCGTCGCCGAGCATCTCGGCGTGGACGGCCGGCTCGGTGCTGGCGATGACGCCGAGGCCCGCGGCCATCGCCTCGAGGACGGCATACGGCGTGTTCGCGCCCTGGCGCCCGGCGTAGACGAACAGGTCGGCGGCGCTGAGCAGCTCGGCGACCCCCTCGGGCGCCAGCTCCCCGAGGAAGCGGGCGTCGATCCCTGCGGCCCGGGCCGCGTCCTCGAGCGCCGCCCGCTCCGGCCCGTCGCCGCCGAGGACGAGCAGCGGACGAGCGCCGGCCGGCACGGCGGCGAGCGCTCGGATCACGAGATCGAGCCCCTTCTCGTGCGTCAGCCGGCTGACGCTGGCGAGGACGAGCGTGTCGGCCTCCAGACCGAGCGCGGCCCGCGCCGCGGCACGGCGCGACGCGTCGGCGGGGCGCAGGCGCTCGAGGTCGATCGGGAAGTGGTAGCGCTCCATCCGCGCCGGCTCGACGCCGAGACTTCGCAGCCGCGCCTCGGTCTCGGCCCCGGCGGTGAGGACGCGGTCGATGAGGCGCAGGCAGAGCCGGTGGAGGAACCAGACCGATCCGCGCAGCAGCGGCTTCATGAGCCGATCGCGTCGCCGGGGGAGCTGGAGGCGCTCGCGCCAGAAATAGTCGGAGGCGACGGCGACCGCGCTGCCGTGCTCCATGAGCAGGACCGGCGTCCCGGTCAGGCGACCGGCGAGGGCGGTGGCGGCACCGGTGGCGAGCGAGTCCTGCGGCAGCAGCACGGCCCGGCCCGGCCGGCGGGCGGCCCGCACGGCGGCGACGAGGGTGCGGAGCGCGTAGATCCAGATGGCGGGGAAGCGCATCGGCCCGCCGAAGCGGCCGCCGGTGGCGGTCAGCGGCTGCTCGATCGAGACGCTGTCGGGGCCGTGGCTGATGACCTCGACCCGCCCGGACGGCTCGAGGCGCCGCCAGAATTCGCGCATCACGGTCAGCGTGCCACCGCTGGCCAGGGCGGTGACGACGAAGACGTAGCGGACCGGGGGCGGGCGGCTCACGGCCCGCACTATACCCAGCCCCCTCGGCGGGCCGGGGTTGCGTCCGGTCACTGGGCCATCGGTCGGGCGTGCCGCGAACGATGGGGCCATAGGCGGATGCCGGGACGGTCCATAGCATCACCGGTCCGCGGGCGTCCTGTGCCCGCCACCCCGCAGCCCCAGAGGAACCACCTGTTGCGAGACCGAGCCGGAGCCGCCTTCACCGCCGCCATCATCCTCGTCGCGTCCTTCATGGTCGCGTCACCCGCGCCGGCCACGGCCGCCGGGGAGAAGGTCGCGGTCATCGTCGGCCCCGTCGGGGGGCTCACGGACATGTACCGCTCCATGGCCGACCAGGTCGCGAACGCCGCGACCGCGGCCGGAGCGACCGTCGTGAAGGCCTACTCGCCGTCGGCCACCTGGCCCAACGTCAAGGCCGCTGTGAACGGCGCGAACGTCATCGTCTACCTCGGTCACGGCAGCGGCTACCCGAATCCCTACGGCTCGACGCAGCTGACCGACCGCGCGAACGGGTGGGGCCTGAACACCTCGACGACGAACGGCGACGCCGACAGCTGGTCCGCCGGCACGCTCGTCTACTGCGGCGAACGCGTGCTCCTCGGCGCGCTGACGAGCGGTGACGACGCGGCGAGGCAGGCGTACTGCGGCGGCACGTCGAACGACGGCATCAGCCCGGCGCCCGGCTTCACGATGGTCTACGCCCAGGCCCACTATGCGCCCGGATTCGGGGAGCGGTACGTCCAGTCGACGCCGCAGACGACGCTGGACGAGGCTCAGCAGCGCGCCCGCAACTACTCGCGCCCGATCCTCGCCCTCGGTGGCACGTTCCTCGCCACCGCGTACGCGGACGCCGCCGCCATCACCACGCGGCTGCTCACCCAGCCCGGGTCGCGGTACGGCGACATCTTCGCGGCGGGTGCGGGATACAGCCCGTCCACGCTGACCGACATGGCGCATCCGGACATCGGCGGCGCTCGCGTCTGGGTGCAGCGCACGGTGATCAGCCACCTGCACTTCGGCGAGCCGGACTACTGGTACGCCTTCGCGGGTGACCCGAACCGCACCCCCGGTGGGGCGACGGCACCAACGAGCGGGCCTGCCATGGAGCGCCTCGCCGGCGCGGACCGCTACGCCACCGCGGCTGCGATCAGCGCCGCCAGCTTCAACCCCGGCGTCGCGGTCGCGTACGTCGCGACCGGCTCGAACTTCCCCGACGCCCTCGCCGCCGGCGCGGCGGCGGCCGCGCGTGGCGGCCCGGTCCTGCTCGTGACGAGCACGAGCCTGCCGTCGGCGACGGTCGCCGAGCTCAACCGACTGCGCCCGCAGACGATCAAGGTCGTGGGCGGATCGAGCGTCGTCTCGGACGGCGTCCTGAATGCCCTGCGCGGGTATGCCACGAGTGGCGTCGTCGAGCGCGTCGCCGGCGCGAACCGCTTCGCAACCGCGGCCCAGATCAGCCTGAACACGTTCGGCCCCGGCGTGCCGGTCGCGTACATCGCCACCGGCAAGAACTTCCCCGATGCGCTCGCCGGCGTGGCCGCCGCGGGCGCCACCGGCGGACCGATCCTCCTCACACAGCCGACCGAGCTGCCGGCCGAGACGGTCGCCGAGCTTGGCCGGCTGCGACCGGGCCGCATCGTCGTCCTCGGCGCCGCTGGCGTCGTCTCGGACTCGGTCGTCGGTGCCCTGCATGGCCACACGGCAGGCGGCGTCACGCGCCAGGCGGGATCGGATCGATACGCGACCGCCGTGGCCGTGTCGAGCGCGACGTTCGGTGGCGCCGCCACCGTCTTCGTCGCGACCGGTGCCACCTTCCCCGACGCGCTCGGCGGTGGGCCCGTGGCCGGCGCGCTGCCCGGCCCGCTCCTCCTCGTCCCGGCTGGTGGCGTCCCCTCGAGCGTCGCCGCCGAGCTCCAGCGCCTGGACCCCGATTGGATCGTCATCCTCGGCGGCACCGGCGCCGTCTCGGCAAGCGTCGCTTTCCAGATCCAGCTGCTCCTGTCCGATTGACGCGGCCCGGGCGTCCGGGTGGCCCAGAGGTACCATTGGGCGGGAGGCTGCGGACCGGTAGCGTGCGGTGCGGTCAAGGCCGGCCGTACGCACCACAGGACACCCATGCCGCTGAACCGACGCTTCCGCCTCTCCATCACGCTGGCGCTCGCCGCCGCCCTCCTCGTGGCGCCGATGCCGGCGGCCGCGGCCGAGCCGATCCTCGGCGAGGCCGTTACGCTGTCCGACGGCACCGTCCTGCCGGCGATGCCGGCCGAGCAGGTCACGCCGAGCGCGCAGTCGGAGATGCTTGCCGAGCACGGCGGCGTCGCCACCGCCGGCGTCGAGGAGGTCGAGATCGCCGTCGCGGACGACGAGCTCGCGGTCCAGGCGGCGAACCCGATCATCCTGTCCGAAGGCGGCGTCGCCGGCCCCGGTGGCCCGCTCCCGAACGGCCTGCGCCGCGAGGTCCTCGGCTTCCTGCCGTACTGGAAGCTCGACGCCACGACGCGCGCCAGCCTTCGGCTCGACCTCGTCTCGACGATCGCGTACTTCAGCATCGGCGTGCAGTCGAACGGCTACCTGGCTCGTGGGTCGGCCACCGCGCCGACCGTCGGCTGGAGCAACTGGACCTCGCCGGCGATGACGGAGCTCATGAACGCGGCACATGCCCGCGGCGTGAAGGTCGTGCCGACGATCACGATGATGGCCTGGAACGGCGACTACACCGACATGTCGACGCTCCTGAACAGCTCGACGTACCGGGCCCGTCTCGTCAACGACGTCGTCACGATCATCAGGGACCGCGGCGCCGACGGCGTCAACGTCGACTTCGAGCCGGTCCCCTCGGGCCTGCGCTCGCAGTTCACCGGCTTCATCCGCGAGCTGAAGGCGGGGCTCGTGGGGGCGGGCGTCGGCTCGTACCTGACGGTGGACACGATGGCCGGCGCCGCCAGCTGGGCGACCGGCTACGACGTCGTCGGCCTCACGGCCGCCGGGGCCGCCGACGCCCTCATGGTCATGGCCTACGACTTCAGCTACGCCGGCTCGGCACGCGCCGGGGGCGTCGCGCCGATCGAGAGCGACTACATCTTCGCCTTCGGCGATGCGCTTCGCGCGCACGTCGCGCAGGTTCCGCGGCACAAGCTCATCTGGGGCGTGCCGTACTACGGTCGCGCCTGGAACACGACGAGCGACGCGCTGAACGCGACCGTGCGATCACCCGCGCAGTCGGTGGCGTTCAGCTACTACTGGTCCGACAACGGCACGCCTGCCGGTGGGAAGGTGCTCGCCCAGCGGTACGGGCGTCGCTGGGACGCCGTCGGCGGGGTCCCGTGGTTCGGGTTCTGGGATGCCGCGAGCGGTGGATATCGGCAGGGCTACTACGACGACCCCGTCTCGCTGCGCGCGAAGTACGACATCATCGCCGAGAACGGGCTGGCCGGGATCGGGATCTGGCACCTCGGCATGGACACCGGCGTGCCCGAGCTGTGGGACCTGCTCGAGGACCGCTTCGTGAAGGCCCAGTCGCGCCTCGCCGGTGCCGACCGGTACGCGACCGCCGCGAGCGTGAGCGCCTCGACCTTCGCGTCCGGCGCTCCGGTCGCCTACGTCGCCACCGGCGCCGCCTTCCCGGACGCCCTGGCGGCGGGGCCGGCGGCCCACCGCTCCGGGGGACCGGTGCTGCTCACCGGGACCTCGTTCCTTCCGGCCGCGACGGCCAGCGAGCTCGCACGCCTGCGGCCGGCGCGGATCGTCGTGCTCGGCGGCGCCGGCGCGGTGAGTGACGCGGTCGTCGAGCAGCTGCGCCCGCATGCGACGACCGGCTCGGTGACCCGACTGGCCGGCGCCGACCGATACGCCACCGCGGCGGCGGTCAGCGCGGCGACGTTTCCCGCCGGCGTTCCGGTCGCATACGTCGCGACGGGCCGAGACTTTCCCGACGCGCTGGCCGGCGGCGTCGCCGCGGCGCGCCAGGGCGGTCCCGTGCTCCTCGTCACCGCCAACGGCGTCCCCTCGCCCACCGCGAGCGAGCTGAACCGTCTCCGACCGACGAGCATCGTCGTGCTCGGTGGCACCGGGGTCGTGAGCGACGCGGTCCTCGCGGCGCTTCGCGGCCACGCGACGAGTGGCAATGTGACGCGCCTCGCCGGCGCCGATCGCTTCGCCACCGGCGTTGCGATCAGCCGGGCCACGACCGGGACCGACGCCCCGCGCACCGTGTACGTCGCGACCGGCCTGAGCTTCGCGGACGGCCTGGCGGGCACGCCGGCCGCGGCGCGAGCGGGTGGCCCGCTCATCATCCTGCCCGCCGGCAGCCTGACCGCGGGCATCGCCGAGGAGCTGCGGCGCCTGAACCCGCCGCGGATCGTCATCCTGGGCGGGACGGGTGCCGTCTCCGCCTCGCTGGCGGCGCAGATCGCGGCGCTCTGGGACTGAGGATCGCCGGCCGCAGGGTAGAATCGGCAGCCACATGACGACCACCTCACCGACCTCGCCGGCGACCGGCCGTCGCAGCGACGGACGGGTTCCGAACCAGCTGCGCCCGGTAAAGATCGTTCCCGACTACCTGAAGTTCGCCGAGGGCTCCGTCCTCATCCGCGTCGGCGACACGCGCGTCATCTGCGCCGCCACGATCGAGGACCGCGTGCCCGGCTGGATGCGCGGCAAGGGGCGGGGCTGGGTGACGGCGGAGTACAGCATGCTCCCGCGGGCCGGGACCGAGCGCAGCCAGCGAGAGGCGGCGCGCGGCTCGATCGGCGGGCGCACGCACGAGATCCAGCGCCTCATCGGCCGTTCGCTGCGCGGCGTGATCGACATGAGCAAGCTGGGTGAGCGCACGGTCACGCTCGACTGCGACGTCATCCAGGCCGACGGCGGCACGCGGACGGCGAGCATCACCGGCGCGTACGTCGCCCTCGCGCGGGCGCTCACGAAGTACGGCATGGGCCACCTCATCGTTGGCCAGGTCGCGGCGGTCAGCGTCGGGATGGTGAAGTCGCTGCCATACCTCGACCTCGACTACTCGGAGGATTCGACCGCCGAGGTCGACTTCAACGTCGTCATGACCGATGACGACCGGCTGATCGAGGTCCAGGGCACGGCCGAGCATGGCGCGTTCACGCGGCAGGAGATGGACCAGATGATCGATCTCGCCGCCGCCGGCATCCGGCAGCTCTTCACGCTGCAGCGCGCGGCCATCGAGGCGCCGCCGGGCGAGTGACGCGCCGACTTCTCGTCGCCACGACGAACGCGGGCAAGCAGCGCGAGTTCCGCCGCCTGCTCGCCCATCTGCCGGCCGAGATCGTGACGCCCGACGAGGTCGGGCTCGCGCTCGAGGTGGACGAGCCGCACGACACGTACGCGGAGAACGCGGCCGCCAAGGCCGAGGCGTACTGCCGGGCGTCCGGACTGCTCACCGTCGCCGACGACTCCGGGATCGAGGTCGCGGCGCTCGATTGGGGTCCGGGCGTCCGGAGCGCGCGTTGGGGCGCCGAGACCGGCAGCCCGGCCGACGAGCTCGTCGAGCGGCTTCGGGGGGCCGATGACCGCCGCGCTCGCATGGTGTGCGCGCTCGCCGTTGCCGTGCCCGGTCCCGAACGGGCCGCGCCACGGGTCGAGATCTTCGACGGTGTCGTCGAGGGATCGGTCGCGCCGGAGCGCCGTGGCGACGGGGGATTCGGCTACGACCCGATCTTCATGCTGCCCGCCGGGATGACGACGGCGGAGCTGCCCGCGGGCGACAAGGATCGCATCAGCCATCGGGGGCGGGCGGTCATCGCCGCGACGCCGCGGCTGAAGGTGCTGCTCGAGGCGTAGCCCATCGGTCCGGGGGCCGCGCTGAGACCATGGTCCGGTCGTGCATACACGAGCGCGGACGTACGGTTCAGTGACCTTGTTGGGGGTCGAGATCGCGCTGGCTCCCGCCTCACCGAACCACCCCGGAGTACTCACCGCGTGTCCCGAGCCCTCTCGATCCTCATTGCCCTCATCGTCCTCGTCGCCACCGCCCTGCCGGTTGCCGCCGACGAGCCCGAGCCGCCCACGACGCCGCTCGCGGGCGAGGTCGTCCCCGGCGAGGTCATCGTCCAGTTCCGCGAGGGTGAAGGCCCCGAGGCCGCGAGAGACCACGGACTGGCCGTCGTGGCCGAGCTCGGCGCGCCGGGCAAGGGGCTTCCGACCGTCGTCTCCACCGGGGGCCGGCCGGTCGACGAGGTGATCGCTGAGCTGAAGGCGGACCCGTCGGTCGTGGCGGTCGAGCCGAGCTATGTCGTCAAGGTCGTGGACGAGGGCAGCGTCGCCGCGGTCGGCGTGAACGACCCGCAGACCGGCGGGCAGTACTCGCTCGATCGCATGCGCGTGCGTGACGCGTGGTCGCTCTCTACCGGCGGATCGAACGTCATCGCCGTGCTCGACACCGGCGTCCAGTACACCCATCCCGATCTCGCGGGACGCCTCCTGCCGGGACGCGACTACGTCAACAGCGACGATGACGCCACCGACGACAACGGCCACGGGACGTGGGTCTCCGGGATCATCGCGGCCAACGCGAACGACGGCTACGGCATCGCCGGCATCAGCTGGAGCGACAAGATCCTGCCGGTCAAGATCATGAACCGGGAGGGGACCGGCACCACGGCGAACCTGATGGCCGCCATCATCTGGAGCGCCGACCAGGGCGCCGATGTCATCAACATGAGCGTCGGCGGCTTCCCGTACTCGCAGCTCATGCAGGATGCGGTGAACTACGCCTTCAGCAAGGGCGCGGTGCTCGTCGGCGCGGCCGGTAACAATCGGCGCGAGGAGAGCTTCTACCCGGCCAGCTTCGCGAACGTCATCAGCGTCAGCGCGACCCAGGTCGACGACGAGTTCAGCAACTGGTCGAGCTATGGACCGCACGTCGACGTCAGTGCGCCGGGCTCCTCTGTCCTCACGACGAACTGCTATGTCTGCACGTACGGCGGCCACGACACGTGGGGCAGCCACGTGTACATCAGCGGCACGAGCTTCGCCACGCCGAACGTGGCCGGCGTCCTCGCGCTCATGCGTGCCCGATACCCGACGTACTCGGCCCAGCAGATCGTCGATCGCCTCTTCAGCACGGTGGACGATCTCGGCTACGGCGGCTGGGACAACCGATACGGTCGTGGGCGGGTCAACGCGCACCGCGCGATCGGCGGCGCCGCCGCCGCGCTGGACGGCACGACGACGGGCGACTCGATGGAGCCGAACAACACCCTCGCCTCGGCTCGCGTGATCGGGCTCGGCGGCACCGTCAGCCCGTCGCTCCACCCGGCGGGCGATGTCGACGTCTTCGCGGTCGACCTGCCGAGCCCCGGGCGGCTCGACGTGCGGGTCACCGGTGTCGTCGACACGCGGCCCTACCCGTGGCATCGCAGCGGCCTGCCGATCGATCCGATCGTCGAGCTCTACACCACGTCGGGCACCCTGCTGAAGCGGGTCGACGCCGAGTGGGAGTCCGGAACGGAGCTCGCAACGGTCAGTGTCAGCGGGCCGACGCGCATCCTCATCCGGATCTCGAACTTCTACGCCAACGGCAACCGCAGCACGTACACCGTCAGGCCGACGTTCGTGGACTCGGTGCCGCCGAGCCTCACGAATATCTCTCCCTCGCCGGGAGCGTCGAGCGTCAGCTACGACGGCGCCGTCGTCACCGCCGACTTCAGCGAGGGCGTCACCGGGGTCGGTCCATCCACCTTCCAGCTTCGTGACGCAGGTGGGGCGCTCATCCCCGCCAGCGTGTCGTACGCGTCGTTGCGCGCGACCCTGCGCCCGTCGGTGCCGCTTGCCGGTGAGTCCTCGTACACCGTCTCGCTGAGCTCGGGCATCAAGGATGCCGTCGGGAACGCCCTGAACCCGACGAGCTGGAGCTTCACGACCGGTAAGACGGCGCCGCGCCTGGCCGGTGGCGACCGGTATGCGACCGCCGCGGCTGTCAGCGCCTCGACCTTCGGCCCCGGCGTCCCCATCGTGTACGTCGCGACCGGCAGCTCCTTCCCGGACGCCCTCGCCGGCGGACCCGCCGCAAGGGTCGGCGGCGGCCCGCTCCTGCTCACCGGCAAGGGCTCGGTGCCGGCGGCCACGGCCGCCGAGCTGACCCGCCTGCGCCCGGGCAGGATCGTGGTGCTCGGCGGCACCGGCGTCGTGTCGGACGCCGTCGTCAGCCAGCTGAGCGGCTACACGACCGGCGGCGTGACCCGCGTCGCCGGCGCGGACCGGTATGCGACGGCGGCGGCGATCAGCCGCTTCGCCTTCGCCGGCGGCGCCGGGGTCGTCTACGTGGCGACCGGCGCCAACTATCCCGACGCGCTGGCCGCGGGTGCGGCCGCCGCGCACGCCAGGGCGCCGATCCTGCTCGTGTCGCAGAACGGGGTCCCGGCCGCCACCGCGGCAGAGCTGCGCAACCTCGGCCCGAGCCAGATCATCGTCATGGGCGGTCTCGGCGCGGTGAGCGACGCAGTCGTCTCGCAGCTCGGCACGTACGCGGCGTCGGTGCGTCGCATCTCCGGCGCCGACCGCTACGCCACGGCGGTCGCGCTCAGCGCCGCGACGTTCGCGCCCGACAGCGTGACGAGCGTCTACGTCGCCACCGGCGGCTCGTATCCGGACGGCCTGGCCGCCGGACCCGTCGCCGGCAGGAATGGCGGCCCGCTGCTCCTCGTCGGCACGAACACGCTTCCCGCCAGCGTCGCCGCCGAGCTGCGTCGCCTCGATCCGACGAACGTCGTCATCATCGGCGGAAGCGGGGCCGTCAGCGAAACTGTCCGCAACCAGATCCGGGCGCTCTGGCCCTAGGCCGGCGAGGGGCTCCCGGCCGAGTCCGGCGCGCCTCAGGGGTCTCGCGTCCGTCGTAAGATGGCGGACAGTCGGGGCGTGGCGCAGCTCGGCAGCGCGCCTGCTTTGGGAGCAGGAGGTCGCCGGTTCGAATCCGGCCGCCCCGACCACCACGCTCGTGGCGTGCCGGACGGACACCGCGCGGCGACCAACCGCTAAGGCGCTACCATCGGCCTTCGATGCTGACCCCCCTCACGTTTGCCGCCGCGCTCGTCGTCGGGTTGCTCGTCACGCCGATCGTGCGCAGCCTGGCGCATCGGCTTCACCTGCTCGACCAGCCCGGCGGCCGCAAGGTGCACCGGGTGGCCGTCCCACGGCTCGGCGGGATTGCCATGGCGATTGCATTCGGCGTCGCGATCGGCCTTGCTACCCTGGCGTCGCCGGACCTCGGAGCGGTCGGGCTGCGGCCGAACCGGGCGCCGGCGATCCTCGCCGGGGTGAGCCTGCTGCTCCTCGTCGGGATCATCGACGACACGCGCGGCATGCGGGCGCTCGTCAAGCTGACATTCCAGGCGGCGGCGGCGCTCGTGGCCTTCGGGCTCGGGCTGAGCCTCGAGCGCCTCCACCTGCCGTGGGCGGTCGTCGACCTCGGCCCGCTCGCGCTGCCGGTGACCGTGGCCTGGATCGTCGGCGTCATCAACGCCGTCAACCTGATCGACGGGCTCGACGGACTCGCCGCTGGCGTCGTCCTCACCGCGCTCGGGGCGTTCGGCCTTCTCGCCGCGGCCGACGGGATCGACCCGACGCTGCCGATCATCGCCGCCACGGTGGGAGCCGCCGCCGGGTTCCTCGCCTACAACCTTCATCCGGCTTCGATCATCATGGGCGACACCGGCGCGATGTTCCTCGGCTTCATCGTCGCCGCCGTCGGCATCTCGCTGACCCAGGACGGCATCTATCCCCAGGCGCCATGGGTGCCGATCATCGCCCTCGGCGTCCCGATCGCGGACACCGTCTGGGCGGTGATCCGGCGCAGCGCGCGTGGGGAGCCGGTCTTCGTGGCCGATCGCGAGCACATCCACCACCAGCTCCTCGGGCTCGGGCTGAGCCAGCGCGACGCGATGCTGACGCTCACCGCCGTCTCCGCCGTGCTGGCTGTCCTGGCCGTCCTCGTCGGCCGGGCCACCTAGGGCGTCGCCGCCCCCGACCCGGTCGTCGCCTCGTCTCCGGGGGCGATCGCATCGCTGCCGAGGTACCAGCCGATGAGCGCATCGGCCCCGAAGATCCGCGCCATCTCCTCGCGGATCGCCTCGCGTTGGGGGATGAGCAGGTAGTTCACGTCGGGCTGCGCCGGCAGGTCGACGAAGCCCGGGTACCCGAGGACGATGCGCTCGATGTCGGGCCCGGCGATGAGCGGCAGGAGGCTGGCGAGGTCTCCCGCACGGGACCGCGGGAAATCGGTGCTGACGGTCCGGCCGATCGCCTGCAGGATGCCGGGCAGCTCGACGAACGTGTCGGACTCGGCCAGCTCGCGGCGGAGCGCGAGAAGGACGCGCTGCTGCCGCTCGTTCCGCTTGAAGTCGGTCTGCACGACGCGCGTGCCGTCGGCCATCTCGATCCAACCCTTGCGAGAGCGGGCGTAGGCGAGCGCGTCGAGGCCGTCGTACGGGTGACAGCCGGCCGGCAGGATGAGCGGCTCGTCGGCCTGGTTGTTCTCGAGGCTGCCGTCGAACTCGGGATCGACAAGGCGTCCCGGCAGGCAGAGATCCAGGCCGCCGACGGCGTCGATCATCTCGGCGAACCCCGCCATGTTGACGAGCGCGTAGTGGTGAATCTCGATCCCCAGGTAGAGCCCGATCGAGCGCTCCATCGTGCGCAGGCCGCACGCCGCCGCGTCGTCGTCGTCGAGATCGGGGCACCAGGTCCGCGGCATCTGCGCCGCGAGCGCGCCCAGCGCGTTGACCCGTTCCGGGAAGAGCCCGCCCAGAAAGAGCGACTCGTCGGGCAGCGGCACGAAGCCGGTGTCGCGCGGAACCGAGATCATGACCGCGGTCTGCTCGACCGGATCGACGCTGACGACGAGGACGACGTCGGTCAGGACCGCCTCACGGCCCGGGGCGGCGTCGGTCCCGAGGAGGAGCACGTTGATGCGCTCGGTGCCGTCCCAGTGGTAGTCGGGCTCGTTGAGGGAATCCTCGGCGTCGGGCTCGTCGTCGTCCTCATCGCCGGCGGGCGGAGCCGCGGCGCCGCCCGGCTGCTCGGGCGCGAACACCTGGCTCAGCGTCTCGTTCAGCTGCACGACGACGCCGCCGATCCAGCCGTGCATGGCGACCGTGGCGACGAGCATGCCGGCCACGACGATCAGGGCGGTTCGCCGTTCGTGCCCGCGGATCCCGGGCCACGGCGTCAGACCCGCATGCGCGATCGCCACGCCACGCCAGGCGAGCAGCGCCCCGTTGGCGACGAGGACACCGACGAGGAAGTCGTTCGACAGGAGGCTGTTGCGGATGCCACCGAGCGCGCCGGTGAGCAGCAGGAGCACGGCGATGACGAGCAGGATGACCGGTATGGCGAGCAGCAGCGCCGCACGCGTCTGGCCGGCGTAGGCCTGCCCGAGCCCGGGAAAGACGAAGGAGAGCAGCGCCGCCAGCCAGGCTCGATGGGGTCGTGGGCCCGCCGCGGGGGCGTGCGAAACGTCGATCATGGGGGCCAGCGAGTGTACCACTGGGCACCTTAGTGACCATCTGTTGACACCTGGCGACACTTGGGTAGTACGGATGGGTTAGTACGTTTGCACCATCTCTGGCCACGGCTTCATACTGTCGCCCCTCGACCATCAAGCGATGGGTGTGCCCCACCCGCTCGTCCGTGCAGCAGAGAGATTGTGCCAACCGAGCTGACGATCGTTTCCGTGACCGCCCTGCTGGCGGGACTCCTGCTCGTGGGGGTCATGCTGGCCGGCCGCGGCTCATCGAGAACGATCGTGAGCGCCTCCGAACGGCCGGCCATCGCGTCGCCGAGCCGCGAGTCGAGCACGGGTGAGCCGTTCCACGGCGCGGACGCGACGCTGCGCGTCGTCTGGTGGTTGACAATCACGATCGTCCTGCTCGGCGTCGGCATCTCCGGCTCCTTCGCCACCAACCAGGCCCCGATCTTCCTCCTCGGCGGCGGCGCCGTCCTGGCGGTCGTCGCCTTCCACGAGCTGCTCGCCTCCAAGCGCCGCGGCCGCCTGGCGCGTGCCGCCGAGCTCGTGACGGCGGTGGCGCTCGTCGCCGGGCTGCTCATGCTCACCGGCTTCGCCTCCTCGCCGTTCTCGATGCTCTTCGCGCTCGTCGCCGTCGCCGCCGCGCTCGCGTACGGCCCGCCGGCCGGATGGGTCGCGGCAGGGCTGGCGACCACCGCCTTCGCCGGCGTCCTCCTCGCCGACCCGAACCTGATGACCTACGGCCCGGCGGACGCGCTGCGACTGTCGATCGGCCTGATCGCCACGTGGCTGCTCGCCTTCGTCGCCATCGCCTACGCCAGGCACGAGCGCCGGACCGTCGCCCACGCGCTCGCACTTTCGCGCACGGACCCGCTGACCGGGCTCTTCAATCGTTCCCAGCTGTTCCTGACCCTCGAGCAGGAGGTCAGCCGGACCCGTCGCAGCGACCGCGGCTTCTGCGTCCTCATGATCGACCTCGACGGCCTGAAGGCGGTCAACGACAGCCTCGGCCACCTGCGGGGCGACGAGGTCCTCCGCGCGCTCGGCGGCGTCATCGAAGGCTCGATCCGAACCGTCGACAGTGCCTACCGCTACGGCGGGGACGAGTTCGTCGTGCTCCTGCCGGAGACCGACATCGTGGGTGCCTTCGTCGTGGCCGAGAAGATCCGGTCCGGTGCCGAGGAGATCGGCATGAGCCTGGCCGGCACGGAGTCGATGACGAGCGTCAGCATCGGTCTCGTCTCCCACCCCGAGGACGGTCCCGGCGCCGAGGAGCTCATGGTGGCGGCGGACCGCGCGATGTACCAGGCCAAGAAGCTCGGCAAGAACCAGATCAGCGGCAACCCCCGACCGCGCCCGGCATTGCTGGCCAGGCGCTCCGTGGCCGAGCCGGAGCCCTCGGCTCCGACGCCGGACGCGCCGACCGGCCGCAACGGCGCGAGCGCGCCGCGCGAGGACCGGGCCGTGGCCGTCGAGCTCGCCCCCCGGTCCGAGGTCAACGACGAGGAGCCCGATGCGCAGGACGTCCGGCGCCAGATCGCCTCCGCCAGCCGTTCCTTCGACCCGGACCACCAGATCCGGCGCGCGATGGACGCCTTCCTCTCGCCCGGCGCCAGCGATCGCGAGCGAGCGACCCCCGACCACTGAGCCGGCGCACTCAGCCGTCGCTGATGGCGCTGCCCTCCGGCACGATCTCCCACCACACGCGGCCGGGCGGCAGGACGACCGGCTCGCCGCTGTCCGCGTACGTCCAGCGCGTCATGTAACCCTTCGACGGCCGTGACCAGAGGACGTCGTGGCCCTGGCCGTCCACGTACAGCACGCCGGTGCCCTCGCCGATGAGGTGCTGGAAGCGGCGGGGATAGCCGCCCGGGTCGAGCTCACCGGGAAGGACGTCCTGGCGCACGACCTGGACGATGACCGTGCGGGCGTTGATGCGCTCGCCGCTGAGCCGGTCGGTGTTCGGGGCACCCGCATCGGTGCGCAGCCAGAGGCCGGAGGCCGCGTCCCACTGCCAGCCGAAGTGCCAGAAGCTGGCGGTCGTGAGGCGGATCGAGCTCACGGCACGCCCGGGCGGCAGGGCGGCGTCCGGATCGAAGACGAATGGGGGGCGCCCGACGTCGCCGATTGCTACCAGCTCGCTCAGGGAGCCGCCCTCCATCGCCGCGCGCGCCGCGTCGACATCGAGGTAGACGTTGTGCGGCGCTCCCCACGGGCCGGCGCGCACGAAGTAGGCGCCACCCCCTTCGAGGCCGTTGACGCGGGCGACGTCGTTGCGGTCGAGCCGGGCGAGGACGCGGCCGCCGCCACCGAAGTGGAACGTGACGCCGCGTAGCTGCTGGAAGAGGTCGATGTTGAAGTAGCGTGCCGATCGAATCGGCCCGACCGCAGCCCCGATCGACTCCCGGCACATGTAGACCGCCATGAAGCGCGTCGTGTCGCCCTCGACCGGGGCCTCGATGACGAGGTCGGCCAGGTTCAGGCCCGATGGCGGCCGCGCGATCGGGTTGTTCTCGATCTGGGCGATGATCGGGACACGCTCCGCCAGGGCCGGATCGCTCGGCGGCAGGCCGTTCATCGGGCACACGGCGACGGGGCTCGGGGTCGGGCTCGGTGTCGGGACCGAGGTGGCCGTCGGCGCGGCGGTGGGGGTCGGGCTCGGCACCGGGGTCGGCGATGCGCCCGGCGTCGGCGAGGCCGTGGGCGCCGCGGACGGCGTGGGCTGCGCGGTCAGGGCCATGACGGTGGCCCCGAGGACGAGGGTCACGAGGAGGAGGCCACCCAGCACGAAGAAGGTGGGACGCGTCTGGAAATGCATGCATCCCAGATGCTACCGGGGTCTCGCCGGCGGCGTTCGGGCCCGCTGCTAGACTCAGGTCCATGCCCGGATTCTCGACCCGCGCGATCAGGGCTGCCAGCCGCATCCCGGACGTGCCTCAGCCGCCGGTCAACGTGCCGATCTACGCGACCAGCACGTTCGAGGTGGCCGATGCCACCGAGCTCGGCGACCTCCTCGAGTTCGCCCGGCCGGGCCACTCGTACTCGCGCTACTCGAACCCGACGCACGCCGCGCTCGAGGACGCCCTCGCCGAGCTCGAGGGCGGCGAGGCCGCGATCACGACCGCGTCGGGGATGGCCGCCATCCACGCCGTCGTCCTGTCGCTCCTCCGCAGCGGCGACGAGCTGCTCATGCCGCGCGCCGTGTACGGCGGGATGATCGGCCTGGCACGGGCCGTCCTGGAGCGCTCGGGGATGAGCTACCGGGCGGTCGACACGACCGACCTCGAGGCGGTGGAGGCCGCGATCGGCCCGCGCACCCGGCTCATCTGGCTCGAGACGATCAGCAACCCGACGACGGCGGTCGCGGACATCGCCGCCATCGCGGAGCTGGCGCACGCTCGCGGCGTCGTCGTCGCCGTCGACAGCACGTTCGCCTCGCCCGCACTCGCCACTCCGCTCGCGCTCGGGGCGGACCTCGTCGTGCACTCGACGACGAAGTACATCGGCGGCCACTCCGACATCATCGCCGGCGCGCTCGTCGGCTCCGCGGAGCGCGTCGCGGAGGCCCGGCGCATCGTCACGAACGCCGGCGGCAACGCGTCGCCGTTCGAGGCGTTCCTGGCGCTTCGCGGCCTGAAGACGCTCGCGCTGCGCATGGAGCGGCACTCGTCGAACGCGCTCTCCGTGGCGCGTGCGCTCGAGGGCGCGCCGGGCGTGGCCGCGATGCACTACCCGGGGCTGCCCTCGCATCCCCAGCACGAGCTCGCGATGCGCGTGCTGTGCGGCGGCATGGCCGGCGGGATGCTCGCCGTCGAGCTTGCAGGGGGGCGACCCGCGGGCGAGCGCCTCCTGGACCGGGTCCGCATCGCCGTCCATGCCACGAGCCTCGGCAGCGTCGAGACCCTCGTCAGCCATCCGGCCAGCTCCAGCCACCGACAGCTCGCCGATGACGAGCTCGCGGCCGCCGGCCTCTCGCCGGGCATGGTTCGCGTCTCCATCGGCCTCGAAGATGCCGAGGACCTCGTCACCGACCTCGTCGACGCCGCCCGACCGGACTGATGGGCAGCTCGCGGCCCGGGGCTGCGGCAGCACCCGCCGATCGACTGGCGCGAGGTGCCGAGCGCGCCCTGCGCGTCCTCGGTGACGGGCGGACCGGGCTCGCGCTGCTCGCCGCGACCGGGCTCGCGAACGCGCTGGCCGCGCTGCTGCCCGACGGGCCGCGGTGGCTCGAGAGCCCGTGGTACGCCGTCCTGCTCGGAGCGCTCGCCCTGAGCGGGCTGGCCGCGGTCGTCGTCCGCGCCCCCGCCGTCTGGCGCGAGTGGCGCCGTCCCGGGCCGATCCGGCCCGGACCCGGGGCGGTGGAGGCCGCCCTGCCCGAGACGCCGCACGCCGAGCTCCTCGAGGCACTGCAGCGCGCCGGCTACCGCGCGCGCCTCGAGCAGGGGCGGGGTCGGTGGGCGATCCACGGCGTCCGACGCGGCTGGTCGCGCTTCGCCGGGCTGGGGAGCCATCTCGCCGTCGTCGTCATCGTGCTCGGCGCCGCGATCGGCGCGGCGTTCGGCTCGGAGACCGTCTTCTCGCTGCTGCCGGGGGACCAGGCGCTGCTCGATGCGCCGCGGGCCGGCTTCTCCTCCGCCGTGCGGCTCGAGTCGCTGGACGCCGAGTTCGGGGCCGATGGCCGGCCGTGGCGCCTCGACACGACGGTCACGTTCCTGCGCGATGCAGTCCCGGTGCGCGAGGCGATCCTCCGCGTGAACGAGCCCGGCGAGCTCGACGGCTACCTCGTCCACGCCTGGACGTACGGTCCGGCCGTGCACCTGCGCGTCGCGACTCTCGGCGGGGCCGCGCTGCTCGATGCGGCCGTGCCGCTCGACAGCGTGCGCGACGGCATCCCGGCCGGCGCGGCCGAGCTCCCCACGGCGGGGGTGACGCTCGGGCTGGCGCTCGCCGATGCCGATGCCAACGAGCTCGGTGTCAGCGTCGTCGACGACGGCGGCCTCGTCGACAGCGCTCGCCTGCGCCCGGGCGAGTCGGCCCGCATCGGCGACGTGCGGGTGGAGCTCGTTCGTTTCGACGCGTGGGTCACGTTCATCTCGCGCCGCGACCCGGGTCTGCTCGTCCTGTTCGGCGGGGCCGCGCTCCTCGCCCTGTCACTGGCCGTCGGGTTCTGGCTCCCTCGCAGGCGCGTCACCCTCCGGCCGTCGACGGACGGCGCGCGCCTCGTCCTGCGCGGGGAGCGGTTCGACCGGCCCTCGGACGAGCTTACGCGGCTCGGCCCGCTGCTCGGCGCGCGCGCATGAGCGCGATCATCGACGTCTGGCGTGCGGTCGACCCGGCGGCGCGTCTCGCCTCCGGCTCGCCGGACCTGCTCGGCCGAGCGGTGCGGGGCGTGACGCGCACCCGCGCCGCGGCGCCGCATCTGCCGGCGGGTGGCGGCGGCGAGCTGCTCGTCGCCGACGCTGCCGTCCTGCCGTCGAGGCACCTCGACGGTCTCGTCGGTGCCCTGCGCGAGGCGGGCCTGGAGCCGTCGGCGGTCTGGGTCGTCGGCGAGCCGGACTCGGCCCTCGAGCCCGCGGGCGACGCTCTTCCGGTGCTTGCCGGCGGGGGGAGCCACTCGGCGATCGCCGACCGCGCCGCCGAGTACCTTGACCGCGAGCCCGAGTGGCTCGCTCGGCTCAGAGCCGAGCTGCGCCTGGCGGGCGCGGAGGCGGCCCTCGCGGACCCGCGCCCCGCTGCCCCGGCCGGCGTCGTCGCGGGCAGGATGCACCGCGGCGTCGCGGCCACGGTCGACGGTTCGCTCGCGTCGCTCAACCCGAGACCGGCCGGGCACGCGCTGGCGACGCGCTTTGCGGCGACGCACGAGCGGCTGCTCGCCGGCCGGTCGACGGCGGCCGGTGCGGCGCGGCTGACGCGCGAGGGCCTCTGGATCCTCGAGCGCCCGGTGACGGGCGGGGCGTCCGCCTGGCTCTTCGACGATCTGCCCTTCGCCCGGGTCGACGAGGTCGCCCTCGAGGCGCTGGCGATCACCCTTCGAGCGCTGCTCCGTCGCCAGGCGCCCGAGCCGGCCCGCGGGCGACGCGAGCCGAAGCTGCCACCGTCCACCGGCGACCCGCTGCGCGACACACTCCTCGCGGTGGCGCGGGCGAACGGCCGGATCGCGCCGGCGGCGCGCGTCCTCGGCGTGCATCGCAACACCGTCCTCTACCGCCTGCACCGCGCGGCGGCAGAGTTGGGGATCGACCCCCGCCGGCCCGACGATGCGCTCAGGCTCCTGAAGGACGCGGACGGCCGGGACTGACGCCGCCCCGGCGCCGGCCTGCTTGTGCAGTACGCACAACACCAGGGCCGCGCCGGCGGACGGATCGGTCCTCCGTGGCGGGCGCCGCCGACTACCGTACATGGCGACCATCACGTCGTGTCCGGAGGAACCCCTGTGGCCAATTCCAAGCTTGCCGCTGCCCTGAAGCTGGCGGACTCGCGCAACCTGCGCTTCGTCAGCCTCCAGTTCACCGACATCGTCGGCCAGGTGAAGTCGGTCCAGGTGCCGATGCACCAGCTGGAGGAGGCGGTGGAGCGCGGGAAGTGGTTCGACGGCTCGAGCATCGAGGGCTTCGCCCGCATCGCCGAGTCGGACATGTTCCTCGTGCCGGACCTCGAGACGTTCGCCGAGATCCCGTGGGAGCCGGGCATCGGTCCCGACGGCAAGGCGAAGCTGGAGACCGGCTCCGCCCGCGTCATCTGCGACGTCTTCACCCCGAACGGTGACCCGTTTCCGGGTGATCCGCGCTGGGTGCTGCGGCGGCAGCTTGATCGGCTCAAGAAGCTCGGCTACGTGCTGAACACCGGCCCCGAGCTCGAGTTCTTCCTCCTGCGCCGGGCGAACGGCACCGTCGAGCCGCTGCCGCACGACGCCGCCGGCTACTTCGACCTCTCCGAGGACCTCGGCACCGAGGTGCGCAAGGAGATGATGAACTCGCTCGAGGCGTTCGGGATCAAGGTCGAGACGGCGCACCACGAGGTCGCCACCGGCCAGCACGAGATCGACTTCGAGTACGCCGATGCGCTGCGCACCGCGGACAACGCTGTCACCTTCAAGACGACGCTGAAGGCCGTCGCGGCATCGCACGGCCTGTACGCGACCTTCATGCCGAAGCCCTTCTTCGGCATCAACGGCTCCGGCATGCACACGCACCAGTCGCTATGGGACATCAAGAAGGCGCGCAACGCGTTCAGCAACCCGAAGGACTCGTACGGGCTGAGCCTCACCGCGCGCCAGTACATCGCCGGCACGCTCGAGCACGCGCGCGGCATGATCGCCGTCCTGGCGCCGCTCGTGAACTCGTACAAGCGCCTCGTCCCCGGCTACGAGGCGCCGGTCTACGTCGGCTGGGCCCGAATCAACCGGTCCGCCCTCATCCGCATCCCGCAGATCAGCAAGGGGAGCGACAACTCGACGCGCATCGAGCTGCGCTGCCCGGACCCGGCCACGAATCCGTACCTCGCCTTCGCCGCGATGCTCGCCGCCGGCCTCGACGGCATCGAGCGCAAGCTCACGCCGCCCGACCCGGTCGAGGAGAACCTCTATCACTTCGACGCCGCCAAGCTCGAATCGCGCAAGATCCGCCAGCTCCCCGGAACGCTCCGCGAGGCGCTCGACGAGCTCTCTCGCGACGAGGTGATCCGCGACGCGCTCGGCGACCACGTCTTCGAGCGATTCGTGGAGGCGAAGACCGAGGAGTGGGACGAGTACCGCACCCAGGTCTCGAAGTGGGAGGTCGATCGCTACCTGGAGGCGTTCTAGGGCGTTAGACCGGCCGACCGGCCACAGCCGGTAGAATCGGACGCCCACCCTCAAGAGGATCGTTCACTGTCCGGTTCCCGGCCGCGGCTGCTCCTGCTGTCGATGTACCCGCTCGACCGGGGGATGTGGGGGCCGACCGTCAGGATCAGCCACCTGCGGGACGAGCTCTCCACGCTCGTCGACCTCGACCTCGTCGCCGGCTACCGCGGCTCCCGACGCGTGGCGCTCGCCCGGTACGCGCTGGGCGGGCGGCTGCGCGGCCTGCGGGGGATCTACGTCGAGAGTTCCAGCTTCCTGCCGGCCGAGGCCGACATCGCGTTCCTCGGTCTTGCGCGCGCCCTCGGAATCCCCGTCCTGACGTACGTCCGTGACGCCTACCAGCTGTTCGACGACTACGGGCAGGCGAGATCGCTGAAGGAGCGTCTCGGCAGAGCCGCCTTCCGACCGATGATCCGTGCGCTGCGCGCGGTGTCGACGCGTCTTGCCGTTCCGTCCATCGGGCTCGCGGAGGCGCTGCTCGGCGAGGGGACGGATGCGCTGCTCCTGCCGCCGGGAGCGCCGCCACCGGTCGACGTGGCGCGCCGGCCGAACGCCGACCGCCTCCTCTTCGTCGGGGACGCGAGGCTGCCGGCGCAGGGTGCCGACCGGATCGTCGCGGCCGTCGAGAGGGCCAGGGCGCACGGTGCCGCGGTGGAGGTGGAGATCGTGAGCCGTCCGGGGCAGGAGCCACCCGCTCCGCATCCCGAGTGGCTCCACGTCCGGCGAGCCGAGGGCGAGGCGATCCATGCCCTGCTGCCCGACGTCCTCGCCACGGTCATCCCGCGACCGCGCAACGCGTACAACGACCTCGCCCTGCCGATCAAGCTCTTCGACTACCTCGCCTATGGCCGGCCCCTGCTCGTCACCGACTGCACCGAGCAGGCGCGCGCCGTGCGCGAGGCGGACGCCGGCATCGTCACCGCGGACGATCCCGATGCGCTCGCCGCGGCGATCACCCGCCTCGCTGGCTCCGAGCAAACCCAGCTCGACGCGTGGTCGCGCAACGCGCACGCCGCCGCGCGGGCCGCGGCCTGGAGCGAGCGGGCGGCGACGATCCGCGACTTCCTCGTGAGCGACCGATGACCCGCCGGCTCGACGGCCGCGCGGTGTGCGGACTGCTGGCGCTGCTCGCGCTCGGGCTGCTCGTGGCGGCGCACGTCTCGGTGCCCGCCTTCCTCGGCGTCGGGCTGCTGATGCTGGCGGTGACGGCCTACGCCGCGCACCACTGGCCGCACGCCACGCTCGTCGGTGCGTCGCTCGTCACCCTCGCCGATCCGGCGATCACGCCGCGCTTCTTCCCGGATGCGCTCGTCGGGCCGATCGGCGCCAGCGAGCCGCTGCTTGCCGTCGCCGGCCTCGTCGTGGCGGTCGATGCCGTGCGGCGTGGCACGTTCACCCAGGCGTTCCGCGACCCGACGTTCTACCTCGCCGCCGTGTTCGTCGGTGTCGCCCTGCTCTCGGCCCTCGTCAACGCGACGCCGCCGCTCGTCGCCCTGCTCGGGATCGTCATGACGGTCGACGCGCTCGCCATCTTCTTCGTCTGGCGCATGCTGCCGATGAGCGAGCGCGACGCCGCCTGGGCGATCGGCGGCATCGTGGCGGCCGGGGTCGTGGCGGCGCTGTTCGGCATCGGCCAGGTGCTGCTCGACCCGAACCTGCTGGGCTTCTTCTCGTTCCCCGGCCGCTTCGGCGAGGGTGCGCGCATCACCTCGTTCCTCGGCAATCCGAACATGGTCGCCCCGGTTCTCGGCTTCACCCTGCCGTTCGCGCTCTACGGCGCCGTTCGACTGCAGCCGCGGTGGCGATGGATCGCTCGAGCCGTCGCCTTTGTCCTTCTCCTTGCCCTCGTGCTCACCTTCTCGCGCGGCGCATGGATCGCCGTCGGCCTCGGGCTGCTGCTCGGCACGCTGCTGCTCGATCGGCGCGCGTTCCTGTTCCTGCTCCTTCTCATCCCGCTGGCGTGGGCGACGGCCGTCGTCATGCCGCGGTCGCTCCTCGCCCCGGTCGAGCCGGGCGCCGAGCCGCCGCCGATCCCGGATTGGATCGGGAGCACGGTCGACCGCCTTGATGGGTTGAGCGGCGAGAGCGACCTGCGCATCCGGTTCATGCACGACGGCCTGCGGATCATTGACGCCAACCTCCTCCTCGGCGTCGGCCCGGGCCGCTACGGCGGGGCCGCGGCGACGATCATCCCGAGCCCGGTGTACGAGGAGTACGACGCCGGCCTCTACGGCTTCCGCACCGTCCACAACTTCTGGCTGCACCTGGCCGGGGAGGTGGGCGCCATCGGCGTCGCGGTCTTCCTCACCATGATCGTCGCGCTGCTCATCCGCTTCGTTCGAGCCGCGCGCCACGCGACCGGCACGAGGTTCGTCATCCTGGCCGGAGCGGCCACGGCGACGCTCGTCGTCGGCTTCAACAACCTGACCGAGATGCTGTTCGAGGGCAACGTGCCCGGCATCCTCATCTGGCTCATCCTCGCGATCGGATCGCTGCTGGCGCCCTCGCCGGCGCTGTGGGGACGGCGCAGCGATGCCTGACGGGCGCATCGTCGTCCTGACCCGCATCTGGCCGACGTCCGAACGGCCGAGCCTCGGCAGCTTCGTCCGAGACCGGGTGCGCGGCGTGCCCGACATCGCCGTCGTTCGGCCCCGCTCGCAGCGTCTCGCCTGGCCCCTGCTCTACGCCGCCCTCTTCGTCGACGCGCTCCGCGTCCCGGGGCCGATCCGCGGCGTCGAGGCGCACATGGTCGTTCCCACCGGGCTCGTCGGCTGGGCCGTCGCGCGCATCCGTCGGGTGCCGCTCCTCGTCTACGCCCACGGCCGTGACGTGCGGGACTGGCAGCGCAGGCCGGCTCCGATGCGCTGGCTGACGCGCTTCGTCGTTCGGCACGCGGACCGGGTGCTCACGAACTCCTCCGACACGGCGGCGTACATCCGGCAGCTCGGCGTGGAGGCGCTCGTCGTACCGCCCGGCGTCGACCTCGCGCGCTTCAGCGTGCAGCCGCGTCCGGCGGAGCGGCGCGTCCTCTACCTCGGCGGCCGCAACCGGCGCAAGGGATACGCGATCGCCGAGAACCTGGCCGACACGCTCGTCGGGCCATGGCTGCGCGACGTCACGCCGGACGAGGTCCCGTCGCTCATGGCCGAGCATGACGTCGTGCTCATGCCGTCGGTCGCCGAGCCGTTCGGCCTCGTGGCGGTCGAGGCGATCGCCAGCGGGCGCTGGGTCGTGGCGAGCGACGTCGGCGGCCTGCGCGATATCGTCATCGACGGTGTCAACGGCACGCTCGTGGCCGATGGCGACTTCGCCGCTGCCATCGCACGCGTTCCCGACTACGATCCCGGCGCCGTCGCCGCCACCGCCGGGCGCTTCAGCCTCAACCGATGGCAGGCGTCGATGGCCGGCGCCTGGGACGAGGTCGCGCCCCGTGCCTGAGCACGTCGTCATGCTCGTGCGCAACCCGTACACGCACGACACCCGCGTCGAGAAGGAGGCCCGGACGCTGACCGATGCCGGCCACGAGGTCACCGTCGTCGCCGATGCCGCCCCCGGGCTGCCCGCGCGCGAGGCGCGCGATGGCGCCCAGGTGATCCGCGTCGCCCGGCGCGGGCCGTCGCTGCCCGGCCTGCGTTTCCTCGTCCACGAGGCGCGCCTGCAACGCATCCTCCGCAGGCTCGAGCCGGACGTCCTGCACGCGCACGACAGCAACGCGCTCATCCCGGTCGCCCTCGCCGCGCGCTCGCTCCGCGTCCCGTTCGTGTACGACGCGCACGACCTGTGGCTCGGCCGCCCGCGACGCGAGCGCTCACGCGTCTACTTCGCCCTGAGCCAGCTGTTCTACGCGGCGATCGAGCGGCTGCTCGTGCCGCGCGCGGCCGCCGTCCTGACCGTGAGCCCGCCGATCGCGCGGCATCTCGAGCGACGCTACCGGATCGATCGGGTCGTCCTCGTGGCGAACTATCCCGACCGGCCGGGCCACGTCGCACGACGCGAGCTGCGTTCGCTGCCCGGGGGCGAGCGGATCCCGCCCGGCGAGCCGATCGTGCTCTACCTCGGCGGCCTCATGGCCGGTCGCGGCCTGGAGCAGCTCGTCGATGCCATGGCACTCGTGCCGCGCGGCCAGCTCGTCCTGCTCGGCGAGGGCGT
>DATKDB010000117.1:0-11326 GCA_035512895.1 Binatia bacterium | reverse complement strand
ACGGTCGGAGAGGCGATCGCCCGCATCTCGCCGACGGCCGACTGGTGCGAGGCGATGATCCTCGCCGACTACGACGAGTCCCGCGCCCGCTCGCTGGCCGATTCGCTCGGCGACCCCGAGCGCGTCCCGGCCATTCGCATCGACGCGAGGGATGCCGCGAGCGTTACCGAGGCGGCGCGGGCCCATCGGGCGGACCTTGTCATGAATGCCGTTGACCCGCAGTTCGTCATGCCGATCTTCACCGGAGCGCTCGACGCCGATGCCCACTACATGGACATGGCGTGCAGCCTCTCGAAGCCGCACCCGGATCGGCCCTTCGAGCTACCTGGGGTGAAGCTGGGCGACGAGCAGTTCGCGATGGACGAGGCCTGGAAGGCGCGCGGCAAGCTGGCACTTCTCGGCATGGGGATGGACCCCGGATTGACCGATGTCTTCGCCGCCCACGCCGCGAAGCACGACTTCGACGAGATCCACGAGGTGCACGTCCGCGACGGCGGCGACCTCGCGATCCCGGGGTTCGCGTTCGCCCCGGTGTTCAGCATCTGGACGACGATCGAGGAGTGCCTGAACCCGCCGGTCATCTGGGAGGACGGTGACTGGCACACGACCGAGCCGTTCAGCGGCCCCGAGTCGTTCCCGTTCCCGGAGGGCATCGGCCCGGTCGAATGCGTCAACGTCGAGCACGAGGAGGTGCTCCTCGTCCCGCGTTGGATCGAGACGCGCAAGGCGACGTTCAAATACGCGCTCGGTGACGACTTTATCGACAAGCTGAAGACGATCCACGCGCTCGGCATGGATCGGACGGACCGCGTCTCGGTCAAGGGCGTCGAGGTCGCGCCTCGTGACGTCCTCGCCGCGATCACCCCCGACCCGATCTCCCTCGGCGACAAGTTCCGCGGCCGCGCCGTCGTCGGCACCTGGGTCCTCGGCACCCGGGACGGCAAGCCGCGCGAGACGTACGCGTACCAGATGGCCGACGCGCAGGAGACCTGGAGCCGATACGGCCTCCAGGTCGTCGGCTGGCAGACCGGGTTCAACCCGACGATCGCCATGGAGCTGCTCGCCACGAACGCCTGGTCGGGCGCCGGAGTCCTCGGCCCCGAGGCCCTCGATCCCGACCCGTATCTCGCGCTCCTCGACCTGCACGGCATCCACCACGCCGTCGTCGAGATGGAGCCGGGGGCGCATCGGCCCACCTGAGACGCGTGCTATGAGGCAACGATCCGGCAACGAACAACGAAGGAACCCCGAACCGGAGGAGAGACCGATGACGAGCGTGGTGCAGACGGCGATGACGAAGACCCTGGAGGGGATGGACCCGAAGCACGTCTTCGGGGAGCCGATCGAGCGCGACGGCGTCGTGTACTTGCCGGCGGCAAAGGTGCGCGGCGGCGGTGGCGGCGGTGGCGACACCGAGGGCAACGGCGGGGCGGGCATCGGGCTGACGGCGCGTCCGGCCGGGATGTACGTCATCCGCGACGGCAGAGCCACCTGGCAGCCGGCGCTCGACCTCAACCGCGTCATCCTCGGCGGGCAGATCGTCGCGATCGTGGCCCTCCTCGTCGTTCGCTCGATCTTCCGCCGGCGCTGACCGAGGTTTGACCGAACTGCGGCCCGCCGGTACCATGGGTGGTCGCGGGGTGGAGCAGTGGTAGCTCGTCGGGCTCATAACCCGAAGGTCGGCGGTTCGAATCCGTCCCCCGCAACCAACTCAGCCTTTCAGAAGTCGAAACCCGCCTCCCGCCAGGCGGGTTTCGTCGCGTCCGGCGACCGACGGCGACGAGCCGCGAGGGTTCGGTACAATGCGGCGGCCTATCCGCCCCCGAGCGAGTCCCAGAGAAAGGGTTGACGCGCCCGATGACGGTGAACCGAAGGGTGAACCCGAAGAAGCTGCGCCCGTATGACGAGCCGCCGAAGCGGCGCTTCGCCATTCCGGATGCCCCGGATAGCGCCGCGACCGGATTCCTCGCCGCCGCCGTCCTGTGGCTCGCGCTGGCCGGCGCGCTGGGACTGCTCGCCATCGGCCTTCGGATCGTCGCCTTCGAGCTCTCGTTCCCGCTCCTGTTCGGCTTCGAGTTCGAGCTCAGCGAGCGACGGGTCGACTATGCCTTTGTGAACGCGACCGTCTACGGCTGGCTGTCGAACGCCGGGTTCGCGGCGGTCGCCTTCATGACGCCTCGGCTCGTCGGACGCCGGCTGGCGCTGGAGAAGCTCCTCCTCCTTGGCCTCGTTGCCTGGAACATGGCCCTCCTCGGCGGGCTCGCCCTGCTCTACGTCCTCGACCCGGGCCCGCACTTCGCGCTCACCGTCTTCCCGTGGTTCGTCGACGGCGGGCTGGCCCTGGGCGCGTTCATCGTCACCGTCGCCTTCGTCCTGACCGCCGCCACCTCGATGCGGAGCGCCTACGTGAGCCTCTGGTTCGCGGGCGTCGCGCTCCTCTCGCTGCTCGGGCTGCTGAGCCTGAACGCCGGCATCGGCATGCTCGAGTTCTTCTTCGGGCTGGACGAGCTGTGGGCGGCGCTTGGGTCGGCCTTCATCGAGCGCGCCATCGTGACGATGTGGCTGCTCGGCATGACGTACGCGGTGCTCCACTACGTCGTCCCGCGGGCGGCCGGGCAGCCGCTCGCCTCGGGCGCGGTGGCCATCCTCACCTTCCTCACCTGGTTGGTGCTCGCCCCGGCATCCGCCCTCGTGGTCCTCGTCGACCCGGTCATCCCGTTCTTCGTCACGAGCGCCGGCGCCGCGGCGACGATGCTGCTCATCGTTCCCGCGACCCTCGCGCTCGGCAACCTCATATCGACCTTGCGGCCCCGAATGACGCTCCTCTTCGGCGCCGGTGTCGCGGCGATGGCCACCGTCTCGCTCGTCTTCCTGCTCGCGGTCAGCCTGCTCGAGTCGATCGGCGCGCTCCGCGGCGTGAACGCGTTCGTCCGCGGCACCGACTGGGAGGTCGGCGCATGGATCTGGGCCTCGTACGGCGCCTTCACGCTCGCCGCGTTCGCGCTCGTCGAGCACGCCATGCCGCGAACGCTGCGCCGCGCCTGGGACGGCGGCATGCTCACCGGATCGCAGCTGTGGCTCGCGTTCGCCGGCGCGACAATCGCCGGGCTCGCGCTCATGGGCGGCGGGCTGGCCGAGGGCTCGCTCATCGCCCAGGGCACCGCGCGCGATGCGCTTGCGGCGGAGCTGCTCGTCTACCGTGGCGTCGCGCTCGCGGGCTTCGGTCTCGTGGCGCTTGCCGGCCTGGCGCTGCTCGTCAACGTGTTCCTCATGTACACGATCGGGGAGCCGGTCGAGTACGTCGTCGCGGGCTCCACCGCGCCGGCCGGGGCAGGGCACTGACCCCATGACCGTCCACACACCGATCGAGTCGCGCCGGACCGGCCTGCCGGCCTGGGCGCTCGGCCTCACGATCTTCGTCTTCCTCGTCGGCGGGCTCTACCTCCTCACGAACCTCGCGGGCGAGAACCCGGCCTTCGCCATCCCGGGGGAAAGCCCGCCGGCCCCGTCCGGCAGCGCCGCGGCCGATCCGGCCATCGGTGAGGCGCTCATCGTCGATGCCGGCTGCACGGGCTGCCACGGTGGCGACCTCGCCGGGAGCGGGGCGTTCCCCAGCCTGCTCGGCGTGAACGAGGGTCCGACCAGCGAGAACCTCGCCGACCTCGCGGCCGAGCATCCGGACGATTGGATCCACCTCTGGGTCGATGGCACGACGCCCGAGACGGAGGGCATCGACCGCCTGGGCATGCCGACCTTCGGCGACCGGTTCACCGCGGAGCAGATCGCATCGATCGTCGCCTACCTGCGCAGCCTCTAGCTCCTCGGTGACCGATCCCGCCGCACGGCCGGAACGCGGCGTTCCCGTTCTCATCGGCGCCGACGAGATGGCACGCATCGACGAGGCCGCGGTCGGGCTCGGGCTCGCCGAGGAGGCGCTCATGGAGTCGGCCGGCGCGGCCGTCACCGAGGTCGTCCTGGCGGAGCTCGGTCGCCTGGCCGAGCAGGTGCGTGGTTCCGGCGGCCCGCTCGTCCGTCCCGCGCTCGTTGCGGTCCTGTGCGGGCCGGGCAACAACGGCGGTGACGGCTTCGTCATCGCGCGACGCCTCGCGTCGGTCGGCCGCTCCGTGCTCGCCGTCCTCGTCGGCGATGCCAGCCGTCTCTCGGGCGCGTCGGCCACGCACAACTGGAACGTGCTGCAGGCGATGGCCTCGGCCGGCTCGCTCGACCTGTTCGTGGCGCCGAACCCGGAGATGCTCCTTCGCCTGCGTGAGCGGATCGCCGAGGCGACGCTCGTCGTCGATGCGCTCCTCGGTTCGGGTGCCTCCGGCCCGCTGCGCGAGCCGATCTCGACGGCGGTCGACCTCGCCAACGCCACGCGGGCCCATGCCGTGGCGGCCGGGCGCCCGGTCTCGGTCGTCGCGGTTGACACCCCGACCTGCGTGGACCTGACCGGCGGGGGACACTCGACGCCGGCCGTCGCCGCGGACGTGACCGTCACGTTCCACCGGGCCAAGGCCGGCTTCGCGCTCGACCGCGAGGCGCGGCGGCTCGCCGGTCGTTACCTCGTGGCGCCCATCGGCATCCCGCTCGAGGCGGAGGAGGGGATCGTGCCGCCCGACGGCGAGTGGCCGCCGGCCCGGATCACCCAGGTGAACTGGGAGGAGCCGGTCGAGCGCGCCGACGCCGCGCATCGGCCGGGCGGCGGCATCGCTGCGGGACCCGGGCGCACCGACTGACCCGCCGGCGCGGGGCCCGCGAACCGGCCGAATTCACACCAGGTGACCACTGCGCGCGTCAACGACGCTCTGAAGGGTCGAATTCACATGCTGTGTGAAAGATGACGCTCCGGAGGCCGATGAAGGGGCATGCGGACGCTCCGGAGGCCGATGAAGTGGCCTAACGCACGCTCGGTGTGAATCCCGACGGTTCGACCCGGGCCACGATCGTCCGTTAGCCCCGCTAACATTCTCCGATGTTCGATTACGCCGAGGCCGCCGTCGAGGCGGCGCTGGCGAGCGGTGCCACGTACGCCGACGCGCGCGTCATGGACCGCCGCCACGAGTCGATGAACGCCCGAAACGGCGAGATCGAGGGACTCACCCGGGAGGGATCGATGGGACTGGGCGTGCGCGCGCTCATCGGCTCCGGCTGGGGCTTTTCCTCCACCTCCGAGCTGACGACGACGGCGGCGCAGGCCGCCGGGGCAGGGGCCGCGGCGATCGCGCGGGCCTCCGCATCGGTTCCGGGACGCGACCTGGAGCTGACACCCGTCGAGGTGCGGCAGGACAGCTGGCAGAACTCGGTTGACGAGGACCCGATGTCGGTCCCGCTCTCGGAGAAGGGCGACCTGCTCGTCGGCGTCACACGCACGATGCGCGAGCACGGGGCCGACGTCGCCCTGGCCGGCTACGACGTCTGGGACACGACGAAGTGGCTCGCCAGCAGCGAGGGCCATCGCATCGACCAGCGCATCCGCGAGTGCGGGGCGCGGATGGACGCGACGGCGAACGGCGAGCGAGAAACCCAGCGGCGCAGCTACCCGGGCATCCGCGGCCAGTACGGCACGCGCGGCTGGGGGCTCGTGCGTGAGCTCGACCTGCCAGGCAACGCGGCACGCATCGCCGAGGAGGCGCGTGCCCTGCTCAGCGCCCCGGAGTGTCCCGCGATCGCCGCTACCGACCTCATCATCGGCTCCGAGCAGATGGCGCTCCAGATCCACGAGTCGGTCGGGCACGCCGTCGAGCTCGACCGTATCCTCGGCTGGGAGGCCGCCTTCGCCGGCACCTCCTGGCTCGATCTCGCCCAGATCGGCTCGCTGCGGTTCGGCTCGGACCTCATGAACGTCACCGCCGACGCGACTCTCCCCGGCGCGCTCGGCAGCTTCGGCTACGACGACGAGGGCACGCCCGCGCACCCGGTCGACATCGTCCGCGACGGCACCTGGGTCGGAGTCCTGTCGGGACGCGACTCGGCGGCGCTCGCGGGGCTCGACTCGTCCGGTGGCGCCGTCCGCGGCGACGGCTACAACCGCCTGCCGATGGTGCGGATGACGAACGTCGGGCTCCTGCCCGGGCGGAGCAGCCTCGAGGAGATGATCGCCGCCACCGACGACGGGATCATGATGGACACGAACCGCTCCTGGTCGATCGACGACAAGCGGCTGAACTTCCAGTTCGGCTGCGAGATCGGCTGGGAGATCAAGAACGGTCGGCGCGGCCGAATGCTGAAGAACCCGACGTACACCGGCATCGGCCCGCGCTTCTGGGGCTCGCTCGACATGCTCGGCAACGAGAAGGAGTGGACCTTCTGGGGCACGCCGAACTGCGGCAAGGGACAGCCCGGGCAGATCGGCCACACCGGGCACCCGGCCGTCCCGTGCCGCTTCCGGGGCGTGCGCGTCGGGGTCCGCGGATGAGCGCGCTCCTCGAGACCTGCGAGCGGGTGCTCGCCAGGGTCGGGACCGATGCGGAGGCCGAGGTCACCGTCACGGCCGGCACCGAGGCCCTCACCCGCTTCGCGACGAGCTTCATCCATCAGAACGTCGTCGACGCGGGCCACCGCGTCCACCTGCGCCTGGCCCTCGACGGCCGCCTCGCGGAGGCGAGCGTCAACCAGACCGATGACGACGCGCTCGGGCGCTTCGTGTCGTCGACCGTGGAGGCGGCCCGCCTGCAGCCGGTCGATCCGGGCTGGCCCGGCCTGGCCCCGGCTGCCGACGCGCCCGACATCGACCACTGGGATGACGCGACGGCCTCCGCCGATCCGGATGCGCGCGCCGTGCGCGTCGCCGCGTTCGTGGCTGCCGCGGGCGGGCTCGAGACGGCGGGCTTCTGTTCGACTGAGGGGATCGAGGTGGCGTTTGCCAACTCGGCCGGGCAGCGGCTCCGCGGACGCTCGACGGCGGCCGGCATGGATGGGATCGCCCGCACCGGGAGCTCCGACGGCAGCGCCCGAGCCGCCTCCGTCCGCCTCTCCGATCTCGACGGCGCCGCGCTCGGGGAGCTGGCGACGCGGCGTGCCCGCGAGTCGGCCGACGCGACCGACCTCGAGCCGGGCCGCTACGAGGTCGTGCTCTCGCCCTCGTGCGTCGTCAACATGCTCGGCTTCCTGGCGATCCACGGCTTCAACGGGCGTGCGGTCGAGGAGGGCCGCTCGTTCGCGCGCGTCGGCGAGGCGCAGTTCGACGCGGGCATCACGCTCGCCGACGACGTGACGCACCCGCTGGCGGTGGGCATCGGGTTCGACGCGGAGGGGACGCCGAAGCGGCGCGTCGAGCTCGTGCGCGACGGCGTGACGGCCGGCCTCGTTCACGACCGACGCACGGCGAAGGCGCTCGACGCCGAGTCGACCGGCAACGCCGTTGCCGGGGCGGGGCCGTTCGGCGCGGTGCCGGCCAACCTGGCGCTCGAGGCGGGTTCGACCTTACCCGGCGATCTTGTCGCCGGCGTCGGGCGCGGGCTGCTCGTGACCGACTTCTGGTACACCCGCATCCTCGACCCGCGCACGCAGGTCGTGACGGGGCTGACGCGCAACGGCGTGTGGCTCGTCGAGGATGGGCGTGTTGTGCGTCCGGTGACGAACCTGCGCTTCACCCAGTCGTTCCTGGAGGCCCTCGGGCCGGGGCAGGTGCGCGGCGTCGGGTCGGATCTGACGCTCGTCGGCGGCGCGACCTTCGGCCTCGGCGCCTACGTCGTCCCGTCGCTGCACCTCGCGTCGTGGAACTTCACCGGCGGCGCACAGGGCTGAGCCTGCCGGCCGCGACGGAGTCGGCCTAGCTGCTGCCGCGCTTCTGAAGCGGCACCGCCGCACGACACAGTTTGCAGGTGTCCGCCTCCCACGACGGGATGTCGATGCGGCCGAGCGCCAGCAGCGGGAACCCGAGCTTTACCGGCTCGACCGACCGATCGACGATGACCGCCGCCGCGACCGGCTCCACACCGGCGGCGCGCACCGCGTCGACCGTCTCGATGAGCGATGCCCCGGTCGTGAGGATGTCGTCGACCAGGACGACCCGCTCGTCCGCGCCGATCGGCCAGTCCCGGCGCAGCGATCGTCCGCCGCCGGCCACGGGCTCGGCGAAGGCCGCTCGCACCGACCCGCCGAGCTGCCGTGCGGTCTCGAAGGAGAGCAGGACGCCGCCGGTGGTCGGTCCGACCACCAGGGTCGGCGCGTGGGGCGCGAGCAGCTCGGCGAAGCGGCGGCAGAGCTCGACGCCGTATCGAGGGTGCTGGAGCACGAGGAACTTCTCGAGGTAGCGGCCCGCGTGCCTGCCCGACTTCAGGACGAAGTGGCCCTCGAGCAGGGCCCCCGCCGCGGCGAACAGCTCCTCCACCGAGGAGTCGCGAAGCGACGCATCGGTCATTCGTAGACGGCGGAGAAGTCGACCGCCGGATAGCGTTCGGCGAGCGCCTCGGTCACCCAGTGCAGGACGTCGGCGGGATCGTAGAAGGCGGCGATCGTCCTCGCCTCGGTCACCGTCAGACCGGCGCGTCGTGCCTCGACCGTCGTGACGACCTCCTGCACGCGGTCCGAGAGGTCGAGCGAGGTCTCGTAGCGGCCGTCGGCACGCAGGATGAGCATGTCCTCGGGCTCGTCGAGCAGGACGAGGTCGCCGGTCCGGCGCAGGACCTCCTCGGCGTTCGCGCTGAACTCGCGCAGGAGCTGGGACTGGGCGGTCGACAGCTGCGTGCGGTAGGCATCGGCGAGCTGCCACAGGCGCTGGACGGCCAGCGTCTCCTGCTGCGTCGGCGGCAGGCCCGCTTCCCAGTCGTCGCCGACGCTCTCGACGACCTCCTCCTGGCGGGCGAGGTCGTCCGCGGCGACGAGATGCCCGGGCGCGTCCCGGGATGCCTCGATGAGCCAGGCGAAGATGTCGGCCGGGTTGTAGAGCTCGACGAGCTCGCTGATCGTCTCGACGAGCTGCTCCTGGTCGTACCACTCGTGATCGGCCGGGTCCTGGTAGGTGAGGCGCGTCGTCCAGAGCTGGTCGACCGGGTGGTAGAGCAGGTAGTCCTGCTCGTCGTCGACGAGCTTGATCGGGCCGATCTCGCGCAGCCGCTCGCGGTTCGCCTCCAGGAAGCGGCGGAGCTGCTCCGTCGCCTCGTACAGGAAGTCGCGACGCTCGAGCTCCGCCTCGGCGGCGAGCTCACGCAGCGCGACGATCCGGGGCGAGCCCCCCGGCGACCTGCTCACGGCTTGTACACGAAGTCCGGGCCCATCCGCTCTCGCAGGAAGATCGTGTGCTTCGAGTCGAAGACCGATTCGGCCACCCGGTGGCCGAAGCCGCGCATCGACGGATCGGCGTAGAGCTGGTCGAGAACGGCGTAGTTCGGCAGGTCGAGGATGACGACGTTGTCCCAGGTCGAGCCTTCGGTCACGTTGAACCAGCCGACGAAGCGGATGCCGTACTTCTCCTCGGTCTGACGGGCCGTGCGCGGGAAGAGGTGGCGCATGCCGCGCTTGAACATCATGTCGCGTCCCTTGCGGACGTTGAAGAAGGTCACCATCAGCGGCATTCAGCGGTCTCCTGGCTCATCGGTCGGTTCGTCATCGGTGCTGATCACGCGAGTCTGAGGCTTCGCGACGCCCGTCTGTCGCCCGCGCCCGCGCCGTCGGTCGGCGAAGAAGACGCGGAGCAGGAAGACGCTCGTCATGCTCACGAAGAAGAGGAGGATGAGGGCGACGAAGAGGAGGACGACGAGCAGCCAGACCGGCCAGTTGAAGGTGAAGAGGCCGATCGGGATCAGGAACAGGATGACGGCGAACAGGACGGCCTGGGTGATGAAGCATCCGAATCCCGGGCCCTCGTTCGGGTCGAGCTCCTCGTTGTAGCGAATCGACAAGCGATTCCTCGTCAGTGGTGCGCGGCGAGTGGCTGGCCCCGATGGTCCCACATTCGGCTCTCCCACGCTCAAAGCGGGCAAATCGTCAGGACCGATACGTCACCCGCCCCTCCGCGACGGTCAGGCGGACGATTCCGGGCAGCTCCAGCCCGATCAGCGGCGTGTTCGCGGATGACGACGCCAGCTGCGACGCCTCGACTCGCCAGCGCGCGGCCGGATCGAAGACGGTGAGGTCCGCCGGATCGCCGATCTCGAGGCTGCGCCCCTCACCGATGATCGCGGCCGGCCGGGTGGAGAGGGCGGCGACGAGCGTGGCAAGCCCGAGCCGCCCCGCCTCGACCGCCGCGAGTCCGAGCGAGAGCGCCGTCTCCAGGCCGATGAGGCCCGGAGCCGCGGCAACGAACGGCACGAGCTTGCGATCGGTCGGGTGTGGCGCATGGTCGGTCGCGATCGCGTCGATCGTCCCGTCGACGAGGCCGGCGAGCAATGCGAGCGCATCCTCGGCCGGCGCGAGCGGGGGATTGACCCGACAGCGGCCGTCGTAGGCGCGCGCCGCGGCCGGCTCGGCCTCCTCCCAGGAGAAGCGGCGCGACCCGGCGACCCAGGCGTCGGTCAGCGCGAAATGGTGCGGGGTCACGTCGCACGTCACGAGCTCCCCCCGCGTTTTCGCCGCGCGCACGGCGTCGACCGCCCCGGCCGTCGAGAGGTGCGTCAGGTGGAGCCGCGCGCCGGCCTCGGCCGCGAGGGCGATGTCCCGCTCGACGATTGCGAGCTCCGCCTCGGGCGGCCAGCCCGCGAGCCCGAGCCGGGTCGCGACCGCGCCGGCGCGCATGACGGCCTCGCCGGCGAGTCCCGCATCCTCGGCGTGCTCGACGAGCGGCAGGCCGAGCGTGGCGAGCGCGCTCAGGATGTCACGCGTGAGATCCGCGCTCGGGACGGCAGCGCCATCGTCCGAGAAGCCGACCGCCCCTGCGCCGGCCATGGCAGCCAGATCGCCCACGGTCTCGCCCGCCCGACCACGCGTGGCCGCGCCGATGACCCGGATCCGGCAGGCCGGCGACCGGCGCGCCACGGCGGCGACGGCCGCGGGGTCGTCGAGCGGTGGATCGGTGTTCGGCATCGCGCAGACGGTCGTGAACCCGCCGCGGGCGGCGGCGCGCGAGCCGCTCTCGGTCGTCTCCGAGCCGTCGCCGCCCGGCTCGCGCAGGTGCGCGTGCAGGTCGCAGAAGCCGGGCGCCACGACCAGCCCGTGCGCGTCGATCCGCTCGGTGTCGTCGGGGGCGTCGGCCACGATCGTCCCGACGTGGACCGCGAGGTCGCGGATGGCATCGGTCCCGCCGGATGGGTCGATCACGCGGCCCCCGACGAGGAGGAACGTGGCGGGTGGATCGGTCAGGCGGCCGAAGCGCCCCGCGCTCATGCCATCCCGGCGAGGAGGGCCAGCACCGCCATGCGAACCGGGACGCCGTTCTCCACCTGTCGGC
>DATKDB010000116.1:0-11306 GCA_035512895.1 Binatia bacterium | reverse complement strand
GCACGCAGGTTCTCGCCATGGCGGAGTCGCGGGTAGGCGCGCAGTGCGGACATCAACGTCTCCTGGAGGCAATCCTCCGCATCGGTCGGGCCGACGAGGCCCACGAGGAAGCGGTGCAGCTCGCGGGCGTGTCCATCGATCAGCGTCTCGAACGGCGGAAGGTGCACGCCCGGTGAAACGCGGCTCGGCACGGCGGCGTGAGATCTCAGCCGGCCGCGCGCCGCACGAGGTCCTCGATGGCCTCCGGGTCGTCGGCCTCGATCGTCGCGACGCCCCCGCCGGCCCCGTCGTCGGCATGCCAGCCGATCGTGATGCCCGGGTTCTGCGCGTTCGTCCCGTCGGGCGCGAAGAGGTGCGCGGAGCCCCGGACCTCGTCGCCGCGTGCCACCACCCAGTCGTCGGAGAGCGCGCGTCGCGCGCGGCCATCGTCGAGTGCCTCGGCGAGCGCCCCGAGGTCGAGCCCATCGCACTCGTTCGCCACCTCGAGGATGACGTGGCGCAGGCTGATGCAGCGGCTCTCGCCGAAGAACGCGCGGCGCAGGCCGCGATCGAGCGCCTCGCCGGCGGCGATCGACTGAAGCTTCGCGGCCTGGACCGCTTCCATCGGCGGCAGCATCGTGACCGGCCAGGCGTGCTCCGGGGCCAACCATGCCTGCCACCCGGCGCGCGGGGCGAGCTGCGCGGCGACCGGCCACTCCGCCTCGAGCAGGCGGCGCGGAGTCGGCTCGCTGTTGAACAGCTCGAGCGGGAAGGCATGGTGGTCGAGCGCGACGCGGTCCTCGAGCCCGAGGCGCCGCCGCGCGTCGTGCAGGCGCCAGACGACCGCGTGCGACCAGGGACACCCGAGGTCGGACCACACGGCGATCGTGCCGGGCGCGACCTGCATCGGCCTAGTCGAGCGTGAAGTAGTCGCCGCCGGAGTAGCGGCCGGTGCGCTCCTTGCGGATCTGCATGAGCACGTCGTTGAGCAGGCTCGACGCGCCGAAGCGGAACAGGTCCGGCGTCATCCAGCGTGGGCCGAGCGTCTCGTACAGCGTCGTCAGGTAGCCGATCGCCTCCTTCGACGTCCGGATCCCGCCGGCCGGCTTCATGCCGACGACGCGGCCGGTCTGCACGTGGAAGTCACGGATCGCCTCGAGCATGACGAGGGTCGTCGGCAGGTCGGCGGGCGGCTGGACCTTCCCCGTGCTCGTCTTGATGAAGTCGGCCCCGGCGGCCATCGCGAGCACCGATGCCCGCCGCACGTTGTCGAACGTCTCGAGCTCGACCGTCTCGAGGATGACCTTCAGGTGCGTCTCGCCGCACGCCTCCTTGACCGCCACGATCTCGTCATAGACCGATGCATAGTCGCCGGCGAGGAAGGCTCCTCGATCGATGACCATGTCGATCTCGTCGGCGCCCATCTCGATGGCGCTGCGCACGTCGTGCAGCTTCACCTCGATCGGTGCCTGCCCCGAGGGGAAGTACGTCGCGACCGATGCGACCCTGACGCCGGAGCCGCGCAGGGCCTCGACGGCGGTCGGGATCATGTTCGGATAGACGCAGAGCGCCGCGACGGACGGGATCGTGGGGTCGGTCGGGTCCGGCCGACGCGCCTTCGCGGCGAGCGCCCGGACCTTGCCCGGCGTGTCCTTGCCCTCGAGCGTCGTCAGATCCATCATCCGGATCGCCAGGTCGAGCGCCCAGAGCTTCGACTCCTTCTTGATGCTGCGCTTCGCGAGCGACGCGGCGCGCTCGGTGACGCCGACGGCGTCGACCGCCCATACGCGGCCGAGGAGGCTGCCGAGCTGCTGGTGCCGGCCGGTCGCGAGATCGCGCCGCGCGTTCGTCCGGGCGGGAGTCGTGGTGGACATCGGCCGCACATTGTACCGCTCGCGCCCGCGGACCCCCGTGCGAGGCTCAGTCACCGGGCGTCAGGGTGCCGGACAGCGGGCAGGCGGGCTCCCCGCCCTCATCGGGGGCGAGCCGGCGCCGGCGGCACCGGTCCGGCCCGCCTCGGCGGCCAGTAGCGCCAGACGACCCGCCACCGGACGGCGTCAGGCGACAGCGGGCCGAAGGCGCGGGCATCGGTGCTCGCCGCCGGGTTGTCGCCCCGCAGCGAGATCCCGCGCGGGCCGATGTCCGCGACGCGCTTGATGAGCTCGCGGCCCGGGCGACGCGGGTCCGCGGCCAGGACGACATCGCCGACCCGGGCGGCGCCGGTGCGAGCCACGAGCAGCCGATCCCCGCGCAGCAGGGTAGGCGCCATCGAGCGGCCGCGGACCTCGACGACGTCCAGCCGGCGACGAGCGACGAGGAGGGCGAGGAGCGCCAGGAAGGGCCAGGCGAGGCCCTTCGGGCTCATCGCTGCGGTGCGAGGGTCAGGAGGGCCGGCCGTTGACCCGGGTCTTCTCGGGTCCGCCGGTCGACTTCCACATCTCGTCGATCGTGTCGATCATCGAGAGCAGCTCCTTCGCGGCGCCGGCGTCGAGGGACTGCTTCACCTTCGAGGCCTGCTTCGTGGCCTTCCAGAACGTCTCGTGCAGGTCGGGGTACTTCTCGAGGTGCTCAGGCTTGAAGTAGTCGTGCCACAGGACGTCGAGGTGGTGCTTCACGAGCTCGGCACGCTCCTCCTTGACGTGGATGCAGCGCGCGCGGAAGTGCTTGTCGTCGCTCGCATCGTGCTTCTCGATGATGCGCAGGCAGGACTCCGCCTCGATGCGGGCCTGCTCGGGGTCGTAGACCCCGCAGGGGATGTCGCAGTGCGCGTCGACGATGCGGGTCGGGCGCAGGATTGAGCGCAGGGTGAGCATCGGTCTCCTTTCCGGGATCTGTCGACTGGTCGTGCCCGTATTGTGCAGCAAGCCGCCTGCCGTAGACGCCAGGCGCTCGGTCGGCGGCCCCACCCAGCCGCCCTCCTCGAGTGGGACTGCGGTGCGCGAAGCGTCCGGATTCACACCAGGCGTGCGTTATCGGGCGCCGCGGCGCGCATAGCGTCCGGATTCACACCAGGCGTGCAGCAGAGGCCGACTTTGACCATTCGCGGCGCGAATCCGCGCGTAGTGGTTGCTCCATGTGAATCCGGGCCGTTCGTGCGCAATGGCGGCGCGGACCGATCGCGGCGCGCGCGAGGGGAGGGCGGCGTAGAGAGCAATGGCTCAGCTGCCCATGACGATGCCGCCGTCGACGCCGAGAACCTGGCCGGTGACGTAGCGCGCCTCGTCGGAGGCGAAGTACACCGCCGCCGCCGCGACGTCGTCGACGGATCCGAGGTAGCCGAGCGGAGTCAGGCCGCGAAGCGCCTCGGTGGCGGCCGGCGGCATGTCGGCGGTGAGGTCGGTCTCGATCAGGCCAGGCGCGATGGCGTTGCAGGTGATGCCCCGGCTCGCGAGCTCGCGGGCCGTCGTCTTCGTGAGGCCGATGAGCCCGGCCTTGGCAGCCGCGTAGTTGGCCTGGCCCGGGTTTCCCATCCGGCCGGCCGCGGAGCTCATGTTGATGATGCGCCCGCCGCGCGCCTTCATCATCGGCCGGGCGATCGCACGCGTCATCCAGAACGGGCCGGACAGGTTCGTGCTGATGACCGAGTCCCACTCCTCGCCGTCCATGCGCATGAGCAGGTTGTCGCGCGTGATGCCGGCGTTGTTCACGAGGATGTCGACCGATCCGAGCGCGTCGAGCGCCGACTTCACGATCGCCTCGCATGCCTCGCGGCCCGCGCTCGTGTCGCCCTGGATCGACGTCGCGCGGCGACCGCTGCCGGTGATCTGCGTCTCGACCTCCGCGGCCGCCTCCGCGTTGCCGCGGTAGTTGATCGCCACGTCGGCCCCCTGCCCGGCGAGGGCGAGGGCGATGGCGCGGCCGAGCCCGCGGCTGCCTCCGGTCACGAGCGCCGTCTTGCCGGTCAGGTCGAACATCGATCCTCCTTCGCTAGCCGGCTGCGGCGTCGACGCCGGCGGGCACGGCCTGCCGGTGCCCGAGCCGCGTCTGCGCGCCGGGCGCGAGCGCGCGACGAGCCGGATCGGCGGTCCATTCGATCACCGCCGCCCCGGCGGTGTAGCCGGCACCGAAGGCGGCCATGAGCAGCCTGTCGCCGGGCTTGATGAGATCCTCGGCCAGCGCCTCGACGAGCGCCATCGGCACCGATGCGGCGCTCGTGTTGCCGTAACGCTCGATGTTGAGATACGTCCGGTCCGACGGGATGCCGACCGCGTTCTGCACGCTCTCGATGATCCGCAGGTTCGCCTGGTGGAAGAGGAACTGGTCGACGTCATCGACCCCGAGGCCGGCATCGCGCAGGGCCGCCTGGGCCGACTCGGCCAGCTGCCTCGTCGCGTACTTGTAGACCTCCTTGCCGGCCATGTGCACGAAGTGGCCGCCCTCGGCGACCGTTTGCGGCGTCGTCGGGCACGCCGAGCCGCCGGCGGGAAAGATGATCCCCTGCGCTCCGCTGCCGTCGCTGTACATGTCGAGGCCGAGCATCCCGCCGGCCCCGTCGGAGGCCGACACGACGACGGCACCGGCGCCATCGCCGAACAGGACGCAGGTGTTGCGATCGGTGTAGTCGAGGAATCGGCTGAGCAGCTCGACACCGACGACGAGGACGTTGCGGTACATGCCGCTGCGGACGTAGGCGCTGGCCGTCGCGAGCGAGAAGATGAAGCCCGAGCAGGCCGCCATCAGGTCGAAGCCCGCGGCACGGGTCGCGCCCAGCTGGTGCGCGACGAGCACCGCCGTGGACGGCATGTAGTAGTCGGGCGAGCACGTGCCGACGATGACGAGGTCGAGCTCGGTGGCGTCGATGCCGGCCACCGCCAGCGCGTCGCGCGAGGCATTGACGCTCAGCGTGGCCGTCGTCTCGTCGTCGGCGGCGATGCGTCGCTCGCGGATGCCCGTCCGGCTGACGATCCACTCGTCGGAGGTCTCGACCATCGTTGAGAGCTCGTCGTTCGTCATCACGCGCGACGGGGCGTACATCCCCCAGCCGGTGATCAGGGCATTCGTCATCGTCGTGCTCCGTGCTCGCTCATCTCGGATCGACCTCCAGCAGCGGCTGCTTCCGCTTCACGAGCGTCCCGTTCTCCACGAGCACGCGGGCGATCCGGCCGGAGGTGTCCGACTTGATCTCGTTGAACAGCTTCATCGCCTCGATGAGGCCGACCACCTGGCCGGTCGCGATCTCGTCCCCCTCGTTGACGTAGGGCCGCGCCCCCGGCGACGGGGCGGGATACCAGACGCCGGTGAGCGGCGCGCTCACGAAGCGCATGCCGGGTGCCGGCTCGCCGAACGGCGTCAGGCCATCGGGGGAGGCCGCCGGTCCCGGGGCAACGGCCGCGGCGGGCGGGGCGGCCGGTGCGACGGGCGGCGCGGCGGAGGGCCGGACGAGGCGAACGTGCAGGTCGCCGACCGACAGCTCGAGCTCGTCGAGCCGGGCGTCGGCGAGCGCCGGCGCGAGCAGGTCGACGGCCGCGAGGATGGGATCGACCCGATCGCTCATGCGCCGTCGTACCGGCGGAAGACGAGCGTGGCGTTGTGGCCGCCGAAGCCGAAGCTGTTGCTCATCGCGACCTCGACGTCGGCCTCGCGCGCCTCGTTCGGCACGTAGTCGAGGTCGCAGTCGGGGTCGGGGTGCTCCAGGTTGATCGTGGGCGGCATGATGCCGGTCTGGATGGCGCGGATGGAGGCGATCGCCTCGATCCCGCCGCCGGCACCCATGAGGTGCCCTGTCATCGACTTCGTGCTGCTCACCGGGATACGGTAGGCGCGCTCGCCGAAAAGCGTCTTGATCGCGGCTGTCTCGGACCGGTCGTTCGGGGGCGTGCTCGTGCCGTGGGCGTTGATGTAGTCGATGTCGTCGTTCGTCAGCCCGGCATCGGCGATCGCGACGCGCATGCTGTCGACCGCCCCGCGCCCGCCGGGTGCCGGCAGGGTGATGTGCGAGGCGTCGTCGGTGGCGCCGTAGCCGACGACCTCGGCGTGGATCGTCGCGCCACGCGCCCGCGCATGCTCGAGCGCCTCGAGGACGAGGATGCCGGCCCCGTCACCCATGACGAACCCGTCGCGCTCGGCATCGAACGGTCGCGAGGCGGCCGTCGGGTCGTCGTTGCGGCGGGTCGAGAGCGCGCGCATCGCGCTGAAGGCCGCCACCGGGATCTCGCCGATCCCGGCCTCCGCGCCGCCGGCGATCATCACGTCGGCCTCCCCGCGGCGGATGATGTTCAGCGAGTCGCCGATCGCGTGGTTCGCGCTCGAGCACGCGCTGACCGTCGCGTAGTTCGGGCCCCGCGCGTTCGCGTAGATCGCGACGTAACCGGCGGCCATGTCCGGGATGAGCGCGGTGACGAGAAACGGACCGATGCGATCGATGCCGTGCTCGGTCGCCTCGACGATGTCGCGGATCATCGTGTTGATCCCACCGATGCCCGAGCCGATGATCGCCCCGGTCCGGGCGGCGAGCGCCTCGTCGGTGATCGGATTCGGCAGCCCGGCGTCGGACATCGCCTCCGCGGTGGCGGCCCAGGCGTAGTGCACGTACGTGTCGTTGCGACGGACCTCCTTCTTCGGCATCACGCTGTCCGCGTCGAAACCCCGGATCTCGCCGGCGACCTTGCTCGCCGTCTTCACCGGGTCGAACAGGGTGATCGGCCCGATCCCGCTCCGACCCGCGACGAGCGACGCCCAGAAGGCGGCCACGTCGTTCCCGACCGGCGTCAGGGCCCCCATCCCGGTCACGACGACGCGCCGCTCGCCGTCACGCATCGGCGGTCCCGCCCCCGAGCTCCTGGTCGCGCGGAATGATGATCGAGAGCGTCGCCTCGACCGCCACCTCGCCGTCGACGCTGGCGACCCCCTTCACCCGCCCGAACATGCCACGCAGCTTCTCCACGGTCACCTCCAGGCGGAGCGTGTCGCCCGGCACGACCATGCGGCGGAAGCGGCACTCGTCGATGCCGGCGAAGAGCCCGAGCTTGCCGCGGTACTCCGGAAGGGTCATGACCCCGACCCCGGCGGTCTGCGCCAGCGCCTCGACCATGAGGACGCCGGGCATGATCGGCCGGCCGGGGAAGTGCCCGGTGAACTGCGGCTCGTTGGCGGTGACCTGCTTGATCCCGACGACTCGCTTGCCCGGCTCCAGCTCGATGATGCGGTCGACCATGAGGAACGGGTAGCGGTGCGGGATGATGCCCATGATCTCGGCCGCCTCGAGCGGCAGGGCGGGGATGGTCGGCGTCTCGGTCGTCATCGGTCCTCAGCTTGCCACGAATGCGGACGGGCCTACCCGGTCGAGCAGGTTCGTGCTGACCCGCGCGTCAAGGAAGGCATCGTTGTCGATGATCCCGCGGTGGAACGGAATGTTCGTCTTCACGCCGTCGATCTCGAACTCGGCGAGGGCACGACGCGAGCGTGCCAGGGCGATCTCACGCGTCTCGCCCCACACGATGAGCTTGGCCAGCAGGCTGTCGTAGAAGGGCGGGACCTCGTAGCCGGCGTACAGGTGCGTGTCGACCCGGATGCCGGGGCCGCCCGGGATCGAGAGCCGCTCGATCTCCCCGGTCTGCGGCGCGAAGTTGTCGTTCGGGTCCTCGGCGTTGATCCGGAACTCGATGGCGTGCCCCCGAAGTTCGATCTGCTCCTGGCGCAGGCTGAGTCGCTCGCCGCCGGCTATCCGGATCTGCTCGGTGACGAGGTCGACCCCGGTCAGCATCTCGGTCACCGGGTGCTCGACCTGGACCCGGCAGTTGATCTCGATGAAGTAGAAGTTGCCCTCGCCGTCGAGGAGGAACTCGAGCGTCCCGGCGCTCTCGTAGCCGGCGGCCACGACGCTGCGGATGGCCAGGTCCCGCAGGCGCTCGCGGGTCGGCTCGTCCATCGCGGGCGACGGGCCCTCCTCGATGATCTTCTGGTGACGACGCTGGACGCTGCAGTCCCGCTCGCCGAGGTGAACGCCGCTGCCGTGCTGGTCGACCATGACCTGCACCTCGACGTGGCGTGACTCCTCGATCCACTGCTCGAAATAGATCGAGTCGTCCCCGAACGCGTTCTGCGCCTCGGAGCGCGCGAGCGGCAGCGAAGTCTCCATCTCGCGCGGGCTGCGGACGAGGCGCATGCCCCGGCCACCGCCACCGGCGGAAGGCTTGAGAAGGACGGGGTAGCCGGACTCGCCGGCCTGCTCGAGCGCGTCGGCGAGGTCGGTGATGATGCCCCGGCTGCCGGGGACCGTCGGCAGCCCGTTCGCGGCGAGCATCCGGCGCACCGCGTACTTCGACGCGAAGCGCTCGAGCACCTCTGGTCGCGGACCGATGAAGGTCACGTCGTGCGCGACGCAGGCCTCGGCGAAGCTGGCATCCTCGCTGAGAAAACCGTAGCCGGGATGGACCGCGTCGCAGCCGGTGATCATCGCGGCGCTGATGACGGCTGGCTGGTTCAGGTAGCTCTTCCTCGCCTCCGCCGGGCCGATGCAGATCGCCTCGTCGGCCACCTGGACCGCCAGCGAGTCACGATCGGCCTCGCTGTACGCGACGACCGCCGGCAGGCCGAGATCGCGGCAGGCGCGCAGGATGCGCAGCGCGATCTCGCCGCGATTCGCGATGAGCACCTTGCTGACCACGGCTAGACGCCGACCTGCGCCGACGCGGCCAGGAGCTCGAGCGTGCCCTCGAGCGTCGTCGCGTCGGCGAGGGTGGCGGTCCGCACCTCGGGCGCGATCCGGCGGACCATGCCGACGAGCGCCGCGCCGGCACCACACTCGATCATCGTGTCCACGCCGTCGCCGACCATGCGCCGCACGCACGCCACCCACTCGACCGGGGATCGGACCTGCTCGGCGAGGAGGACGCGGATGCGGCCGGCATCGGTCAGCGGCTCAGCCGTGACGTTGCTCATCACCGGGACGCGCGCGTCATGCCACTCCTCGTCCTCGAAGGCGTCGGCGAGCTCCTCGGCGACCCCGGCCATGAGCGGCGAGTGGAAGGCGCCCGAGACGGGCAGGCGAAGGACCCGTCGGGCGCCGGCGGCCCGCATCGGCTCCTCGGCCGCGGCGAGCGACTTGGCGCGACCCGAGATGACGACCTGGCCGGGCGCGTTGTCGTTCGCGACGACGAGCTCGGTCGGTCGCGCGATGCCGTCCACGATGGACTGGACAACATCCCGGTCGAGGCCGATGACCGCCGCCATGCCGCCGTTCGCGTCGGCGCCGGCCATGAGCGCGGCGCGCTGCGACACGAGCCGCAGCGCCGCCGGCAGCAGGAGGACGCCGGCGACGACGAGCGCCGCGTACTCGCCGACCGAGTGGCCGGCGAGGAGCGTCGGCGCGGGTGCGCCCCGCTCCTCGAGCGCCCGGACGGCGGCAACCGAGGTCGTGAGCAGCGCCGGCTGGGTCTGGCGCGTGTCGTCGAGCGTCTCGGCCGGCCCGTTCCAGCAGGTCGCGGACACGGACCAGCCGAGCGTCGCGTCGGCCTCGTCGAAGACCGCCCTCGCCGCGGCGGAGCGCTCGGCCAGCTCACGTCCCATCCCGACCGCCTGCGAGCCCTGGGGGCTGAAGAGCAGCGCGAGCATCACCGGAGGCTCTCCACCGCCTCGAGCTCGAGCACGACCTGCCCGTACTCGACTGCCTCGCCACTCTCGGCGACGAGGTGTCGCACGGTGCCGCCACGGGGGGCTCGCACGTCGTGCCGCACGCCGAGCATCTCGACATGGCCGAGCGGGTCGCCCTTCGCAACCTCGAGACCCGGTCCGAGCCCGCTCGCATAGACGAAGAAGCCGACCGCGGGCGATGCGACGCCAACGCCCGCGGACGAGTCCCCCGGCTGCGACGTCGCCTCGGCGGAAGCCGGCCGCGTGGCATGCGCTGCGGCGGACGCCACGGCTCCGGCGGGCGACGTGCCTCCGCTCGGGGTCGCCGCGCTCACCCGCAGGCGCAGGTCCCCTCGCGCAACCTCGATCTCCGCCAGTCCGTGACGATGGAGCCGCTCGGCGAGCTGCGGCAGCAGCTCCGCGGCGGCCGCGGAGATCGCGTCAAGGGCGTGGTCAGAATCGGTCATGCGCCTCGCTCGCTCTCGCCCTGATCGTCATCGCTCGGCCAGATCTCGCTCCAGCGGGGGCGTCGCGGGACGCCGGGCAGGTGGAGGATCCGTCCGATCCGGCGACGCAGGGATGGCGTCACCGGTGGGCGGCTGGGACCGGTTCCCGTCTCGAGGTAGGCGCCCATGCCGCGCAGTCGAGCATAGCGGGTCGCCAGCAGCTCGGTCGTATCGCGGCTCGACAGCGCGCGCAGCGCCGCGCGGATGGCACCGCGCAGCGCACGAGCGGTGGCGGGCGGATCGGCATGCGCTCCCTCGCCCGGCTCGGCGACGATCGCGTCGACGACGCCCAGATCGACCTGGTCCTCGGCCGTCATCCGCATCGCTGCGGCGGCGGTTCGCGCCTCCTCGCGCGATCGCCACAGGATCGACGCGCACCCCTCCGGGCTGATGACCGAGTACACCGAGTTCTCGAGGGCGAGCACGGCGTCCCCGACCCCGATCGCGAGGGCGCCGCCCGAGCCGCCCTCGCCGAGGATGACGACGACGATCGGTACCTGGAGCCCGGTCATGAGCTTGATGCTCGATGCGATCGCCTCGGCCTGGCCACGCTCCTCGGCGGACGGCCCCGGGAACGCCCCAGCCGTGTCCAGGAAGGTGACGATCGGGATGCCCAGCTTGTCGGCCAACCGCATTGCGCGCTGCGCCTTGCGAAATCCCTCGGGATGCGGGGAACCGAAGTTACGGGCGATGTTCGACTCGGTGTCGGTGCCCTTCTGGTGGCCGATGACCATGACCGGGTGCCCCTCGAGGAACGCCGGGCCGGCGACGATGGCCGGATCGTCGCCGAACGCGCGGTCGCCATGCAGCTCGAAGAAGCCGTCGAAGATGAGCGGCACGAGGTCGAGGGTCCGCGGTCGCTCCGGATGGCGGGCGAGCTGGACGTGACGCCACGCGGCCTCGACGGCCTGCTCGTCCAGGGCCTCTGACGCCGGCACGAGGTCGCTCACGACCCACGCTCCGGGTCGCTCGGTGCCGGCTCGCTCGCTGCCGGCTCGCTCGGGGCCGGTGCGTCGGAACCGGGTCCGCGGCCGTTCCCGCCCGGTGGGTGGTCGACGTCGATGCCGATCGTCTCGCTCACTGCCCCGCCGAAGCGTTCCGCCAGCCCGGTGAGCGTCCCGATCGGCCCCCAGCCGCGGTCGGTGTCGACGGCAGGCCCGTCGCCGACTGCGGGGACCGGGAGGAGCCGCAGCAGGCGAGCGAGCGCGGCCCGGAGCTCGGGGCGCGGCACGACGGCATCGACGAACCCGT
>DATKDB010000115.1:0-9677 GCA_035512895.1 Binatia bacterium | reverse complement strand
CGCCGCGCGCCGGCCGGTCTACCTGCTCGTGGAGGCCGGCTCGGACGAGGCGGATCCGACCGATCGTCTCGTCGCGGCGCTTGAGTCGCTCGAAGTCGGCGACGCCGCCGCGGTCGCGACCGACGCCGCCGGCCGGCATCGCCTCTGGCAGCTGCGCGAGCGCCACACGGAGGCGGTCAACGCCGAGGGAGTGCCGCACAAGCTCGATGTCTCCGTGCCGCTGGCGCGCTACGCCGAGATGGTGGAGCGCGCGCCGGAGGCGGTTCGCGCGGTGGATCCCGAGGCCCGGACGATCTGCTACGGGCATGTCGGCGACGGGAACGTGCACGTCAACGTCCTCGGGCCCGCCGCGGAGGACGAAGCCACCGACGACGCGGTGCTCTCGCTCGTCCTGGAGCTCGGGGGGAGCGTCAGCGCCGAGCATGGCATCGGCGTCGCCAAGGTCGACTGGCTCGTGCGCGACCGTGGCGAGGCGGCCGTCGCGGCCATGCGCGCCATCAAGGATGCGTGGGACCCCGCCGGCATCCTGAACCCCGGCGTGCTCTTCGCACGGGATCCATGACAGCGGCTGTCGGGATCCGGCGGTAGCATCGGCCCATGAGACCTGAGACCAAGATCCTGGAGACGAACGGCGGCCGCATCGCGTACGACGTGGAGGGAGCCGGCGAAGCCGTCGTCCTCATCCACGCGGGGGTGGCCGACCGACGGATGTGGGACGACCAGGTGGCGGCGCTCAGGGACGCGTACCGGGTCATCAGGTACGACACGCGCGGCTTCGGCGAGACCGAGACCGATGCCGTCCCGTTCTCGAACCGGGCCGACCTGGCGGCACTCCTCGATCACCTCGGCGAGCGCTCGGCGCATCTCGTCGGGCTGTCGCGGGCCGGCTCGATCGCGCTCGACTTCTCGATCGAGTTTCCCGATCGCGTTCGCTCGCTCGTCGTGGCGGCCGGCGGCGTCAGCGGGTACGACCCCGGCGACGAGGCGAGGCCCCGCCCGGCTGGGAGGAGGTCGAGGCCTGGGAGGCGGCTGGCGAGTGGGAGAAGCTCGCCGACTGGGAGACCGCGTACTGGGCCGACGGGCCGGGGCAGCCTGAGGGCCGCGTCGGGCCGGCCATCCGCGACCGGGTCCACGACTGGATCTTGTCCAACTACCGGGCCGAGAAAGTCGAGGGCCAGCCGCAGGTGCTCGACCCGCCCGCGGCCGGACGGCTCGGCGACCTGAAGGCGCCGCTGCTCGTCATGCTCGGCACGCTCGACGATCCCGGAACGCAGGCGTCGATGCGTCACCTCGCCGCGGCCGTTCCCGGCGCCCGCCTCGAGGTGTTCGAGGGTGTCGCCCACATGATCAACCTCGAGCAGCCGGAGCGGTTCAACTTGCTCCTGCGCGAGTTCTTCGCCGCGAGCTGAGCGGCGCCCCGCCCGTGCCGGTAGAGTCGGCCGGTGAGCGAGATCGACGAGATCCTTCGGGCGGCCGTCGACTGGATGGCCCGTGGCGATCGCTTCGCTTTGGCGACGGTCGTATCGGTCCGTGGGTCGTCGTACCGCCGTCCCGGCGCGCGGCTGCTCGTGCCCGAGCACGGCGCGCCGGTCGGCCTGATCAGTGGCGGGTGCCTGGAAGAGGAGGCCGGGCGCCTGGCGCGCGAGGCGCTCGCGCTCGATGCGCCGATCCTCGTCACGATCGACCACTCCGCGGAGGGCGACGAGCTGTGGGGCATCGGCCTCGGCTGCCGGGGAGTGATCGAGATGCTGGCGGAGCCGCCCGGCATGGCCGCCGAGACGCTCGAGGCCCTGACCGCGGCTCGTCGGGAGGGCCGTGCCTCCTACCTGCTCACGAGCCTCGATGGCGAACGCCGCAGCCTGAGCGCCCTCGAGGCCGATGCGCTCGGCGAGCGAGCGGCGCTGGCTGTTGCCCACGGCCGTCCGACCCTCCTCGGCGACGCCGTGCTCGACCCGATTTTGCCGCCGCTGCACCTCGTCGTGTGCGGAGCGGGTCCCGACGCCGGTCCGCTGGTGGCCGCCGCCGTGCGGCAGGGATGGCGCGTCGACGTGGTGGATCCACGCCGCTCGTTCCTGCTCCCCGAACGCTTCCCGGGGGCGCGGCTCCTCGATTCCGAGCCGGCCGACGCCGCCCAGGCGACCGCTGCCGGTGAGTGGACGGCGGTCGTCGTGATGAGCCACGACTACCTGCGCGACTCGGCCTTCGTGGGCGGCTTCCTCGGGCGCGGGGTCACGTACCTCGGCATCCTGGGGCCGCGCGACCGGACGGATCGGCTGCTGGCGGAGCTGCCTGCCGCCCCGGTTGAGGCGGACGTGGCGGTCGTGCATGCGCCGGCGGGGTTGGACATCGGGGCCGATGGGGCCGAGCAGGTGGCCACCGCGATCGTGGCCGAGATCCTCGCCGTCCTGCACGGACGCTCCGGGGCGCCGCTGCGGCACCGGCCGGGCTCGATCCACAGCTGAGGGCCGCCCGTCCTACCCGCCGATGAAGCTCATCTCCACCTTCGGCAGGTCCACCGTCTCGAGGCTCCGCAGCTCCGAGTAGCGGTCCGATCGACCGGTCCAGATCGCGCGCAGCGCGTCGGCCAGCTCGTCGTCGTCCGCGCCGGCGCGCAGCACCACGCGGAGGTCGTGGCCGGCCGTGGCGAAGAGGCAGGTGTAGAGCCGGCCGTCGGCGGAGAGGCGCGCGCGGGTGCAATCGCCGCAGAACGGCTGGCTAACGCTGGAGATCACGCCGATCTCGCCCGCCCCGTCGCGGTACCGATACCTCTGGGCCACCTCGCCGCGGTAGCCGGCGTCGACCGGCTCGAGCGGCCAGCGCGCGCCGATGGCGGCGACGACCTCGGCGGCCGGGACGACATCGTCCAGGCGCCACCCGTTCGAGTGGCCGACGTCCATGTACTCGATGAAGCGCACGGTCGTATCGGTGCCGCGGAAGCGCTCGGCCAGGTCGGTCACCGCGTGCTCGTTGATGCCGCGCCGGATGACGGCGTTGATCTTGATCGGCCCCAAGCCGGCGCGTTCCCCCGCCGCGATGCCGTCCAGGACGCGGCGAACGGGAAAGCCGACGTCGTTCATGCGCATGAACGTCACGTCGTCGAGGGCGTCGAGGCTGACGGTGACGCGATGCAGGCCCGCGTCTGCGAGCGCCTGCGCGCGGCCGGCCAGCAGCGAGGCGTTCGTCGTCAGCGTCAGGTCCTCGATCCCCTCGACCCGCGCCAGCAGCCCGACGAGCGTCTCGAGGCCACGACGCACGAGCGGTTCGCCGCCGGTCAGGCGCACCTTGCGCACGCCGAGCGCCACCGACGCGCGGACGACGCGCTCGATCTCCTCGAAGTCGAGGACCTCGGACCGCGGCAGGAACGCGTGGTCGGGGCCGAAGACCTCGCGCGGCATGCAGTAGCCGCAGCGGAAGTTGCACCGGTCGGTGACCGAGACGCGCAGGTCGCGCATCGGCCTGCCGAGCGTGTCGAGGACGGTGAGCGGCGCGGTCATGGGTTCGACGATCGTGGCAGCGAATGGCCGACGACGCAACGCGGAAGATGAGGTTGACGGTGCGGCGAGACTACTCTGGTCAGCGCTCAGGAAGGGAACCCGCCGATGCGCAGCCTGCTCGGTCTCGCGGCCTCGGCCCTCGCCGGGCTGGCGGCGACGATCGCCAGCCTCGATGGCGACGCTGACATCGTGCCCTTCTTCGTCGGGTTGACCGTCCTCGGCGGCGTCGAGGCATGGGCCGCGCATCCGCCCTTCGAGGGTCCGCGCCGCCGGCTCGCAACGGGGGCGGCCCTGCTCTGGCTCGTCGCCGTGGCCTGGGTTGGCGTGCTGCTCGTCATGTCGGTCACGGTGTGGCAGGCGTCGGGTCCTCCGCCCGGACCGGAGGCGACGTACGCCGGGCTGACCGCGACCGTCTACCACGTCATCGGCCTCTTCGGCGGGGCGATCCTCGTGGCGGTCAGCGCCTTCGGGCCGGATCCCTGGTTCCGCCAGCGGAGCGGGACGGCCGGCCAGGTCGCGTCCTAGGTCGCCGTCGCCGTCAGGCGAGCAGGCGGGCCGCCCCGACGAGGATGCCGAGCACGAGGGCGACGAGCCCTCCGCCGATAAGCGAGATCCGGGACGCAACCGCCTCGCAGCGTGGGAGCGCCATCCCTCCCAGGCCCAGGCCCAGCCCGAGCGCGCCGCCGAGGATGAGGAGCGCGGCGACGCCGGTGGCCGGGGTGGCCAGGGAGCGGACCCGGCCGTCGTCGACGCCGCCGTCCGAGAGCGCGAAGGCGAATCGCTGGCGAGAGAGCTCCGTCCCCTCGGAGGACAGGATCAGGACGTTCGTGTCCCAGGAGCTCTCCGCTGGGAGGACGAGCGCATCGGCGATCCAGTCGGCGGTGCCATCGGTTGCCGGCATGACCAACCCCCCGTGGTCCATGCCCTCCATGCCGGCCATCGCCTCGAGCGTCAACGGGACGCGCGTCGTCGTGCCGTCGTCGAGGCGCTCGAGGGCGAGCGCGAGGTTCACCGACCCGGCCATGGCGTCGGTGGTCGTGACGGTCACGCGGTTCACGCCGGGGCGTCCGGGGCTGACCTCCATGCTCATCCCGGGGGCCACCTCGCCGAACGCGTCGGGGATCGGCTCGATCGGCACGCCGGCGACCTCCTCGGTCGGGGCCGTCGTGGCCAGCACGGCCGTCACGACGAGCACGCCGGCGGCGGCCAACGCCTCGATGCCGAGGCGCGTGCGGAACCCACCGACCCAGCCGAGCATTCGCCCGCCGTCGAGGAAGTTGATCCCGCCGAGCGCGAATGCACCGATGGCCAGGCCGGACTTGAGGAGGAGGGCGCGGCCGTAGTCGGTCCCGGGATCGACGAGTGCTCCGGTATGGACCCACGCCGCATGTACGCCGGTCAGGCCGACGAGGCCGATCGACACGAGGGCGAGCGCCGAGAAGCGGGGCAGGACGGTCCTGAACGTCGGGTGCGGCTTCGCCGTCAGGAGGCTCGGTCGGAGGAGGAGCGCCAGCAGGCCTGCCAGGCCGCCGATCCAGACGGCGGCGGCCGCCACGTGGACGACCTGGCCGATGATCGCCACCGTCCCGGGCAGCGCCGCGTGGCCGGCAGCCACGAGCAGGCCGATGCCGACGAGCCCGGTCGCCATGGCCACGCCGCCCGCCGATCGTCTCGGCACGACGAGGAGCGCGCCCGCCCCGACGGCGGCCGCGGCCGCGCGCGCGACCTGGAGCCCGCCGTTCCGGGTCGCGACGAGGTACTCGCCGGCCGATCCCGTCTCGAGCGCCGCCGCGACCGCCGCGGCCAGGGTCGCCAGCGCCGAGACGGCGAGTCCCGCGGCGAGCAGCCGCACGAGTGGTCGGGGCATCGGCCCGTCGCGCACGACGACCCGATGGAAGACCGCCACGCCGAGGGCCAGGAGCAGCCCGACGTACGTGAGCCAGCGGCCGGCGACGGCCGCGGGGTCGGATTCGGTGTGCGTCATGCCACCGCCGGTTGCGGGCAGCGCCGACTCGCCGGCGCCGACGCCGAAGGTGAGGAAGCCCTCGGCCGTGTGGCCGTCGGTCTGCGAGAGCGTGCGCCACGTCAGCGAGTACACGCCGTCGGGCAGCGCCGGGTCGTCGACGACGAGCGCGTACGGGTCGTCCGGGTCGATCTCCCCGGCCCGGCTCAGCACGATCGTTCCGTCCTCGGTGACCACGTCGAGCGAGGTGACCTGCGCCTCGAGCGGTTCGCTGAAGATGAGCCGAATCTCCGTCGGGGACTCCGGCACGGTCGTGCCGGCGCCGGGCGTGCTCGCGACGAGCTGGGCGTGGGCCAGCGCCACGCCGCCGGCAGCGCCCGGCAGGGCCGGGCCCGCGAGCAGCGCGAGCACGACCGCCGTGCTCGACAGGAGTCCCCGTCGCGCCCCGCGCATCACGCCCGCCGGCGTGCCAGCACGAGTCCGAGGGCGACGAGGCCGGCGATGAGCCCGGCACCGCCGACGACGAGCGCGACCGTCGCCGTCGTGGCGGCATTCGCACCGGCCTCCGCGTCGCGGGCGGTGTCACCGGCCGCGGGCAGCACCACCGGGAACTGGCCGCCGGTCACGTCCTGCACCTCGTTGAATGTGTCCGGGCCGGAAGTGAACGACTCGTCGACGGCCTGGCCGTCGACCTCGCCGAAGACGTGGAACGTATACGGGCCGGCGGCCGTTGGGAAAAACACGGAGCGGTAGGCACCCGGCTGGCCGAAGACCGGCGCGATCTCCAGGACCCGGCTCTGGCCGCTGAACGTGACCTCGGCCTCCAGGGTCTCCTCGGCCCCCTCGACCGGCTCCTCGCCGCGCGAGATGCGCAGGTCGAGGCCGCTCTTCTGCCCGCTGTAGACGGGCTCGTCCAGGAAGCCGACGACGAACGTGAGCTCTCCGACCTCCCGGGTCTCATGGGCCTGGGTGACGCCGATGCCGCCGAGCGTGGTCAGCATGGCGCCCAGGACGGCAGCCCGTCCGAAGCGCGTGAGCATGGTGTTGAGATCCCTCGTCTTCGTGAGGCTGGTTCGTGGGCTCCAATACGGTACCGGTGACGGCTCGTCCGCGTCGTCATTGCCTCACCCGGCCGATGGCTTCGCGGCTGAAGTCGTCGCCGGCCGTAGGGGGCCTGTCGTCAGGCCGACTCGCCGTGGCCATGCGGGTGCTCGATCATCCGCATCGCGAGCGACGGGAGCGGGCGCGGATCGGGGTCGGGCTCGTACTCGTCGGTGTCGGGGTTGACGCTATACGTCCACTGCGGCCCATCGGCCGCGATCGCGTGGAGCGCATCGGCCAGGAGGTCGATCTCCTCTCGACTGGATCCGAGCCCCAGGCTCATGCGCGCGGCGCCTGGCAGCCGCTCGTGGTGGCCGGCGCGTGCCTCGTCCAGGAGCCGGTGCATCTCGGCGTCGTCGACGCGCAGGAGCCGCATCATGAGTGGGTGGGCGCAGAAGCATCCGTGCCGGATGCCGATGCCGTGCTCCGCCGAGAGGACCGCCGCCAGGAGGTCGTACGGCACGCCCCGCAGGTTGAAGGTGAGGAGGCCGACGCGCGGGTGCTCGGCCGGCCAGACGCGGTAGTGCTCGAAGCCGCTCACCCCGGCGAGCCGCTCGCGGGCGTGGGCCAGCAGCTCGGCCTCTTCGGCCGCGATCCGGTCCATGCCGGCCGTGGCGAGCGCGTCGCACGCGACCCCGAGCGCAACGGCCCCGATGACGTTCGGCGATCCCGCCTCCTGCCGATCGGGGAGGTCGGCCCACAGCGTCTCCTCGACGGTGACGAGCTTGACGGCCCCGCCACCGCGCAGGAACGGGTCGCCGGCGATGAGCCAGTCGCGCTCCCCGACGAGCGCACCCGCCCCGTACGGGGCGTAGAGCTTGTGCCCGGATAGCGCGAGGTAGTCGATGCCGTCGCGCTGCATGTCGATCGGTCCATGCGGTGCGAGCTGCGCCGCATCGACGAGCAGCCGCGCGCCGTGGTCGTGCGCCAGGCGCGCCATCTCGGCGACGGGCCAGATCTCTCCCGTGACGTTGCTCGCGCCGGTGGCGGCCACGAGATGGGGATCCTCGCAATGCGGCAGGTCGCGGAGCGTCGACTCGAGCTGCTCGAGCATCTCGGCCGGCGTCTCCGGCACCGGCAGGTAGCGAACCGCGCAGCGTTTCCACGGCAGCAGGTTGGCGTGGTGCTCGCCGGCGAAGGCGATGACGTGCGTCTCCTCCGGCAGGGTGCCGGCAAGGAGGTTGATCGAGTCGGTCGTATTGCGCGTGATGATGACCGCGTCGTCGGCGCGGCCGTTCACGAAGCGGCGGATCGACTCACGCGCGCCCTCGTAGGCGGCCGTGGAGGCCCGCGACTTGAAGCCGGCCCCGCGGTGGACGCTCGAGTACCAGCCGAGCAGCTCCTCGACGGCATCGTGGACCGTCTGCAGCGCCGGGGCCGATGCGGCGTAGTCGAAGTTGACGTAGCGGCGCGCCTCGCCGGTCACGAGCGGCACCTCGGTGGCGGCGCCCACGAGGCGCAGGAGCTCGCTGCCGTGGACGGATGGCTCGCCGATGGCCGTCATCGGCCCCATCCTACTCTGGGGCTCAAGGCAGGAAGACGAGCTTGGCGGCCGCCACGATGAGCACGAGCGCGAGCGCGCGCCGCAGGTTGAGGATGCTGAAGCGGGCCGCCCCGAGCCATGAGCCGATGAGCCCGCCGGCGACGACGGCGGCCACCCACAGCGGGAAGGCGGCTGGAAGCGCGAAGCCGCCGAGCGCGATGCCGGCGATGCCGGCCAGCGAGTTCAGGAGGATGAACGCGCCGGACAGCCCTGCCGCGTCGCGCGCCCCCGACCAGGCGGCAAGGACGAGGAGGGGCGTCAGGAAGATGCCACCGCCCGTCCCGGTCAGGCCCGCCAGGAGGCCGATCCCGGCACCGGCCGCCATGCCGGCGACGATCGGCACGCGCGGCGCGACGCTCTCGTCCGCGGCCGCGGCCGCGGCCGCCGCCGCCGACGCGGTCGCTAGGCGCCACGCGCCGGCCACGAGGACGAAAGCGACGAGCGGGCGGTAGACCTCGCCCGGTAGCTCGATGCTGCCGCCGACGAAGGCCATCGGGACCGAGCCGAGCGCCACCGGCACGAGCGCGCGCCAGGGGAGATGACCCGCGCGGCCGAAGCGCACGACGACGATGCTCGCGACGAACAGGTTGAGGACGAGCGCCGTCGGCCGCATCGTGTCGGGCGCGAGGCCGACGAGCGCCATCGCCGCGAGATAGGCGGACGCGCCCGCGTGCCCGACGCTCGAGTACAGGAGCGCCGCCCCGAAGAAGAGGGCGATGAGAAGGAGGGACTCCGGCGTCATCCCGCGACGGCGGACGGGTCCTCACGGCGCAGGAGGATGCCGAGGTACGCCTTCCACGGTCCGACTTCGGCGTCGTGCGAGCCGGCCATGCCCGCGAAGATCTGCGACACGTGATCGAGGTCGTGGACCGCCCAGGTGGCGAGGAGCTCGCGCAGCGTCACCTCGCCGAGCGACGGATGCATGCCGCGCCGGTCGAGGTCGGCCTCGCTCGCGAGGTCCGGCAGGCGCGCGAGGTTCTCGGCCCGCAGCCGGCCGAAGTGCTCGACGAGCTCGTCGAGACTCGCATCGGTGTCGCGCCCGGCGTGTGCGAAGCGGTCGAACTTGTCGAATGGGACGCTCGTGCCGTGCTCGAGGATGCGCTGCGTGCGCTCGATCCAGTCGGTCAGCTCGCCGGTGATGAGGTGGCCGACGACGTCGCGCGGGCGCCAACCGTCGATCGGCACGTCGGTCGTGTCGGTCCAGGACTCCGGGAGGCCGGTGAGCAGGACCCGCAGCAGTTCGGGCGTGCGCCGCAGGACGCTCGTTGTCTCACCGATGAAGTCGCTCACGCCCGGGATCGTACGCCCGGCGCAGCAACCGCGCTCGTCCGAGTCGCGCCCGGCTGCCCCCGATCGCCGCGTCCTGCGCCCCTCACCCCTCGAGGTCGCGCGACGCCTCGATGAATGCGCTGCCCAGGACGCGCGCGACCGTCGGGAAGGCGTGGATCGTGTCGGCGAGGATGGCGAGGCCGATGCCGGCGCGGATCGCCAGGACGCACTCGTGGATCGCCTCCGAGACCGCGGGGCCGGCCATGAAGGCGCCGACGAGCGTGCGCTCGGTGCGGTCGACGACGAT
>DATKDB010000114.1:0-9836 GCA_035512895.1 Binatia bacterium | reverse complement strand
CGACGACCAGCAGATCGACATCAACACCGTGCAGGACCTGGCGGCCGATCACACGACGAGCGACCTGCTCTACCTCTCCGCCCTCTACGACCGCGCCCACGCCTCCTTCTACGGGCTCACCGCCGTGCGCCACGGGACGCGTCAGACGAGTAGCTACCAGGAGTGCCGCAACCTGCTCCTCAGCCCCCAGGCCGGTGCCGAGCCCATCCCGGTCCTCGAGATCGAGGCGAACGACATCCTGCGCTGCGGCCACGGCGCGACCGCCGGCGCGATCGACCCGATCCAGCTCTTCTACGCCCAGACCCGCGGCCTGGACGCCGGCGCGGCGGAGCGGATGATCGTCCGCGGCTTCTTCGAGCAGGTCGTGGCCCAGATCAGCGACGAGACGATCCGCGCGCGGATCCTCGCCGCGCTGGCGCGGCGCATTGGTACGACCGAGGACCTCTCGTGACCACCGTCGAGCGAGCGGCAGGCGGCTTCGTCACCGTGGCCCGGACCGGCGACGTCGAACCGGGCACCGTGCGCGTCGTCGAGCTCGACGGCCGCTCGCTCTGCATCGGCCTGACAGAGGAGGGCGAGTGGGGAGCGATCGACAACGTCTGCACCCACGATGGCGGCACCCTCGGCGAGGGCGAGCTGGACGAGAGCGGCGTCGAGTGCCCGCGCCACGGCGGCCGGTTCGATCTGTTCAGCGGGCGCGTCCTCGCCCTCCCGCCGGTGCGGCCGGTGAACGCATACGAGACCGTCGTCGAGGGCGACGAGGTCCGGGTCCGCCTGGATGGCGACCGATGAAGATCAGCACGCGCACCGAGTACGGCATCCGCGTCCTCGCCACGCTGGCCCGGGTTCCCGAGGCGGAGGCCTGCCTCTCCCTGACCGAGATCGCGAGGCGCGAGAAGCTGCCGCACGCGTACCTCGAGCACCTCGTCGGCGACCTGCGACGCGCGGGGCTCGTGACCGCGACGCGCGGCCAGTCGGGCGGCTACCGGCTGGCGCGACCCGCCGCCGAGATCGCCATGGTCGACGCGGTCCGAGCCCTCGAGGGGCCACTTCTCGAGATGCCGTGCGCCGGCGCCGAGGACCTCGAGCATTGCGACCGGCCGCAGCCGTGCAGCGTGCACGAAGTCTTCCAGCGCGTGTACGAGTCACTGAGCCTCTCGCTCGGCGCCACGACCCTCGCCGAGATCGCCGCGTCCGCGGGCGGCCCGCCCTATCCCATCGCGGTGCGTCGACGGCGCGCCGCCAACGCCACGCAGCAGCAAGCAAGGAACTCATGACCGACGAACTCGTCATCTCCGGGCTCGAGGTGAGCATCGGTGACAAGAAGATCCTCAACGGGCTCGACCTGACCGTGCGCCAGGGCGAGGTCCACGCCCTCATGGGGCCGAATGGTTCCGGCAAGACGAGCCTGGCCTACACGCTCATGGGTCATCCCGAGTACATCGTGAAGAGCGGGACGGTGACGTGGCGCGGCCAGGACCTGCTGGCCCTGAGCCCGGACAAGCGCGCCCGTCTCGGCCTCTTCCTCGCTTTCCAGTATCCGAGCGCCATCCCGGGCGTGACGGTCGCGAGCTTCCTTCGCAACACGTACAACGCGATCCACCACCCCAAGCCGGCGGAGGCCGACGGCGAGACCTCGATCCGCTACACCGGCATCCCGCTCGCGAAGTTCCGCAAGCTCATGGAGGAGAAGATGGCGCTCCTGAGCATGGATCCGGCCTTCGCCACGCGCTACGTCAACGAGGGCTTCTCCGGGGGCGAGAAGAAGCGCCTCGAGATGCTCCAGATGGCGGTCCTGGCGCCGTCGATGGCCATCCTCGACGAGACCGACTCGGGCCTCGACATCGACGCCCTGAAGAACGTCGCCGATGGCATCAACGCGACCCTCTCGCCGCAGATGGGCGTGCTCATGATCACGCACTACCAGCGCATGCTGAACTACGTGAAGCCCCAGTTCGTCCACGTCCTGCTCGACGGCCGGGTCGTCATGTCCGGCGGCGAGGAGCTGAGCCACCAGCTCGAGGCGAACGGCTACGAGTGGGTTCGCGAGCAGGTCGGGCTTCCGGCCGGCGTCGGCGACGAGGCCTCGGCCCCGGAGCCCGTCGCGCAGCACTGAGGACACGGTGGCGGCGATGGCGATCGGGCAGGCGGAGCGCGCGGAGCTGGACGGTGCCGCGCTGCGTGCGGACTTCCCGGTCTTCGAGCGCCTGACCGCGTCGGGCCATCGCCTCGCCTACCTCGACTCCGCATCGTCGTCGCAGAAGCCCCGAGCCGTCATCGAGGCGATCGCCGACGCGTATGCCCACCACTACGCGAACGTGCACCGTGGCATCTACGAGCTGAGCGTCGACGCCGACGCGCGCTACGAGGGCGCGCGCCGAGCCGTCGCCCGCTTCATCGGCGCGCCGAGCTCGCGAGAGATCGTCTTCGTCCGCAACGCCACCGAGGCGTTGAACCTCGTCGCCTACAGCTGGGGCCGAACCAATCTCGCGGCCGGCGATCTCATCCTCAGTACCGAGATGGAGCATCACGCCAACCTCGTGCCCTGGCAGCAGCTCGCCGAGGCGACTGGCGCGCGGCTCGAGTACGTGCGCCTGACCGATGACGGACGGCTCGACCTCGACGACTTGCGCGAGCGGCTCGCGCGCGGCCCGAGGCTTGTGGCGCTCTCCCACGTCAGCAACGCGCTCGGCACGATCAACCCGGTCGGCGAGATCGGCCGCATGGCGCATGACGCGGGCGCGATCGTCGTGCTCGATGCGGCCCAGAGCGTGCCGCACATGCCGGTGAACGTCGCCGAGCTCGGCGTGGACCTGGCGGCGCTCTCCGGCCACAAGATGCTCGGGCCGTCCGGCATCGGCGCCCTGTGGGGACGTCGCGAGCTCCTCGACGCGATGCCTCCCTTCCTGACCGGCGGCAGCATGATCACGCGCGTGACGCTCGAGGGTGCCGAGTGGAACGAGGTCCCGTGGAAGTTCGAGGCCGGCACGCCGGCCATCGCGGAGGCGGCCGGACTGAGCGCCGCCGTCGACTACCTCGAGGCGCTCGGCATGGAGCGCGTGCGCGCCCACGAGCGACGCCTCTTCGAGCGCGCCTGGTCGGCGCTGGGCGAGATCCGCGGCGTGCGCCTCCTCGGCCCCGATTCGCCCGACGAGCATGCCGGCGTCATCAGCTTCGTCGTCGAGGCGATCCATCCGCATGACGTCGCGACGATCGTGGACCAGCACGGGGTCGCCGTCCGCGCCGGCCACCACTGCGCCCAGCCGGTCATGCTGCGCTACGACCTGCCGGCCACGACGCGCGCGAGCTTCAGCGTCTACAACGATCTCGACGACGTCGAGCGCCTGGCCGATGCGATTCGCGCCGCGCAGCGCGTGTTCGGGACGGCCTGATGGACAACCTCTATCGCGACTTCATCCTCGAGCATTACCGCCAGCCGCACAACAAGGGCGTGCTCGACCCCCACGATCTCCACTTCGCCGATTCCAACCCGACCTGCGGCGACGAGATGTCGATGACGCTCGTCCTCGACGACTCGAAGCAGCGCGTCGTCGACGTCGCGTTCGATGGCCGCGGCTGCGCGATCAGCCAGGCATCGGCTTCGATCCTCACCGATGAGCTGCGCGGGCTCACGCTCGACGATCTGCGCGGCATCGACCCGAAGGACGTCGTCGAGAACCTCGGGGTGCCGATCGGCCCGGCCCGGCTGAAGTGCGCGCTCCTCTCGTACAAGGTGCTCCAGGGCGCGCTCATCGGCGTCGCGGCCGTCTGGCCCGAGGAGGCTGACGTGCTCACCGGTGCGAGCGAAGGCGGATCCGCTCCATGACCGTCCGCGACGTGGATGCTGCCGAGGCCGTGGCGCTCGCGCGCGACGGCTATCGCGTCATCGACGTGCGCGAGCGCGTCGAGTGGGACGCCGGCCACGTCGAGGGCGCGACCCTCGTCCCGATGGGGGAGCTGCCGCAACGGATCGCCGAGTTGGCGCCGGATCGGAGCTCGCCCCTGCTGCTGCACTGCAGGTCCGGAGCGCGGTCGGCACGCGCCGCCGCCTGGCTCGTCCAGCAGGGGTACACCGACGTCGTGAACATGAAGGCGAACGTCGGCGGCTGGAAGGCGCGTGGCGGTCCGTGGGAGGAGCCGGAGCGGTCGTTGAGCGCGGACCAGCGACGGCGCTACGCCCGCCACATCCGGCTGCCCGAGGTCGGTCTCGACGGCCAGCGCCGGCTCCTCGACGCGAAGGTGCTCCTCATCGGTGCCGGTGGGCTCGGCTCGCCGGCGGCGCTCTACCTGGCGGCCGCGGGGATCGGGACGCTCGGCATCGTGGACGACGATGCCGTCGACGACTCGAACCTGCAGCGCCAGGTGCTGCACGCGACGGATCGGATCGGCATCCGCAAGGTCGACTCGGCCGAGATGACGCTGCGCGGCCTGAATCCCGAGACGCGCGTCGTGACGCACGACGAGCGCCTGACCGCGGGCAACGTCGAGCGCTTGATCGGCGACCACGACGTCGTCGTGGACGGCACCGACAACCTCGAGACGCGCTACGTCCTGAACGACGCCGCCGTCCGAATGCGTCGCCCGGTCGTTCACGGGTCCGTCTACCGCTGGGACGGGCTGGTGACGACCTTCATCCCGTTCGAGGGACCCTGCTACCGCTGCATGCACCCCGTCCCGCCGCCGGCCGAGCTCGCGCCCGACTGCGACGTCGCTGGGGTGCTCGGCGTGCTCCCGGGCGTCATCGGGACGCTCCAAACCAACGAGGTGATCAAGCTCCTGCTCGGGATCGGGAAGCCGCTCGCCGGCCGGTTGCTGACCTTCGACGCGCTGCGCTCGACGTTCGAGGAGATCGCCGTCCCGCGCGACCCGGCATGCCCCGCCTGCGGTGCCGGGGTCGCCGCGGTCCGCGCGTGACGGCCGAGGCCGTGGCCCCGCTCGCCATGGCGGGCCTCTCGATTCCCGACCACGTCGCCGGCGAGCTCCTCGCGCACGCTCGCGCCGTCCTGCCGAACGAGGCCTGCGGCCTGCTGGCGGGCGATCCGGCCACGGGCCGGGCGACCTCGTATCACCCCGCGCGCAACGCCAACGACAGCCCGCTGCGCTACGACGTGCATCCGGAGGACCTCGTGCGCATCGTCTTCGCGATCGAGTCGGCCGGCGACGAGCTCATCGCCATCTTCCACTCGCACACCCGGACGCCGGCGGTGCCGTCCGCGGCCGACCTGCGCGACGCGGCCTACCCCGTCCTCCACCTGCTCGCCGGCCTCGGCGGCGCGGATCCCGTGCTGCGTGCCTGGCGGATCGACTCGGGCAGCGCCAGCGAGGTGCCGCTCCGCATCGGCTGAGTCAACAGTCGACGCCCTCGCCGATGGCGACCTCGCCATCCCGCACGTCGACGCTGACGTCCCGGCGGCACGAGCCCTCCTCGTCGCCGGCACGGTAGGCGAGGATGATCAGGGCAACGTCTGGTGGCGGCTGCCAGCTGTGCCCGGCGAGGATCAGCCCATCCAGCAGGCCGTCGGCGTCCGCGCCCCGCGCCAGGCGATCGGCGTTCGCCACGAGCTCGTCGGGGACGGATCCGAGCTGCGCGCTCAAGACCGTGACCTCCCCGGCGGCCGGCACGACGTGGAACGTCCACGCATCCTCGCCGGCGGCGCCGGCCCGGCTGCCGCCGACCTCGAGCGTGCACTCATCGGGCCCGCATGAGCCGCCGGCGGCGATCGTTGTCCACGGCTCGCCGTCCACGGTCCAGATGGCATCCGCGACGGCGCCCGCGATCTCCGCCGTCTGCAACGGCTCCGCCACTCCGCCCGGGCGGCGCGAGTCACGCATCGCGGCGAGGATCCCTGCGCCGTCGAAGGGTCGCCCGGGCTCCGGAACGGCGACCTCGACGGTCTCGGCCGGGGACGGTGAGGGGCTGCTCGGGCCGCCGCAGCTGGCCAGGAGGAGCGCCAGGATCGTCGCGCGCGCCCCGCGCCGGGTCATTGCTTGCCGAGCAGCGAGCTCAGTTGGCCGACGATCGCGTCGCTGACGACGGCCGGGCCGCCGACGAGGTACGTGTAAGGCGGCTGCAGCCTGAGGAGCTCGCCTTGAACGGGCGCCGGGATCGTCGAGCCACCGACGAGCAGGAGCGGTGAGCCGGAGCGGCCGGCGCCCGGCACGGCGGCCAGCGCGTCGGGGAAGTTGAAGCCGGTCGCCAGGTAGGCGGCGGTCGGCCCGTGGAAGAAGGAGGCGGACACGGCCGCCGCGGTCGCAAAGCGGTCCGCGCCGGCGAGCCGCACGACGGGCTGGGTGCTGTACGCCTGGAGCTCATTACGCACGGCCTCGGACACGGCCCCGGCCCCACCGAGGACGTAGATGACCTGGGGTCGCAGGTACGCCAGCTCGTTGCGAGTCGCCGCCGGCAGCGAGCTCGGATCGGTGAGAAGCACCGGTCCGCCGAGCCGCACGGCGGCGGGGCCGGCGGCCAGCGCGTCGGGGAACGTCTTGCCGGTGGCGACGAACGCGGCGGCGACGCCCGGCCCGAAGCTGGCATGGCTGATCGCGGCGGCGGTCGCGTACCGGTCCGCCCCCTGCAGGCGCTCGACCGGCCGCGAGGTGTACGCCTGCAGCTGTCCGGCGACGCCGTCGGAGACGGCGCCCTGCCCGCCGAGCACGACGATGCGCTGCGGCCTGAGCCTGGCGAGCTCATCGCGCGTTGCCTGCGGCAGGCTGGCCGGGTCCGTCAGCAGGACCGGTCCACCCTGCAGCCCGGCCACGGGACCGGCGGCCAGCGCGTCGGGGAAGTTGCGGCCGGTGGCGACGTAGGCGACCGGCGGATCCGGGTTGAAGTGGGCCCGGCTGATCGCGGCCGCGGTCGCGTATCGGTCCGCTCCGGCGATCCGGATCGGCGTGCCGACGCTCCACTTCGCCCAGGCCAGGCCGTAGCGCTCGGAGCTCCCGTCGAAGCGCGCCTGGCGGATCTCGAGGCGAGCGGTGCCCGTCGCCGAGGCGGTGAAGTCGAACCACTCGTAGTTGTTGTCGAGCGTGAACGAGCCGGCCGTCGAGCCGTCGGCCTGCACAACCCGCAGGTCCAGGTCGGCGAGGAGCTGGTCCGCGGACGTGCTGCTCGTGCTGTGGCTGTTCCAGGAGAGGACGACCTTGACCCGCTGCCCGGCCCGGACCGAGATGTCCTGGGTCACCGTCTGCCCGGCGGTCATGCTGCCCAGCCGATGCCCGCCCCAGAAGCCGTCTCCATTCGTCAGGAGCCGGTTGGCCCAGAGGGCCGATGCGGTCCCGGTGCCCTCGTGGTCGGCGTTGAGCGAGCCGTCGGGCATCATCGAGCGGTTGATGGCGCCGGCCATGATGATGGCGCGGGTGCCCTCGGGCCGCAGCGCCAGGCTCGGGACGCGGGCGATGAGCTGCGCGGCGATGCCGGCGACGATCGGGCTCGCCACGCTCGTTCCGGTCGCCGCCAGGCCGTTCGCGGTGCGCACAGAAACCGCGGGTGCCGAGACGTTCGGCTTGTTGAAGTCGCCGTGCGGGTTCCAGGCCGCATCGGTCCGATCGCGGTAGTTGCTGCCGTTGGAGCCGGGGACGTACCACACTCGGTCGTCGAGGCGGTCGGCCGTGCCCCGGTCGTCGATGCCACCGACGGTCAGCGTGTTGTACGCCGTCCCCGGCGACACGATGTCCCAGTTGCCGAAGGTGACGAAGTTGCCGGCCGCGGCGACCGGAAGCCGTCCGCCGACATCGGCCATGGCATCGAAGTAGCGCCGCGCCTCTTCCGACCCGGTCGCCGTGTCCTGGCCGATGCTGGCGTTGATGATGTCGGCGTCCCCCCCGCTCGGGCTGGCGGCCCAGTCGGCCGCTCGAATGATGTCGCGGTCACGCGCGACCGACGCGCCCCCGCCTCCGGTCGAGGCGCTGACGATGTGCGCTCCCGGCGCGACGCCGGGGAAGCTCCCGCCGCCGGCGATCGCGCCCGCGACCCAGGTCGGGTGGTCGAAGCCCGGGCTGAAGGCAAGCGATCCGGTCGTGCTGTAGGACGACACGACGCGCCCGGCCAGGTCGCCGGAGTTGCGCACGTTGTGATATTCGACGACGGCGACGCGCACGCCGGCGCCCTGGTCCTCGCCGCCACTGGTCCAGTCGGCCTGCACGGCGGGTCCGGCGGTCGACATCGCCGGTGTCCAGGTGCGCTCGAGGCCCAGTGTCGCGACGGCGGGCAGCTCGGCCAGCGCACCGACCGCCGCCGGCGGCATGTCGAGATACGCGAGCGGCGCGCTCGTCGAGGCGTAGGCGAGCGTGCCGCCGAGTCGCGCGGCGTCGAGTCGGACCTGCTCGAGCGCGGCGGCGCGGGCGTCGGCGCTCGCCTGCCACAGCTCCGCGCGGATGGCACGGGCGGTCGCGAGGTCGTCGACGATCGGCCGGTCGCCGTCCCACGTGAGCTCCGGATGACGGGCGATGACGGCCTGCTCCGCGGTCGCGGCATCGACGTTCAGCCACACGCCAACCGGCACCGTCTCGGTCGATTGCGCCGCGGCGACGCTCGCACCCGAATCGGCGACCGCCGCGAGCAGCTCCGCGTCTGCCTTGGCCTCGAGGGCCGGCAGGGCGTCGGTGGCCTGCCTCGAGCGCTCCTCGCGCAGCTTCGGCCCCGCGACCGTGCCGGCCGCGCCATCGAGGTAGACGACGTGCACCTCGCCGGTCCGCTCGTCGACGTACTTCCCGGTCCACAGGGTGCGATCCGAGTGCTCGATGGCGCTTCCGCGCTCGAAGAGCAGCTCGAAGTCGTTCGGCGATCCGCCCTCGGTCTCGGCCAGGTGGCGTGCCCCGGCCGCGGCCGCCGGCTCCGCGGCCCGCACCGGCGCCGCCGGCAGGAGCGCGACGGCCGTCACGATGACGGACACGGCGACGGCCGCTCCCCGGCGGACAGGATGGGACGGGCGGCTGGACTGCATCAGGCTTCCTTGGTCGTATGACGCCGTATGACAGTGTTGCACGGTGACGCAGCCCAGCGTGGCCTCGCGGCGCGCGGTCCGCAATGGCCTATCGGTGTAGGCTTCGATCATGACCAGTGGCGCGTTCGACGTAGGTCGAGGCGGGGCATCCGTCCACCGCGATCGGCTTCGTCGCGCCGCGTCCGAGGCCGCCGAGCGCGGCATCGATGCGCTGCTCATTACCCCGTCGCCCGATTACGCGTACCTCCTCGGTTACCGGGCGCCGGCCATGGAGCGGCTCACCTGCCTCGTCCTGCCCGCCGATGGCAGTCCGGCGCTCGTCCTGCCTCGCCTGGAGGAGCCGCTGGCGCGACACCGGCTCGGAGACCTGGCCGACGAGCTCGCGATCCTCGCCTGGGACGAGACCGACGATCCCGTGCGGGCGATCCAGACGCTCATCGGCTCCGCCGTCCGGGTGGCCGTCCAGGACCAGATGTGGGCGCGGTTCGCGCTCCGACTGCAGGCCGCGCTCGACCCCGCGCAGGTCGTGGTGGCGGGTCCGGTCATGGCGGCACTGCGCCGCGTCAAGAGCCCCGACGAGATCGACCGGCTGCGTGCCGCCGCCTCCGCGGCCGATGAGGCGATGCTCGCCATCACCGGGGAGCGTTTCGCCGGGCGCACCGAGGCAGAGGTCAGCGGACGCATCCGCGAGCTGCTCATCGGCGCCGGCCATGACGACGCGGGTTTCGCGATCGTCGCGTCCGGCCCGAACTCGGCGAGTCCACATCACGAGGCCGATGAACGCACGATTCGGGCCGGGGATGCGATCGTCCTGGATATCGGCGGAACGCGCGACGGATATGCGAGCGACACGTCCCGCACGGCCTTCGTCGGCGAGCCGCCCGCCGAGTTCAC
>DATKDB010000113.1:0-17678 GCA_035512895.1 Binatia bacterium | reverse complement strand
CGGTCACAAGGATACGAGGTCGGCGACGTCGGAGCGGTGCTGGCCGCCCTCCAGGCTGACCTGCGCCACGCCACGCTCGGCGACGGCTCGCGCCGCGGCGTGCGTCGCCCCGCGGCCGACGATCGTGACGACGCGCCCGCCGCTCGTCTCGTGCCCGCCGTCCACCCGCCGCGTGCCGCCATGGAAGCAGAGCAGGTCGCCGTCGTCGGCGGGCGACGACGGGTCCACGCCACCGATCGCGCGGCCGGTGATCGGCGCGTCCGGATAGCCCTCGGAGGCGATGACGACGCCGACGGCGGCCCCGCGGCGCGTCGTGACCGAGTCCTCCATCAGCCCGCGGTTGCCGATGGCGCAGCCGAGGAGCGCGCTCGACAGGCTGCCCTCGAGCATCGGCAGGAGGACCTGCGCCTCGGGGTCGCCGAAGCGGGCGTTGAACTCGAGCACCATCGGGCCGTCGTCGGTCAGCATGATCCCCGCGTAGAGCACGCCGCGATAGCCGAAGCCGTCGCGAGACATGCGCCAGGCGACCGGCTCGAACACGTCTGCCGCCGCGCGCTCGAGCGCCGCGCGACCGAACTCGGGCACCGGCGTGTAGGCGCCCATGCCGCCGGTGTTCGGCCCCGCGTCGCCGTCGAGGAGGCGCTTGTAGTCGCGAGCCGCGGCGAGCGGCACGACGACCTCGTCGCTGACGAGGGCGAAGGCGCTCACCTCGGGACCGGCGAGCCGCTCCTCGAGGATGATGCGCGCCCCGGGGGCGACGCTGCCGAACAGGTCGCGCACCGCGCGCTCGGCCTCCTCGACGCTCTCGGGCACGACGACGCCCTTGCCGGCCGCCAGCCAGTCGGCCTTGACGACGGGCGGACGGTCGGCAGCGCGCACGAACGCCAGCGCCGCATCGGGATCGGTGAAGCTCTGCGACGGCGCCGTCGGCACACCCGCGCGCTCCATCTGGCGCTTCGCGAACGCCTTGCTCGACTCGAGTCGCGCGGCCGCGCGCGTTGGCCCGAATGTCGGGACCCGGGCCGAGACGAGCTCGTCGGCGACGCCGGCGGCGAGCGGCGCCTCGGGACCGATGACGACGAGGTCGTAGCGCTCGTGCGTCGCGTGGCGCGCCACGGCCAGCGGATCGGTGACGTCGAGGTCGTCGACGGCCTCCGCGACCGCCGCCGTCCCGCCGTTGCCTGGGGCGATCCGGACGCTGCGCACACCCTCGTCACGCGCCAGGCGCCACGCCAGCGCGTGCTCCCGGGCGCCCGCCCCGAGAATCAGGAGGTCCATGTCCTGAGTCTACGGATGATCGAAGCGACGAGGGGCGCGCGGGGGCTACTCCCCGGTCAGGGCTTCGAGCGCCTCGAGGACGTCGGCCAGTTCGTCGATGCGGTCCTGATACGTTCCGAGGTCACCGGCGTCGAGCGCGGCCTGCGCCGCGTCGTACAGGCGCTGCGCCTCGGCCACGAGGCTGGCGACGTCCCCGGGCAGCTCGCCCGGGCTCGGTCCCGGCTCCGGCGACTCGCCGGGCTCCGGCGACTCGCCCGGCTCGGGTACCTCGGGCGGCGGGGGCTCGGCTTCGCCGAGCAGCTGGCGGATGCCTTCCTCGACCGTCTCGGCGAAGGCGACCCGCCGCTGGTCGGCCATGATGACGCGCACGAATTCGGGGAACGGCGCCCCGTCCGCCTGCAGGAAGATCGGCTCGACGTAGAGCAGCCCGTCCTCGCCGATCGGTAGGACCAGGAGGTTGCCGCGCACGACGGTCGAGCCGGCGTTCGACCAGAGCGTGAACTGCTCGCTGATCGTGTCGTCGGCGCCGATGCGTCCCTCGATCTGGCCCGGTCCCTGGGTGCTCGTGCCGGTCGGGAACTGGAAGGCGATCCGCTCGCCGTAGAAGCCGGGGTCCATCCGCGCGGCGACCCAGGCGATCATGTTCGGCCGATCCTCGGGGACCATCGGCTGAATGAGCACGAACTCGGCCTCGTCCTCGCCGGGGATGCGCATCGTCACGTAGTACGGCTCGATCGGCTGGCCGGTCCCGCCCACCTGGTCGATCGGGATCGCCCACCGATCATCCTCGTTGTAGAACGTCGTCGCGCCGTTGTCCGTGGCCGGCAGGTGGTAGAGCCGGTACGTCTCGTTCTGCGCGGTGAACAGGTCCTCGGGATAGCGCAGATGCGCGCGGAGCTCCTCCGGCATCGCCTCCATCGGCTCGAACAGGTCCGGGAAGATGCGCGCGTAGGCCGCGATGATCGGCTCGTCGGGCTCCGACAGGAAGAACCGCACCGTGCCGTCGTAGGCGTCGACGACGACCTTGACGCTGTTCCGCATGTAGTTGACCCCGGCAAAGCGGCTCGACGCCGGCAGCGGCTGCGCGTTCGGATACCGATCCGTAATCGTGTACGCGTCCCACACCCAAAGGAGCCGGTCGTCGGCGCTCACGAGGTACGGGTCTTCGTCGTAGGCGAGGAAGGGCGCGATCTCCGGCACGCGATCGGTGATCGTGCGCCGGAAGAGGATCTGGGAGTCCTCGGTCAGCTGCCCGCTGATGAGCATGTTCAGGTCGCCGAAGCGCAGGGCGAAGAGCGCGCGGGCGATCGGGTTGCCGATGCCGACGCCGGTCGCCCCGTCCCAGACCGTCGTCGCGCCCGCTTCGCTCTCCCCGTCGGAGTCGAGCGGGTAGTCGAACTCGGCGGTCGTCGTGCCGGTGATGATGTCGTTGTCGGTCACCTCGCCGAAGTAGATGCGCGGCTCGCCGATCGGCAGCTGCGGGTCGCGGTTGATACCGCTGACGAGGTAGTCGGGCGTGCCCTGGTCGGTCACCGCGTCGACCGGGACGGCGGTGATGCCGTACCCGTGCGTGTAGACGAGGCGCTCGTTCGTCCACGTCAGGTTCTCGCCGAAGCGGTCGACGTCGAGCTCGCGCGCGCTGAGCATGATCTGGCGCTGCTCCCCGCCGATCTCGTAGCGATCGATGTCGACGTCGGTGAACGTGTAGTAGCGGCGCAGGATCTGCTGCTGGCCGAACGTCGTGAGGAGCGGCCGGTAGTCCCACAGCCGAAGGTTCTCGATCGTCGCCGCGTCGCCGGTGAAGACCTCGCGCGTCAGCTCCTGCTCGCCCGTGAAGCGCCGCTGCTCGATCGCGTCGAGGTCGAACGCCGCGCGGGTGGCCTCCAGGTGGTTGGCGAGGTACCGTCGCTCGACGTTGAGCTCGTTCGGGTTGACCTGCACCGTCTGCACGAACGAGGGGTACAGGCCACCGACGAGGATCGAGAGGACGAGCCAGGCGCCGGCGGCGAGGGCCAGCAGCCACAGCGTGCGGAACCACGTGTTCAGGAGCAGGAGGGCGGCCGAGACGAGGGCGACGACGGTGAGGATGACCGCCGCGGGATACTGCGCGTTCATGTCGGTGTACAGCGCCGCCCGGACGTTGCCGCCCCAGCCGCGTGTCGAGTAGGCGAGCTCGGCGATGTCGAGCTGGTAACCCCCGGCGATGACGACGAGCAGCAGGGCACCGATGACCGACAGGTGCGCGCGCACCGGGGCCGAAAGGTGGAACTGCCAGCGCAGCGCCCGGGCCGCGTACGTCCCCAGCGTCAGCAGGCCGACGACGATGAGCGTCGTCGAGGCCCAGCTCAGCAGGAAGCGCCAGAAGGGCAGGTCGAAGACGTAGAACCCGACGTCACCGCCCAGCGTCGGATCGTCGACTCCCCATTCGCTGCCGTTGATGAAGAGGAGGATCGTCTCCCAGTTGCCGCTCCAGGCGCTGCCGCTGCCAAGGGCCAGCAGGACGGCCGTGACCGTCAGCGCGACGCCGATGACGCGCGACGCATCGGGCATCTCGATGCCGCCGAGCTGGCGGACCGGGGCCTGCGGCACGACGCGACGCGCCAGCCAGATGCTCGCGAGGGCCGGGACGAGCATCGCCACGAAGCCGATGCCGAACAGGACGACCTGGGCCCACAGCCGGGTCTGGAGCACGTCTCGCCGACCGAGCGCGTCGTACCACATGATGTCGGTGACGAGGTTGACGATCCCGCCGAGCAGGCCGAGGACGATGAAGATGGCCAGCACCGCCCCGCCGATGATCAGGTAGCGACGCCATGGCAGCTCGTCGGCCACCGGCGCGAAGGGTCGTCCCCCGCCGTTCCCGGCGCCGTTCCCGCCGCCCCCGCCGCGCGCGCCGCGCCGGCCGTCGATCGGCGTCACGTTCCGTTCGGCGGGCTCACGACGCGGAGGTGGACGCCCCTCGGTGCGGGCGTCGGCCTCTTCCTGCCGGCGTTGCAAGTCCTCGAGGAGCTTGTCGAACCAGTTGGACATGTGCGACGCATGCTACCGGTTAGCGCCGTCCCCGGCCCGGGCCGTCAGGACGAGACGCCGACGTCGGGCTCCTCGACGAACGCCGGGCGCACCGGCGTCACTCCCACTCGATCGTGGCGGGCGGCTTCGAGCTGATGTCGTAGACGACGCGGTTCACGCCCGGCACCTCGTTCACGATCCGCGAGCTGATGCGTGCCAGCACTTCGTACGGGAGGCGCGCCCAGTCGGCGGTCATCCCGTCGTCGGACGTGACGGCCCGGACCGCGACGACGTTCGCGTACGTCCGGCCGTCGCCCATGACCCCGACCGAGCGAACCGGGGTGAGGATCGCGAAGGACTGCCACAGGGACCGATACAGCCCGGCGGCCTTGATCTCGTCGATGACGATCCAGTCTGCCTCGCGCAGCGTGTCGAGGCGCTCGGCGGTGACCTCGCCGATGATCCGAATCGCGAGCCCCGGCCCAGGGAAGGGCTGACGCTGAACCATCGCGTCGGGCAGGCCCAGCTCGAGGCCGACGGTGCGAACCTCGTCCTTGAACAGATAGCGCAGCGGCTCGATGAGCTTGAATCGCAGGTCGCTCGGCAGGCCGCCGACGTTGTGATGCGTCTTGATCTTCTGCGACGTCTTCGTCTCCGAGGTTTTCGACTCGATGACGTCGGGGTAGAGCGTTCCCTGTGTCAGGAAGTCGATCTGCCCGAGCTTCGTCGCCTCCTCCTCGAAGACGCGGATGAACTCGTCGCCGATGATCCGCCGCTTCTCCTCCGGATCCTCGACGCCGGCGAGCCGCGCGAGGAACCGCTCCCGCGCATCGACCATGACGAGCCTCATGCCGAGGTCGCGCTCGAAGGTGACCCGCAGCAGCTCCGACTCGCGCTTGCGCATGAGCCCGTGGTCGACGTAGATGCAGGTCAGCTGGTCGCCGATGGCCCGGTGCACGAGTGTCGCGGCCACGGCCGAGTCCACGCCGCCCGACAGCGCGCAGATGACGTGGCCGTCGCCGACCCGCTCGCGGATCTCGGCGACGGTCGTCTCGACGAGGTTACCGGCGGTCCACGTCGGGCGGACGCCGGCGATCTCGACGACGAAGTTGCGCAGGACGTCGCGACCGATCGGCGTGTGGACGACCTCGGGGTGGAACTGGATGCCGTACAGGTTGCGCGAGGGATCGGCCAGGCCGGCGTACGGCGTGGAATCGGTCTGCGCCGTGGGCCGGAAGCCCTCCGGGGGACGCAGGATCGAGTCGCCGTGACTCATCCAGACCGGCTGCTCGCGCTCGATCCCGGCGAACAGCCCGTCCGCATCGGTCAGGCTGACCGTCGCCGGTCCGTACTCGCGCTTCGTCGACGGAACGACCTCGCCGCCGAGCTCATGCGCCATGAGCTGGAGCCCGTAGCAGATGCCGAGCACCGGGATGCGACCGGACCAGAGCGCGGGATCGGCGCGTGGCGCGCCGTCGTCGTAGACCGACGCCGGCCCGCCGGACAGGATCACGGCCTTCACGCCGCGACGCTCCAGCTCCGCCATGGTGGTGTCGTGCGGCAGGAGCTCGGAGTAGACATTCAGCTCGCGGACGCGACGCGCGATGAGCTGGGCGAACTGGCTGCCGAAGTCGAGCACCGCGACCGTGTCCGGCTGCTCAGGCGCCTCGGTTTCAATCCGCTGCGACGGCTGCGCGTGGAGCGCCTGCTCGAGGTAGGCCTCGACCTCGGCGTCGTCGGGGGCGAGGACCCGGTGGCCGGCGTTGGCCGCCTCCCCATGGACCGTACGGCCGCGCTCCGGTGCGTGCCGAGAAGCGCCCGAATTCGGTTCCTTGGACTCTGTCAATGCCGCTCCGGATGGACGAGGATGATCTCCATCCGAGTCTAGCGTCTGACCAGTACGAAGGAGGCTCACTCATGTCCGAGATCGCCGTCCATCAGCTCGACCCGCGGCCCACCGCGGCCGTACGCGTCACCAAGCCGATGAGCGAGCTCGACCTCGGCGCCCTGTTCGGCGAGCATCTCCCGAACATCGCTCATCGACTCGCGGACCTCGGTGTCCAGCCGTCCGGCCCCCCGTACGGCCGCTATCACCAGTTCGGGCCGGAACAGGCGACTGTCGAGATCGGCATCCCGACCGCCGCTCCGGCCTCGACCCTGAGTCCCATGGCCGATGCGGCGGAAGGCGAGCTTGCTGCCTCCGAGCTGCCCGGTGGTGAGGTTGCGGTCGCCGTCCATCGCGGCTCGTACGACAGCCTTCCGGCGACGTACGCGACGCTCGAGAAGTGGATCGGCGACCAAGGCCGCTCACTCGGCGACGCGCCCTGGGAGTCGTACGTCGATGATCCGTCCGAGGTCGACCCGGCCGACCTGCGCACCGAGGTCTGCTGGCCGATCCGCTAGCGGCGGGGGCCGAATGCCCGGTCCAGGTCGTCGCTGGTCAGCGCGTCGTCCTGGTATGTCGAGGTCCCGCGGCCGAGCAGCTCCTCCGCCGCGCGTCGCAGGGCGCCGTACGCGGCGCGTGCCAGCGGGCCGCCGGTCGACACCCGCCGAACCCCGAGCTCGGCCAGCTCCGGGATCGACGGTCCGTGGCGCATGGCGAGAGCGTTGACCGGCGCATCGGCCGCCTGCACGACCTGGCGAATCTGATCCGGATCGCTCAGGCGCGGGGCATACAGCACGTCCGCGCCGGCAGCGTGGTAGGCGCGGAGTCGGGCGATCGTGTCATCGATGTCGTCGATCCCGTACAACGCGTTCTCGGCGCGGGCCGTGAGCAGCATCCCGTGCCGGTGCGCGGCGTCCGCCGCCGAAGCGACGCGCTCGGCCGCGACCGCGATGTCGTCGATCGCGTTCCTGTCCGGATCGTAGTCCTCGATCGAGCAGCCGGCGGCCCCGGCCTCGGCGAGCAGCGAGACGGTCTCGGCGACGCCCGCGGGGTCGTCGGCGAAGCACCGCTCGGCGTCGACGTTGAGGGGAAGGTCGACCGCCGCCGAGATCGCCGCGACGTGCGCCAGCAGCTCGTCGCGCGTGACCGTCTGGTCCACCTTCCCGAGCGAGGCGGCATGCCCGAGGCTCGTCGTCGCCAGCGCTGGGAACCCCATGGATGCCAGGATGCGTGCGGAGCCGATGTCCCACGGGTTCGGCATGACGAATAGGTCCCGCTCGTGGAGCCGGCGGAACCGGTTGCGGCGTGGCGTCCAGTCAGCGGTGCGCATCGCCGCTTCAGGGTACCGCACGAACTTCCCTCATCGAGCCACGAGCTCGGCGCGCGCGGTACCGGCCAGCCGCTGTCGGTCGATCCCAGCAGGTCGAGCACCCTGGGCATCGTGCCGCGCGACAACCGCGCTGGTGGCCGAGCGTTCGCTAGGCGTCGAGCCACTCGCGCGGGTGAGTCGAGAGGAACGCCTCGACGTCGATCCCTCCCGATCCGACGATCAACGCGCGGGACCCTCGATGCGAGTGCGTGAACGCGACCGTGCCGGGCGTGCCGCGCGGATGGCCGGTCTTCACCTCGATCGCCATCGGCGCCTCTCGCGAGCGCATGAGCTTGCCCGGCCGGACGACCCAGTCGACCTCGTTGTTTCCCTCGCGCCAGTAGGTCAGCTCGTCCGGGTCGGCATGCGACCACAGGTGCGCGCCGACCGCCGTCTCAACGAGCCGCCCCCAGAACTCATGGTCGGCGCGCGCCCGGGCCAGGGAGGTGCGCGCCGTGGCCGTGACAAGCGCCGTGTTCAATGCCAGCAGCTTCGGCGACGAGGCGCGCCGGCGAACGGCCGAGCCGGAGTACTTGCCGATGCCGGTCACCATCCCGGCGCCACCGAGCAGCTCGAGGTAATGGGCCAGGGTGACGGTGTTGCCCGCATCGGTCAGGGTGCCGAGCATCTTCGTGTACGAGAGCACCTGCCCGGAGTAGGCACACGCCAGCCGGAACAGCTGCCGCAGGAGGGCCGGCTTCTCGACGCGGTTCAGCATGAGGATGTCGCGCGACAGGTTCGTCTCGACGATCGAGTCGAGGATGTACTCCTCCCAGCGCTCATGCCGCCTGATGAGCGGGGCCGATCCGGGGTAGCCACCGTAGAACAGGTACGTGTCGAGGTCCCACCCGAAGGCATCGCGCATCTCCACGAACGTCCAGTGCGTGACCCGGACGATCTCGAATCGGCCGGCCAGGCTGTCGGAGAGCCCCTGCCGCACGAGGAGCGGGGCGGACCCGAGCAACATGACGCGCAGCTGCGCACCCGACGCGGTGTCCTCGTCCCAGAGCTCCTTCACGACGTCCGACCAGTCGCGGATCTTCTGGACCTCGTCGAGGACGAGGAGGCCACCGGCGCGACCACCCAGCTTCGCCTGCTGGCGCCCGATCGCCCACTGCGTGTAGATCCAGCCGATGTCCTCCGGATCCGGCGCGTCCGCGGAGGCGAAGTGGCCCGGGATGCCGATGGCGTCCATGACCTGGCGCGCGAGGGTCGTCTTGCCGACCTGCCGCGGCCCGGCCAAAACCTGGATGAACTGGCGCGGCTCGTGCGCGCGCTCCAGGACCCCGGTGTAGACCGGCCGTCGGTAGACCTTCGAGGCCCGGCTCAAACGCTCACTCCGCTGAGGAATTTTACTCAGTAGGGTGAGTAAGTTTACTCATTGCCGTGCTGCATGTAGAACTCGCTGAACTCGCGGCAGCGGCCGTCGGGTGCGAAGCGCAGCAGGTAGACGTTCTGGTACATCCGCTCGGGCTCGGTGTCGGTCGCGAGGTAGCGACTGAACCCGACGGCGACCGCCCGGTCGCCCTCGACCGCGTACGGCTCGTAGTGCGCCTCCCAGGCATCCGGGTCGTCCGGCTCCTCCAGCCAGGATCGGGCGATGGCGTCGCTGCCGACGACCGTCTGCTCGGGGTCGTCCCACGGTCGGTAGCGGTACACGGCGTCCTCGGTGAAGAGCGCCCTGATCGGCTCGGGGTCGTTCGCCCGCCAGGCCTCGACGTATCGGTCGAGCCAGGCCTGCACGTCTGATCGGTTCATGCGGCGGATCGTACGCGATGCGCTCAGGCGTGGAAGGCCGCGAGCCGGCTCGCCTCCTCGTCGAGCGCTCGACCCTCGGCCGACGTCAGCGGACGGAGCGGCGACAGGTCGATCCGGCCATCGGTGAAGCGCCACGTGCCGGCCACCTGGCCGTCGAGCAGGAAGACGTTGTGCGAGTGGGGCGTCTTCGTATTGAAGACATGGGGCCGATACTCCTCCGGCAGGACCTGCGTCCGCCGCGCGTGGACGAGGAGCATCGCGTCCCACACGGCGATGAAGCGGGCGGGCGCGGGCGTCTCCGGGTCCGGCAGCGGCGCATCGGGGAGGTCGAGCAGCGGCCTGCCCTGCTCGTCGCGCCAGGGCCGCAGGTCCATGCGCTCGGCGACATCCCGCATCTGCCCGACGTTCAGGCCCATCCAGCCGGCGATGTCCCGGAGCGGTCCCGGACCGAAGGCCCCCAGGTAGCGACGGATGAGGCGCTCGATGCCGTCCTCCTCGCTCACCTCGACTCGTGGCAGCCACGCGTCGGCGAGCCCGTACAGGTCGGCGCGGCGGCGCTCCCACGTGCCCGACGGCGGCACCCGCACGAGGTCGACCCACGTCCCGGCCCAGCCCGCGGCGCGGGCGGGAAAGCCACGCTCGACGAGGCGGCGCGTCAGCTCCGCGAATCGGAGCGGTCCGTCGGACAGCTCCGCGCGGACGGCGCCGGCAACCGCCTCCAGGTCGAAGCCGGCCATCTCCCGGGCGCGCACCTTCGTGTACCACTCGCGGTTGACGCGTCGCACCCCGGCCATCAGCGGCCAGTAGTCGGCGGCCGAGACGGTGTGGATCGTGGCGCGCATCATCGTGCCCTGCACGACGCGGCGCTCCTCGAGGGCGCGCGTCAGCATCGGTCGCTCGAAGTCGCGCATGCGCGACCACAGGCCGATGTAGCCGGCGGGCGCGTACTGCGTCTGGATCCCGCCCATCCGCTCGACGACCTGCGTCAGCTCGAGGGCCGAGCGCTCGAGCAGCATCTGCCGCTCGAGGAGCGCCCGGTTCAGGTGACGGGCCGTCAGGCGCGCTTCAGCCATTCGGGCGGGTACGTTCGAGTCTGCGACCGATGCGTGGGCGCGGCGCTACTCGCTTCCGGAGAGCTGCCAGGACTTGCCCTCGGTCGCGATCGAGGGGGCGATGACCATCTCGACGCCGTGCATCTCGCGGATCGTCCGCGCGCCGAGCGCGGCCATCGACTGCCGCAGCGCGCCGACGAGGTTCTGCGTGCCGTGGCTCGTCTCCGCCGGGCCGAACAGGATCTGCTCGAGCGGCAGCCGCTTGCCGATGCGGATGCGCGTGCCGCGCGGCAGCGTCGGGGAGGGTGCGGCCATCCCCCAGTTGAAGCCGCGCCCCGGGGCCTCGAGCGCGCCGGCGAAGGGCGAGCCGAGCATGACCGCGTCGGCGCCGGAGGCGATCGCCTTCGCGATGTCGCCGCCGGTCTTCATGCCGCCGTCGGTGATGACCGGGACGTGGCGACCGGTCTCGGCGGCGAACCGGTCGCGCGCGGCGGCGACCTCCAGGGTGGCGGACACCTGCGGGACGCCGATCCCGAGCACCTCGCGCGTCGTGCAGGCCGCACCGGGACCGACGCCGACGAAGATGCCCGCGGCTCCCTGGTGCATGAGCTGGTAGGCCGCCTCGCCGCTGACCGTGTTGCCGACGAGGACCGGCAGCTGGAGCCCGCCCGTGAGATCGGCCAGCGAGAGCACGCGAGTCGATGTCGAGATGTGACGAGCGCTGCTCACCTGCGATTGGACGAGGAAGAGGTCGGCGCCCGCCGCGGCGGCGAGCTCGGCATGGTGCCAGGCCGATGCCGGCGTCGTCGAGACGGCCGCGATCGCGCCCTGCGCCTTGATGCGGGTGATGAGGGCGGTGACGAGCTCGTCGCGGACCGGCTGCTCGTATGCCTCGGCCAGGACATGCGCCGCGGCCGGGCCGGTCTCGGCCGATGCGACTCGGTCGATGATCGAGGTCGCATCCTCGTACCGGGTGTAGAGCCCCTCGAGGTTGACGAAGGCGAGGCCACCGTGACCGGCCATGCGCACGGCGAAGTCGACGTCGGCGACCGCGTCCATGGCCGCGGCCAGGAACGGGATCACCAGGCGGAAGCCGCCGAGCTCGACGGCGAGGTCCACCTCGGCCGGGTCGGCCGTGACCGCGCCAGGCACGAGCGCTACCTCCTCGAAGCCGTACGCGCGACGCAGGCGCGTCCCGGTGACGTCGCGGGTGGGGGCCTCGTTGATCACGCGTGGAGCTCCTCCGGATACAAAAAGACCCGCGCGGCATGGCGGCGCGGGCGACGGTCGCGGCTGGGATGGAAGACGGCTCGGATCGGATGCACGTCGTTGCGGGCTGCGGCTTTGCCGGAGTATACGCGGGCGCGCCGCGATGATCTGCCGATCCGAGCGTTCGTCCGACCAGCACGCTCCGGAGATCGGGCAGCCAGGCGGCGCCCGGATGGCGCATGACGAAGGCCGCGGAGGGCATCCCTCCCCGGCCGAGTCACGGTGCGGAGCAGCGTCAGCGGCGAGCGCGATCTCGACGATCGTCTACATCCTCGTCGGCCTGTCGGCCATCGCGCTACTGCCGGCGCTCTACCGCTGGCTCACCGGTCCGGAGGAGGCGACCGCCTAGGCCCTCCGCTCAACCGATGCATCGAGGCCGCGCCGAAGGGCGCGGCCTCTTCTACGTCTGCCGTTCAGCGACCGTCGACCGGCAGCTCGGACGCCGGGCTGCCGTCGAGGTCGGCGGCACCGGCCTCGTCCATGCCCCGGCGAATGCGCTCGCGCAGCGCATCGGCTGCCGAAGGCGTGACGTCCGACGCACGCGAGACGGCCGGCGTCACCATCGGTGCATCCGTCGGGGTCGTGGCCGGCTCGTCGGCGACGTGACGCGGCGCCGAGCGCACGGCACGACGCAGAGCGAGGTCGCGATCCTCGACGATCCGGTCGGCAATGCGGCGAACCTCGGTCGTCAGCCACAGGTGCGCCGTGGAGTCGGGTGTGTAGTCCGCTTCGGCGAAGGCGTGGATGCGGCCGTCGCGCAGCAGGCTGCTGATCTGCTCGAACTGCGCCTGCGAGCCGCGCTGGTAGACGCCGAAGGCGAGCCCGCCGTTGGCGCGGACGACGCTCCAGGCCGGGACGTCGGAGGGGCCGTCGGCGACGTAGATCATGTTCTCGAACGGCACGCGCCGCAGCTCGGCCCGCAGGTGCGAGTTGACGTGGATCTCCGGGTGCTTGTTCGTGCCCTTGTTGATCTCGAACAGGGCGCGCGTCTTCGACGTGTTGTCGATCTGGTAGCCGAGGGCGGTGATCTCGCGGCTCGCGAAGAGCGTTCCCTGCGCCGGGCGGGTGTAGCCGGGCGGATGGTGGGCCTCGATGAACTCGCAGGCCCAGACGTCGTCGAGGTGCGGCCGGATCGCGCTGCCCTCGATCATCGGCCGCAGGCCGGTGGACACGACGTAGTGCTCGAGCGTGACGTCGGCGCGCTGGAAGCGCGGCTCGTCCTCGACCGCGCGGCGCAGCGTTCCGAGGAAGTCGGGCAGGCCGGGGTGAAACGTGAGCTCGGCACCCAGCTCGTGGAGGGTCGCGTTCGAGAGGCCCTTGAAGGTCCCCGCCCGGACGTACTCGAGGATGTGGTTCAGGTAGAGCGAGTCGTCGGCGACGCGCCGCGCGCCGTGTGCCAGGTAGAAGTCGCGCAGCGAGTCGACCTCGTCCCAGAACGCCTGCTCGTCGACACCGAAGCGGGCGAAGAGCGGCGTCTGCATGTTGCCGGCGATGAGCGTCTTGTCGAAGTCCCAGACGACCGCGATCACCGTCTGGCTGAACGGTCCTGCCATGTTGCTCGCTGTGCGTGCTGTCAACGGATGCTGCAGTCTAGCCGCGAGGGTCAAGGACGCCGAATGGCCCGATCGTCCCGCTCCAGCTCCACCCCGGCGGCCCGGGCATCGTCCGCAAGGGCCTCGAGCGCCTCATCCGAGGTCGCCGACTCCTGCAGCAGGCCGATGACGCGGGAGATGCCGAGCTCGTCGTAGGCGCGCAGCAGCGCCTGCCGCCCGGCACCGGGCGTTCGCCATTCGTCGGTTCCCCACCACACGTGGACCGAGACCGACAGGCTGTCCGGCTCACGGTCGATCTCCTCGCAACGGGCGCGGATCGTCGGCAGCGCCTCGCGCACCGCATCGGGCGACATGCCATCGACGTTCAGCTCATCGGCGTAGCGCGCCGCCAGGCGCCAGGTGACCTTCGGCCCGGTGCCGCCGACCATGATCGGCATGCCGTTCGACTGAATCGGCTTCGGGAAGTTGCGGGCGTCCTCGACGCTGTGGTGCGTGCCCCGGTAGGTGGCGTGCGTGGGGCCGGGCTCGAGCATGCGCCCGATCACCTCGAGCGCGTCATGCAGCATCGCGAGACGCTCCTTCGTCTCCGGGAAGCCGTAGCCGTACGCGTTCCACTCGTCGCGCTTCCAGCCGGCGCCGATGCCGAGCTCGAACCGCCCCCCGCTGATCGTGTCGAGGGTGGAGGCCATCTTCGCGGTGAGCGCCGGATTGCGGAAGCCGTTGCAGATGACGACCTGGCCGAGCCGAACCCGCTCGGTGAGCGCCGCCAGGGCCGAGAGCGACGTGAACGACTCGAAGGTCATCTCGTCGGTCGGCTTCGGCACGGTGTGGAAGTGGTCGAAGAGCCAGACCGATTCGGCGCCGATGCGCTCCGCCTGCTGGGCCACCGCGACGGTGCGCGCCCAAGCGCCCCCCGGCTCCCAACCGTCGTACTCCCCCGTCCATCCCTGCGGGACGATCACTCCGAGCTTCATCTCGCCTCCCGGCTCATGTGCCGATCCTCATCGGACGATCATCTGGGCACGCTCCGGGCCAACCGAGACGTGCGAGATCGGGACGCCGGCCAGCGCCTCGAGCCGCTCGACGTAGGCGCGCGCCGCCTCCGGCAGATCGGCCCAGGATCGGCAGGCGGTCGTATCGGTCCGCCAGCCGGGCGCATCCTCGTACACCGGCTCGAGCCGCTCGTAGAGCGACGTGGACGCCGGGACCGTCGCCCACTCGCGGCCGTCCGCCGGGTCGCGGTACGCGCGCGCGATCCGCAGCCGCTCGAAGCCGTCGAGGACGTCGAGCTTCGTCAGCGCGATGCTCGAGTAGCCGGCGAGCCGGACGCTGAAGCGGACGGCGACGGCGTCGTACCAGCCGCAGCGACGAGGCCGCCCGGTCGACGTACCGTACTCGACGCCGCGCTCGCGGAGGGCCTCGCCGTCGGCATCCTCCAGCTCGGTCGGCAGCGGTCCGGCGCCAACGGCCGTCGTGTACGCCTTCGCCACGCCGAGGACGCGGTCGATGCGGACGGCCGGCAGGCCCGCCCCGAGGCTCGCGCCGCCGGGAATCGGGCTCGAGCTCGTGACGTATGGGTAGGTGCCCCAGTCGATGTCGCGCATCGTGCCGAGCTGGCCCTCGAGCAGGATGCGCTCGCCGCGATCGAGGGCCTCGTCGACGACCGCCTGGCCATCGGTGACGTGCGGGCGCAGCCGCTCGCCGGCGGCGAGGTACGACTCGGCGATCAGGCGAGCGTCGGTCGCGTCGCGGATGCTCGCGCCGATCTCGTCATCGGCGTCCGCGTGCGCCTCGACCATGCGCCGGATGCGCGGCAGCGCCGCGTCCAGGCGGGCGTGGAACAGGTCAGGCTCCATGAGGTCGACGATGCGGATCCCGCGCCGCGCGACCTTGTCCACGAACGCGGGGCCGATCCCGCGCGACGTCGTGCCGAGCTTCGCGGCACCGCGCTCGCGCTCCTCGAGCTGGTCGAGCAGCACGTGATACGGCATGACGAGATGGGCGCGATCGCTGATGAGGAGGTTCTCGCAGGCGAATCCCGCCGCCGACAGCCCGTCGAGCTCGCCGACGAGCGCGGGTGGGTTGATGACGACGCCGTTGCCGATCAGGTTCCGCGTTCCGGGATGGAAGATGCCCGACGGGATGAGGTGCAGCTTGAAGTGGCCGTGCGCGTTGATGACCGTGTGCCCGGCGTTATTGCCACCGCCATAGCGAATGACGAGGTCGGCCTCGTCGGCGAGGTAGTCGACGACGCGTCCCTTGCCCTCATCGCCCCACTGGGCGCCCACGACAGCGATGACGGACATGGCGCGGCGGCGACGACCTCGGTGCGGCGGGGAGCGGTCACATCCTACCGCCGGCCGCTCCGCCGCGGTGGGCTCAGCCGCCGTTGCCGTTGAGCCAGAGCCACTCCCGCGGGGTCAGGCCCGACACGGTGATGCTGTACGCGACGTCGCGGCCGAAGTAGCGGTAGTGCCACGGCTCGTGCTCGTGGCAGACGGTCGCGAACCGGTCGCGCGGATAGCTCATCACGAAGCCGTAGCGCCACGCGTTCGCCTGCATCCAGGCCCCGGCCGGCGTCGCGCCCCAGTCGGCGTAGTCCCACGGCGCGGCGCCGCCGGCATGCGTGAAGTCGACGGTCGTGCCAAGCTGGTGCTCCGAGTGACCCGCGCGCGCGCTCCTGCGCAGGGCCGTCTCGTAGCCGCGGACGCTGACCCAGTAGTCGAACGTCGCCTGCTGCGTCGCGTAGCTGCGGAAGGCGCTCACGACTTGGAGCGGCCGGCCGGCGGCGCGAGCGGCGTCGGCCATGGCGCGCAGGTCGGAAGTGACGTGGGCGCGCAGGGTGTGGCCGGCGTTGAGCCCAGCGGCCGAGGTGTCGACGAGGTCACCCGGGTGATAGTCGGACGGCAGCATGTAGATCGGGTCGAGGAGCGTGCGGCGCCAGTCGTCATACGTGGCGAATGGCGTCGGAACGTCCAGGTAGGCGCAGGCGGGCAGCGGCGGCAGGTCGCCGAGCGCCACCCGCAGGTCGAACGTGACGCGGTCCGTGACGACCGTCTGCCCCCCGAGCAGCACGATCCGCCCCGGAGCGAGCCGTGCCGCCTCGTCGGCCACGACCCGCGGCAGCGAGCGGCCGGGCACGAGCAGCAGGCCCGCCCCGCTGGCCGCCGCCGCCGGGACCGCGACGAGCGCGTCGGGAAAGGACGACCCGGTGGCCACGAAAAGGCCGGCAGCGGGCACCGGCGTCATCGAGCTGACCGCGACGCCGGTCGCGTAGCGATCGCCCCCGGCGAGCCGGCCGACGGCGCCGGTCGTCGCAAGTGTCGCGAGCCGCGCGGCGACCCCGTCGGAGACGGCGCCCGGGCCGCCGAGCACGAAGATCTGGGCCGGGGCCAGCCGGCGGAGCTCGGCCTCGGTCGCGGCCGGCAGGGCATTCGGTGCGCTGAGCAGCACGGGGCTGCCGGAGCGCGCGGCCGCGACGCCCCCGACGAGCGCGTCCGGGAAGGCCGTCCCGGTCGCGACGTAGGCGGCGGCCATGCCCTGACCAAAGTGGCTCGCGCTGACGAGCGCGGCCGTCTCGTACCGGTCCGCGCCGCCGATCCGGGTGACCCCGCCGCCGGTTTGGTAGGCGGCGAGCGCGTTCAGGACCTCGTCGAAGATGACGCCCGCGCCGCCGAGGACGACGATCCGCAGCGGCTGGAGGCGCGACAGCTCGGCGGCCGTCGGCGCCGGAATCGCGCCGCGCGAGACGAGCAGGATCGGGCCGCGGGCCAGGGCCGCGGCCGGACCGCCGGCGAGGGCATCGGGGAAGTCGTCGCCGGTCGCGACGTACGCCGCCGCCACGCCCGGACCGAAGTGGCTCGCGCTGACGAGCGCCGCGGTCTCGTAACGGTTCGCTCCGCCCAGGCGCACGATCGGCATGCCCGCCGCGTCGGTCGTGGCCGGGGCCTGGACCGCGCCGCCACCGACGGCGAGGGCGGCCGCGATCGTCAGTCTGAGGAGGCGGGCTTGCATTACCGAACGCTCGGAGCGGGACGTGGCCTCATCCTCGTGCCGTCGAGCCGGCTGGGCATCGGTCGAATGTCCTGCCAGCGGTCCGCCACTCGTCGGGAACGTCGAACGGCGGCGCCCGTCGGGCGCCGCCATCCATCGGCCGTGCTCATGCGGTGCGGCTCAGGCGCGGGCGCGCACCTTGTCGAAGCAGTTCGAGCAGTACACCGGCCGGTCGTTGCGCGGGAGGAAGGGCACGAGCGCCTGGCCACCGCACTCGGCGCAGACCGCCGCATGCATCTCCCGCTGGCCCCCGTTCTCGCCCCCGGAGCTGAGCCCGAGCGCGCGATTCTGCTTGGCGACGGCGCGGCAGCTCTGGCAGCGCTGGGGCTCGTTGACGAGGCCCTTGCTGGCGTAGAACTCCTGCTCGCCGGCGGAAAAGACGAAGTCCATGCCGCAGTCGCGACAGCGGATGGTCTTGTCGGCGTACACCCTTCCCAGTGCCTCCTGCTCTC